>CAKZYJ010000293.1 GCA_937884755.1 uncultured Flammeovirgaceae bacterium
ACCATTTTTATGAGATCTACGAATTAATAGCTAGCTTGTTCTACGAAGTCTGACCATCGGCTGAGGGCAAGACTTCTGATCGCTAGTCAATAGCCCAACCTCATTACTATGAACGATCTACCTACTTTACTCTTTTCTTTAGTACTGATCTGCACCTTTTTCGTGGGCTGCACCCCAGAAAAAGCAATCACCGAACGGCCACCTAACATCATTTTACTGATGGGTGATGATCACGGGTGGGAAGAAACTGCTTACAATGGCCATGCTTACTTAAAAACACCGGTACTGGACGAGATGGCTGCCTCGGGGCTGCGCCTGGATCGTTTTTATTCGGCTTCACCCGTTTGCTCCCCTACCCGGGGAAGTGTGATCACGGGCCGTCACCCGAATCGCTACGGGACATTTACTCCCAACTGGTCTATCCGTCCCGAGGAAATCTCCATTGCCCAGATACTGCGAGAGGCAGGCTATACTAGTGGGCACTTTGGCAAATGGCACTTAGGACCGGTAAAGGCGGCTTCTCCCACCAATCCGGGGGCGATGGATTTTGATACCTGGCTTTCTCACGACAATTTCTTTGAAATTGATCCCATCCTCTCTCGGGATGGAGGAGAACCCCTCAAAATTGAAGGGGAAAGTTCGGAAATTCTCATTGAGGAGACGACCCGTTTTATTAGTGAAGCACAACAGGAGAACAAACCCTTTTTTGCTGTTGTTTGGTTTGGCTCACCCCACGAACCCTACAGCGGCCTGGAGGAAGACCTGGCACTATACGAAGATTTACCCGATAGCCTCTCCCAAGCATACGTGACCCTCACCTCGATGGTAACCGGCCGGCCGGTGCAGCATCCGTTAGACTCGGTATTGCAGCAACGCTATGCCGAGATTACGGCCATGGACCGGGCCATTGGTCAACTTCGTCGGTTCTTGGATGAGCAGGGTTTACGGCAAAACACCCTGCTCTGGTACTGCGGGGATAATGGAGTGCCGCCGAGTGGACTATTTAACCCCTCACTGCGAGGGCAGAAAGCCATGATGTACGAAGGCGGGGTTCGGGTTCCCGGTATTATTGAGTGGCCTCAGGGAATACCCTCGGGCCGTACTACTGAGGTAAATGCGGTCACCAGCGATATGCTTCCCACCCTGGCTGAACTGACCGGACAACCCCTCCCCGATCGTCCGATAGACGGCATTAGTTTGATGCCCCTCATCCGAGGAGAGATGGATGAAAGGCCCGCCCCTATTTGTTTCTGGGACTTTGAAACCAGCCACATAATCAATACCGATACGGTACCCTACATTGACCCCGAATTACAGCAGGGAACCACGCCGCTTATTAAGATGATGAACGGCCAATATACGCGTAGCTTCCGAAATTTTCACCACCCTACCATCACCGAGGAAGATTATACCGGGGAGCGAGCCATCCTGGACAACCGCTATAAACTGGTCATCGATGGACAAGGGCCGGAATCTGGCAATGAATTGTTTGATCTACTCAGCGATCCCACTGAGCAGCATAATCTAATCGATAGCCAGCCGGAGATCGCTGAAAATCTCGAGCAGCAACTCACAACCTGGCAGCAGTCCGTTCTTCAGAGTCTCACGGGTGCTGACTATCGTTAAGGAGATTGTCGTTTTCGTCGGGTGCTTTGACGAACCTGGGATTTAATCTCTGTAACAGCCATAATTCAATTTAATTGAAGGCTCGAGCTACGAAGTCTGACCATTGGCTGAGGGCAAAGCTTTAGATTGCTGCTCACGCTGCCGAATGCACTGTGAGCAATCCCGTTTATAGCGGGAAAGTTGATGGCGGCTTTGGGCCTGGTGGCCGCAGGTCAGGCACAGCCGGTTTTGAGCCACCAGTTGCAGCTCTTCCTGGTGTAGGCGCTGTTGCTTGGTCGACTGTTGCTGTAGCTTGATGAGGGCTTGCTTACTTTCGGTCAGCTCGGTTTGTTGTTTGGTTAACTGCTCCCGTAGTGTTTTTTGAGTTTCACTCGCCTTCTCGAGTTCCGCGCTAAGATGTTGAGAATGTTGTTCAGCCAGTTGCAAAGTCTTCATTAACGCCTGTTCCCCCTTCATCTCTTTCCATTTACCTACAAACAGATAGACAAACAGGTAATTGATCACAGCAATCAAGAGGCTGAAGAGTTGGCTGACAAAGATGTCTTTGGGCAGCTTGGCAAAATTCCAGGCATCAAAAAACAGGGTCGTAATGAAGTACCCGGCCAGGGCAAAGAGTACCGGAAAAGCCTGATGCACGAGTTTGCTGTTCGCCGCGGTAGTAAGAATCGTCAGATGAATGGCTACTGATAAGAACCAAGCAGCGATTTCCCGTTGCCAGCCTATCATCGTAGCAGGTAGCTGCGTAATCAGCAGTGCCTGACTTTCGTATACCAGATAGGCATACATGGCAAACATGCCGATCATGATCGGGGGCAGTGTGAACAGGCTAGCCGCGATCTTCTCAAAGAAGTTGTGAATATATTTTTCCATAATTCTTAAGGGTTGAAAGGTAAATGCCTACGCGGCGCGGGTAGAGGGCCGCCGTGGAACGGTGAAGGGTGCGGAATGGTCTAGGGTGAATGGTAATGGTCTATGCGTTTCGTACCTTCCACCCGCGCCGCGCAGGCTTTTGCCCCGCATTGCGGGAATAGTAGATGGATTCGTACATGTCCAGTTCCTGGATGCGGTGTAGTAGGAATTGATACTTACGGCGACCTTCGGCGATAAAAGCACTATTGGTGTACTTTTGGACAAAGAATAACCGCTTGGCTTTTTTACTTACCCCGATCAGGCAGACCTGCTTGGCCTG
>CAKZYJ010000294.1 GCA_937884755.1 uncultured Flammeovirgaceae bacterium
AAGCCGCGGTTGATTCGTTATTCATCCGCTGGCCGGATGGTCAGCGTCAAACGCTGCGGAATATTCCTGCTGACCAGCAGGTAGTCGTTCATTATCAAGACGCTTCTCGTATGGAAGAAAAAGCTCCCTTAGGTACCCAAAGAAATCTCTTTCAAAAATCTAGCCCTTCTTTTGGTCTAGACTTCCAGCATCAAGAGCCACACTACAACGATTTTGCCCTACAGCCCTTACTACCGCATAAGTACTCCCAACAAGGGCCGGGATTGGCCCTCGGTGATGTGAACGGGGATGGGTGGGAGGATTTTTTCGTTGGCGGGGCTTTCCGCCAGTCGGGTCATGTGTTTATCCAGCAACCAGACGAGAGTTTTATTTCTCGCCCTTTGGACCTGGATAGCACAGCCTTTGCCGAAGATCACGGAGCTTTGTTTTTTGATGCGGATCAGGATGGTGATCAAGACTTGTACGTGGTAAGCGGAGGTAATGAGTTTCAAGCGGACTCACCCTACTACCAGGATCGTCTGTACACCAATGATGGACAAGGCAACTTCACGCTAGCTACGGATGCTTTACCGAAATTGACTACGCCCGGTGGGAGCATTAGTGCCCATGATTTCGACCAAGACGGGGATCTGGATGTGTTTGTTGGCGGGCGAAATCTGCCCCAGCAGTTTCCTCTGCCCGGACGAAGTTACCTGCTGGAAAATCAGCAAGGCACTTTTGTGGATGTGACTCTCGCAAAAACCCCTGATCTGGCTGGTATAGGCATGGTCACTTCCGCCCTTTGGACGGATGTCAATAATGACCACCAGGTGGATTTGATGGTGGTAGGTGAGTGGATGTCGCCCACTGTGTTTAAAAATACGGGTGGACATTTTGAGAAAGCGAAGGTTTCATTTTTTTATCAGGATACCGTTTCTTCTGCTCAAGGCTGGTGGAACAGTTTGGTAGGCGGAGATTTTGACCAAGATGGGGATACGGATTATCTGGCGGGTAACCTGGGGTTGAATTCGCCCTATACTGCTACTGAACAAGCCCCACTGCAACTCTACGTAGATGATTTTAATCAAGATCAAACGGTTGATGCTATTCTGAGTAATCCATCAACTGAAAACAAGCGTTTTCCTGTTGCCCCTCGGGATGATATGCTACATCAGATTACTCAGCTAAAAAGTCAATTCACCAGTTACCATGACTACGCTCAGGCTGAATTAGAGGATGTATTTTCGCCTGCTCAATTACGGGAAGCAATGGTGCTAGAGGCTACTCTTCTGGAAAGCTGTTATCTGGAGAATCTGGGAGATTTTCAGTTCGCCGTTCATCGGCTACCCACCGAAGCCCAGCTCGCCCCAGTCTTCGGGATGGAAGTAGGCTACTTCAATAAAGATGCTTACTTGGATGTTCTGCTGGTAGGAAATTCTTACGCTACCGAAGTGCGCACCGGACGCTACGATGCCTTCACTGGGCTTTGTTTGTGGGGTGATGGTAACGGAAACTTCGCAGTTGTCCCTTCTGCTCAAAGTGGCTTTTGGGTAACCGGAGATGCTAAGTCTATCGCTCGCCTTTCCCGAGTTGACGGTAAGCCTTGGTATTTAGTAACCCAAAATAATGATCCTTTACTGAGTTACGAGCTAGCGCAAAATTTACCTATTCAAACTATACCCTGGCAGGCTGATGATGCCTATGCGCGGCTTACCTATGCTGATGGACGCACTGAAAAAAGAGAACGATACCAAGGGCAGGGCTACCTTAGTCAGTCTTCAGCACATCTGCCAGTACCCCAAGCCGTGACTTCAGTACAAATAACCAACATTCAGGGAGAAACGCGCGTCGTTAACGGTGAATCATTGGTGCGGGAAAAATAGCGGATTTCGTAGCGCGTTTGCTCACCGCCTTGCCAGAGGGGTGTTTTTTCTTTCATCAAGATCATCTGCTCATTAGACAACCGGACAATCGTAAATTGGCTTAGCGGCGAACGCAGTTGATCCAGATAATATAGCGTATCCTTCTCAATGTAGTACGGTAAGGTCTGGCTACCCTCGGAGCGTTTCATCGTTACTTGCGTGGAGTCATAACGATACGTTTCGTTCCAGTGCTGGGCGGGGCTACGGTACGTAAACCCGTTGTAAAAGGTAGCCACCGAGTCAACTTGCCACTGCCCGATAATAGTTTCTGCATGATCAGACTGGCACGAGACCGACAATAATAGCGTTAGCAGAAGCACATATTTCATAATGGGGTAGATGTACATTTACCAACTTCTGAAGACAAAAGGTGTTCTCCCTGGAACAGATCCGGGGAAAGACCGCAGAAGCTTCAATCAAGTACTTAATAGTCTGGGTTTTGTTCTAGCACCCCGTTGCTCAAATCGATTTCCCGTTGGGGAATGGCGAATAAATAGTGCTTAGGCCGCTGAAAATTTCGTGATGGATCGAACGTTCCCCGGTCTTCCGCGTAGATCGCTACGATGTCTACCAGTCCCGCTTTATCCCAGCGAATGAGGTCTTGATGACGTTGGTTTTCTCCCGCCAACTCCACCCGTCGTTCGTGAATAATATCATCCATTGTTGCCCCGGTGATGGGCGACAAGCCCGCCCGCTGACGTACTGCATTGAGTTCTGTCTCACCGTAATGACCCGAGCGGAATTTAGCCTCGGCTACCAGCAAATACCCATCGGCTGACCGTAGAATTGGCACATATTGTCCGTCATTTAAGCCGCCAGTTTCCCGCCAGGAAGCGTACTTTT
>CAKZYJ010000295.1 GCA_937884755.1 uncultured Flammeovirgaceae bacterium
CCCGAACTAATCTCTCGCTTTGGTTTAGAGAATCTACGCCTATACGTTACGGCAAACAACTTATTCACGATTACCGAGTACGAAGGCTTTAACCCGGATGCTTCTACCACCGACCGAGATGAAATGGCTTTACGAGCGGGATATGCGCGGGATAACTTTCCTATTGCCAAAACTTTTCTTATTGGTGCTAACATCACTTTAAAGTAACAAATCATGAAAACGATACTCATTTATATCATTCTTGCTATCTCAGTCGTAGGTTTCACTGCCTGCGAAGACGAATTGTTCCAGTCGCCCATTACCGACAAGTCAGCGGATAACTTTTTTCAAACCGAAGTAGAAATTGAGTCGGCAGTTAATGGGGTGTACGCTACCCTTCAGAGTTTCAATCTATACGGAGTATACATCCCAATTATTGGTGAAATTCCTTCGGATAACACCTTTGATGAAGTTCCAGCCAACGACGGTGGACGTTACGGACAACTGGATGAATTCACAACGGTCACCGAAAATCCGGTGATCACCAACTTGTGGCGAGATTCTTACCGAGGTATCCAACGAGCGAACACTGTACTGAACCGAATTGATGAAATTGATTTAGAAGAAGAAAGCGTTAAGCGCTCCCGCGTAGGTGAGATGAAAAATCTCCGCGCGTAGCTCTACTACAACCTGGTGCGGCTCTACGGAGATGTTCCTTTGGTCATTGAAGAAACGAGCAACCCTAACGATTTCTTCGGACAGGAACGAACTCCAACGACTGATGTATACACTCGTATTATTACCGATTTGGACGAAGCTATCACTGTACTTCCTGAAAACCAATCTGAGGCCGGGCGAGTAACTCAAATAGCTGCTCAATCACTATTGGGTAAGGTGCATCTGACGCTAGGTAATTATGGCGAAGCTACCAATCACTTGAGTGCGGTGAAAGCTTCCGGAAAACACACTTTGGTTGCTAATCCTGCGGATATTTTTACACTGGAAAACGAAAATAATGAAGAAATTATTTTTGCTGTTCAGTTTGAGAGCGGATTAAACGGAAATAGTGAGGGAAGCGATTTATTTCAGCAAACTGCTCCCTCAGGTACCGTGAACGGCGCTAAAGGACACAGCTTACCTACTGTGAGCTTATACAATCTGTTTGATCAAAGTGATTTACGATTTGACGCTTTTTTAGGGACTACGGATGAAGGAATTCCTTTCAGTAGGAAGTACAAAGAACCTACTACCGATCCTCGAGATGGTGGTAGCAACTTTATTGTACTCCGTTATGCCGATGTGTTGCTTATGTTGGCCGAAGCCCAGAATGAAACCGGAAATACCCAAGCTGCCTTAGAAAATCTGAATGCTGTCCGTAACCGGGCTGGCTTACCCAACGCCGTAGCCAATAATCAAACTGATATTCGGGAGGCTATCGCTCTCGAGCGGCGGTTTGAGCTAATCTCCGAAGGTCACCGTTGGTTTGATTTGCTACGAACTAATCAGGCTATCCCGGTAATGAACGCCTGGTTTACCGAGCAAGGTCGCAGCACTCGGATTGACGAAAATGACTTACTCATGCCGATTCCGCAGAGCCAGATTGATACCGACCCCGCTATCACCCAGAACCTAGGATACTAGCACCATGAATATTATAAAAACCTACTTGAGCGTTCTTGTTTTCTGGTTTTTCGTTTTACCCGGATGGGGGCAGTCACTGACTGCCTCCCTCTCTTCTATTTCGGAAGAAGCACCCACACAGGCAGAGGAGGTACTACGTCATTTACAGAACCCCTCAGATGATTACGTACTCGTAGTGTCGCATCGGGGTGACTGGCGGCATGCTCCTGAAAACTCACTGCTGGCTATTCAACGCTGTATTGATCTGGGTGTAGACATCGTAGAGATTGATGTGCGACTTACCAAAGACGGGCACCTGGTCGCTATGCACGACTTAACGGTAGACCGAACCACTACCGGAAGTGGAAACGTGAGTGATTTAACCTTAGCTGAAATTAAGGAGTTTCGGTTGAAAAATGCCTGTGGGGTAAAAGGGTCACGACAGCAGGTTCCTACGCTTACCGAAATCATGGATCTGGCGAAGGGAAAGATTATGATCAACCTGGACAAAACTGAAGGCGAGACCGTGCGCGAAGCTTACGAAGTACTGGTAGAAACCGGAACTGTTGACCACGCTATTTTTAAGGGCAATGATCCAGTAGATGTAATACGAATAAAATACGGAAGCTTAATGGATTCCATTATCTACATGCCCAAAGTTTGGTACGACCTTCCGGATATTCCGCAGTATATTGCAGACTATAACCAACAGCTATCCCCCATCGCTTATGAGATGATTTTTGACCAGGAATCCTCTCCGGTATTCCAAGCCATTCCGCAGATGAACCGAGATAAAATTACGGTGTTGGCAATTGCCCTTTGGGATGAATTGTGTGCGGGTCATACCGATGAAATGATGTTGCTAGAGGGCGCTGATGCTTCCTGGGGCTGGCTGGTCAATCACGGAGCCAATGCTATTATGACCGATCGCCCGGAAGCACTGCTTACGTACTTGCGAGAAAAGGGGCTACATGAGTAATCCGTTTATTTGCTCTGCCACATTACTCAAATGCTCCAAGTACAGGTTATGACATAGATGCTGCTGAAATTCTCAAATTGAGCTTTCTTAACAGAAACATAATCATTTCTCAATTTCTATTCAGATCAGTCAGCAAGCCTTATTCTGTAGCTTTCCCTGCGTTATTTTTGTTAGACTATTTTTTCAGTGATAGAAGGTAGATTGGTAACTATTGATTGAACCTAAGTTTGAAATTCATTGGAGGACTAGTGCTGTTTATATATTCCTACGTACCGGTATTTTTCATCTACTATTCAATGTGGTCACGATTGTTATTGGAATGAGCCTAGTAGAACAGATTGTCGAGCTGACACAATGAGTTTCAGGCAAAGCTGATATGGAGCGTCAAATTGCCAACGCCCACGTATTCTTCACTGTATCTGGCGTAATGCTTTTAATCGGCTTTACAAGTACTGCTGTTTGTTTTTTAAAGTCGCTCATTCCCGAATGGCGAGCGGAAGAAAAGCGCATATTGTCATAAAGTTAATAGCTACTTGCTTGACAAAATGACGTATGGAATCAGTCATTGGAAAAAGATTAAACTACATACCGGCTGAAAGCCCGGTAGATTTAAATTCGTCTAAAGCCGACTGAAGCCTATGGCTCGTCATGTATTTTGAAGTCTTCATCAGGTGGCTCCTTACCTTGGTTCTCAATATATTGCTCAATCACTTTATCGGTTACATTGCCCGTACTGACCGCAAAATAACCCCTTGCCCAAACATCTTGCCCCCAAAATTGCTTTTTGATTTCGGTGAATTCTTGAAGCAGCTTCCGGGATGTTTTACCTTTCAGATACTGCGCTATTTTTGCTACTGACAACCGTGGTGGATAGCTAATCAGCAACTGGGCCGCCGGGCGGTGAATATGATCTTTTGATACATGCCCCTTAATAATTTGTATCTCATTGGCTAAACATATTTCTCGTATAAGTTCTCGCACCCGTTTGGCGATCATACCGCGCAAAACAGGTTTTCTATATTTGGTAATCCAAACAATGTGTATCTTTAGATCATAGCGAGTGTGAGAGCCCTTTCGATAGTTTGACATCTCACAAAGGTACTAAACGGGGCCGACCGTCGGTTGCCGCCTAAAGCGGTTCCCCGCCGGGACGTGGGATTTCACCTATCCCAATAACTAGAGATTAAAGAAAAGCTGTGTAATAGGTGTTTCATGTTGTGGCTTTTCATATAGGTGCAAAAGTCAAAACTATCAATTAGCCAGTGAACTCCAGAGCGATTATAGGTTACGAAATTGTTAAGAAAAGAATTGTAAGAGCCGCTGTTTGACGATAAAATAACAATTCCTTCACACTCAGATAATGTTGGGTAGGTACCTTCACCTGTAAGTACTAGCCAACCCAAACCATGAAATTTTACCCCACGCTTTTAGTTATATGGAACATCTGCTTTTTAGCACTCCGCGTACAAGGACAATCTTTTGAGTCCAATCCCATTCGCATTGTCAGCGGAGTAGTGACTGATGCTTCGGGGTACATTTTACCATTTGCGAGTGTAGGGGTAGAAAGTACCAACCAGGGCACCAATACCAATGCCGAAGGCCGCTTTAGCCTAGGTTTACCCGAAGGTGAACATACACTTCTAATCTCTTACGTCGGTTATCAGGGCAAAAAAATGACCATCAACGTAAACGATGAGCCATTGGAGTTAAACATTGACCTGCAAGCCGATGCCGCCCAATTAGACGACGTGGTGGTCTACGGACAACTTACCCGCGGCCAAGCCAAAGCCCTAAACATTCAGAAATTATCTCCCAACATTGTCAATGTAGTAGACGTGGAGCAGTTCTCCCGCTATCCCGACGTAAGTGCTGCCGAAACCGTGCAGCGTCTACCCGGTATTTCAATCACCCGCGACCAGGGGGAAGGCGAATTTGTACAGATTCGGGGAGTGCCTGAGCAATTTAATTCGCTTACCATTAATGGGCAACGGATGCCCAGTATAGAACCCGATGCTGGGCGGGCGGTTGGATTGGACTTAGTACAATCGTATCTCATCCAAACCATTACGGTCAGCAAGGCACTCACTCCCGATATGGAAGCCGATGCCATTGGAGGAATGATTGACTTTAAGCTGCGCGAAGCGAACCGGGATGAAGAATTAGAACTCTACGCAGGCTATGGACTGAATCAACAAGCGTCGGAATACGAGACTTTCGGTCGTGACATTCTTTCCTTCTATGGGGTAGGCGGTAAACGATTGCTCGACGACAAACTCGGAGTGCTAGTCGCGGGAAGTTATTTTAACACTGACCGAGGCAGTCTGTTCAACTCTCGTCGCTTCCTAGATATTGAAGAAAATGTGCTGAGACGTCGCCGCACTACCGACTACGATGTGAATCGGGAACGCTACGGGTTGGTCGGTAATATCGATTATCGGCTGAACAGCACCAATAAGTGGACATTAACTACCAATTACAACCGTTATACTGATGACGAGATTCGCTTACAGGCTCGCTACACCTGGGATAACGAGCGGGAAGAACGCCGAACCCGCAACCGCATTGAAGATCAGGAACTCATTTTTACCATGTTGAAAGGCGAGCATCAGTTTAACCAGATAAAGTTAGACTACTCGGCTTCGTATTCAATAGGAGAAGAAGATTTGCCGGATCGTACCGAATGGCGCTATCGCCGGGATAATCCGGTGCTGGCTACCCTAGACCGAGCAGGGCAAGATGCCCTTTCGTCCAATACCGCTTTCGGTTTAGATGCTCCGATGGAATTTAATCGGGTAGAGTTTGAACCTCGCTTCACTGAGGAATCTAACACTACCGCTGCGCTCAATCTGGAATTCCCAGTAGCCAGGGACAATTTTTCTACTGTCAAAGTAGGAGCGAAGTATCGGTTACTAGATCGTTCCTTTCGAGAGGGCGGTTTCCGTCCCGAGCCACGGGAGGGAGTGGTACTGCCTACGGTGCCCGATGGGCAATTTCCGTTTCCCGAACTTCGGTTTACTGA
>CAKZYJ010000296.1 GCA_937884755.1 uncultured Flammeovirgaceae bacterium
TAAATTAGCTCGCTATTGAAAGGCCATTTGGTATGTCCCGATTTCTTTTATCGTAAGTAAAAATGTACTGGCTTATATGCCTAATGCAAGTAGCCGTAAGTTGCAATTCTTCGTTGGAAGATCGCAGCCACAATACTATGCTTCATCTGCTCCAGGAAACCCAAGCCTTAGTTGATAATTCCGAAAATATGTACGCTAACGATAGCCGAATTCAGTATTACGACAGTCTTCTTCTTAAAGAGCCCGATAACTATGCTTATCAGTATTATCGAGCACTGGATTTACTCCGACGGGGTGACTCGGAACTAACTGCTGAGGAACTAAAGAGGCTGACAAAACTAAAAGAAGAAGGAAAGTTGGCCGGTCTGCTTACCGCGCCCGAACTAGATAAACTCGCTTCGTATTTAGCACTAAGCTATCTTCGCCTGGGCGAGCAGGAAAATTGCATACTTAATCATACCGCAGCTTCCTGCCTCTTCCCTATTCAAGCAGCTGGGTTTCATCAATTGCCTCAGGGGTCCCGACTAGCCATTGAGGAGTACGAAGAGATACTTCGGCAACAACCGAATAACCTGAGTGCCCGCTGGCTGCTGAATGTTGCCTACATGACGCTAGGTGAACATCCCGATGGGGTTCCATCCGAATGGTTGACTCCCGATTCGGCTTTTCAGGCGGTGTACCTTATGAAAGAGTTTCCCGATATTGCACATCGAATTGGCTTCGACTTCCGGGGGCGTTCGGGGGGACTAGTAGTAGATGATTTTACCAATGATGGTTACTTGGATATTTTGATCTCGGAGTGGGGACAAGATGCTCCGATACGTTTTTTCGTGAATAATGCTGACGGCTCTTTCAACGAACAAACAGAAGAGGCTAATTTGACTGGTCTTTTCGGAGGATTAAACCTGGTTCAAGCCGACTATAACAATGATGGTTGGTTGGATGTATTAGTTCTGCGGGGTGCCTGGCTCCAAGAATATGGTCAACATCCTAATTCACTGCTAAAAAATAACGGCGATGGTACTTTTACCGACGTGACCATCGCTGCAAATATTTTATCATTTCATCCTACGCAAACGGCTACCTGGAATGATTTTAACCGCGATGGCTGGCTAGATGTCTTCATTGGTAACGAGACAATCGGTTCGCAATCTTTTCATCCTTGTGAATTATACCTTAGCAATCAGGATGGCACTTTTCGCGAAGTAGCTTTGGGAGCGGGAGTAAGCGTAAGCAAAGAGAGTTTTCAGATTCTTTCTAACGTAGTGAAAGGCGTTACCTCGGGAGACTTTAACAACGATGGTTGGCCCGATTTATACGTTTCTACCACGGGGGGGAGCGAGCAACAATCCAACTACCTGTTTCACAATAACGGCCTGGATGAATCAGGTAAGCTTTCCTTTTCAGATGTTACTCAGCAAGCTAAGCTGAGTGGTCTCAACCCTACGTTTGCTACTTGGTTTTGGGACTACGATCAGGATGGATGGCTAGATATTTTTGCGGCGGGCTACTGGCCGGGTAACGGCGGAGTAATTACCACCGACATTACGGCTGAATACCTGGGACTATCCCATGATGCGCAAACCGGATTACTGTTTCGGAATAACCAAAACGGCACATTTAGCAATGTTTCGGAAGAAACTAATCTGGATCGAATTCTGTACGCCATGGGAGCCAACTACGGCGATCTGGATAACGATGGCTGGTTGGATATGTACTTAGGCACCGGTGACCCTATGCTTGGGTCTGTTATGCCTAATCGAGTGTTTCGAAACGCTCAAGGCGAGTATTTTCAGGATGTAACCACGGCTACCGGAATGGGGCACTTGCAGAAAGGCCACGCAGTTGCTTTCTCTGATATTGATAATGATGGCGATCAGGATATACTGATGTCGATGGGAGGAGCTTACGAAGGCGATGTTTTTCAGAACGCTTTCTTTGAAAACCCTTATCAAGAGGAACATAGGTGGGTGACCTTACAGTTAATAGGTACGCAGTCTAATCGGTCAGCTATCGGAACCAAGGTAACACTGACCGTTGAAGAACATGGAGTTGACCGAAAGATTTACCGAGAAGTTACTTCGGGGGGGAGCTTCGGGGCATCTACTTTACGTATAGAAGTTGGGTTAGGAAACGCCGATAATCTTAAAGAAGTTACTATTCATTGGCCTAATTCTGAACAGCAGACTTTCACTAATCTTTCGGTGAATACGTTTTACCAGATTACTGAGGGAGAGGAAAACACTCATCAGCTTAGGTTGAATAAATTAGACTTTAAGCAATTGCATTCCACTCATCAACATACTACATCATTACCATGAAAAAGTGGATTCTTATAGGCGGAGCTATTGCCATAATTGTCTTGATAGTGGGAGCTATTCAATACTATCGCTCACCGGATATTACGCTGTGGAATACCCAATTACCTAGTATCGGAACTACTTCTTCCGTTCGTCTTACTGATCTGACGGATGATGGCGTACTGGATATTGTGCTAGGTACCGGACAACGAGAACTTCACCCTACTGATACGGCGGTGATTGCCTTGGATGGTCAAGACGGTAAACTTCTGTGGCAGGTAGCAGCTCGAGATCAGATTGTTGGCTCTGCAATGCTACTGGATGTTACCCAAGATGGTATTGATGATATTTTTATTGGCGGGCGAAGTGCCGAACTTATGGCTATTAATGGTGAAAGTGGGGAAATTTTGTGGGAGTTTTATCAAGCAGGTGATTCACTCGATCCGGGAACAACCGCTGGTCTTTACAATTTTTACAATCCGCAGCGTATTCCTGACCAGGATCAAGATGGTATTGAAGATTTGTTAGTAGCTAACGGAGGAGATTATCTGGCCGAACCTAATGACCCTAATCGTCCTCCCGGCCTTTTGATGGTGGTCAGTAGCTACAGTGGAAAACTACTAGCTAAAGCTGAAGTTCCCGACAGCAAGGAAACCTATTTATCAGCGGTGATAGCTGACCTAGACAACAACGGTGCTCTAGACGTAATCTTTGGTACGGGCGGCGAAACGATTGGTGGTGGGCTGTACCGAACATCACTGGCCGACATTATGAATGAGGATTTGAGTCAATCTGTACTTCTAGTCTCTGGTTCGGATAAAGGATTTATTGCCCCACCCGTTTTAGTAGATATAACCCTGGATGGAAACCTAGATATTGTCGTTAGTTCCGTTGACGGACGAATGTTGGCACTTGATGGTAAGACCAACTTACCACTTTGGGAAAGAGTTATTCCTAATGCTGAAGCCTACACTACTCCCGCAGTAGGCTACTTTACAGAAGATGATATTCCGGATTTTTTTGCTAATTACGGAAAAGGTCAGTGGCCTACTTTACGCGATCCTATTCAGTTTATGATAGACGGGCGCAATGGTAATATTCTTTACGAAGATACTTTAGGTCGCTTCCAATACGCCTCTCCAGTAGTAATAGATATCAACAAAGATGGTTACGACGATGTGCTGATGAGCACGAATTACGTAGAAGAAAAATTTGAATCTAAAGTCCCTTTAAACCGCTTAGTAGTTTTTGATTTTCATCAAAAAGAAGTGTTTCGCTTTCATAACCCTCAGGAAGGCATTAACTTTTCTTCTACTCCCTGGGTTGGCGACGCTGATGATGATGGTTGGGTAGATATAATCTACTGCGTCACCCGAGTTAGAAATAATGATAGTGATCACCCCGCCCAACTAAACGTCCACCGCTTAGAAAAACAAATATACATACCTGACCAAGTTTCTTGGGGTGCTTACATGGGTAGTCGATACGATGGTATTTTTCTTTCAGAAAGACCAGACATCAATCCGCTATGAGTTAAAAAAGAAAACCGCTCCGGAAATTCCCGAAACGGCTTCTATTATGTCTTAATGCTAGTCTTTACGGTAACAGCACCGAATCTATAATATGTACTATTCCATCTGTAGCCTGGACATTGAGTGTACTGTTCATCGTCAAATCTACTGATTGGCCACTTCCAGTAGACACGGTAAATACGGCATTGTTTACGTTTATCGTTTCCCCTGATAACATTTCTACCTCACCATTAGGTAAATCGCTAGAAAGTACCCGGCCACCCAGAACGTGGTAAAGAAGTATTGGCCGTAAAAGCTCCCCGGCAGTTGCATCAACATCAACCCCTGCGGCAGCAAATGCTGCATTAGTGGGGGCAAATACAGTATAAGGGCCACCCTCAACTAGTACAGTATCCAATCCAGTTTTTTGTAAAGCGGCTACTAAAGTAGATAGCTCAGGGGTAGCTAATGCTAACTCTACAATATTACTTTCAGGAGGAGTAAGGATACCCCCAATCTCGTGAATATATCCATTATTACCTGAAATATCTGCCATTACTACGGCCACATCATTTACAGTAACGCCACCATCAGTATCTAGCACCACCGATGCGCCGTTCAAGGTTAGGGCAAACCCAGCCATAATAGCTGTTGATGGTACCGAATCGCCTAAAACATGATACGTTAAAATAGCATCACTGACCGCCGTTGGATCAGTAATACCAGCCGCCGCAAAGGCTGCATTGTTAGGGGCAAATAGAGTACGTGCCCCAACACTTAATGGAGTAATTAAATTCTTGTCTACTAAAGCAGCAGCTAACGTACTAAAGTTAGGATCAGTTAGAACTACTCCGGCCACAGAACTTAAACTAGGGGGAACCAGCACTTCGCTGATTACATGTACTAGTCCGTTAGTAGCGGCTACATCAGCAGCTGCGATGATATCGGTATCGTCGGGTAAGTCTAATACTTAACCGCTTAAAGTAGTTTGCGACACAAAAATATAATCTGAGCCAACGACTACCGGAATAACGTGGTATTACACTATTGTTCGTAATAACGGGTCAGGCACATCATCTAGCGAAGCAAATCCTTGACTAGCAAGAAAAGCAGTAAACGCGGCATTAGTAGGGGCCATAACAGTGAATGCACCACTACCACCATCAATTGCATCTACCAAATCCGGAAAGCGGCTTACTGCGGCCACTAAACTCGTAAAATCGTCCCCACCAGCGGCAATACCCAAAATAGTTTGCGTCGGAAAAGTAGGGGGAATTAGCACTGCATCTAGCTCATGTAAAAAACCGTTGCGGGCTTCTCGATCGGCCAGTGCTACGTTCACAGTATTGTTTGCCCCCGCTACTGCAGTGCCATTCACATTAATTTCTCCTCCTTGCACCGTGGTCTGGGTGGTTCCGTCAAGAGCAGATGCGCTCAAGCTACCTGCTACAATATGGTATTCAACTAAACTTTGAAGCAAATTATCAGGAATATCACCTAAGGCTTCATAAGTGTCATACTGAGCCAAAAAGCTTTCAAAAGCGGTATTGGTTGGGGCAAAAATCGTGTATTCATACGAGGGGCCACTGCCATTATAGGTATCAGAAACTCGTAATCCATTAGCACCAATCGCATCATAAAATGTGGAAAACTTACCTTCGCTTTCCATAGAATTCATTACCGTTATTACGCCTGAGCCGTTCTTATCGCGTACCTCAACGTCTTCTTGGCAAGCGGTAAAGATTACTAGTAGAAATAGTAGTGCACTACTTATTTTCGAATATGTTCGTATCATTCGTTTAGTATAAAAATTTGAAATGGGGTTGAAAAAAGTTATCAGCCCAACCATGCTGGGCTGACAAATAATTAATATCCAGGATTTTGATCGGCCTGATTGATATTAGGGTTTGTTTCCAGCTCTTGTAGTGGGATTGGCCATAAACGAAAGCGTTCGTCATAAGGCTTATTATCTGCAAGAGCGGCATCATCATCCAATCCCCAACGTCGTAAATCATTGTAGCGATGCTGCTCTCCAGCTAGCTCAACCTCACGTTCGTGCATGATGATTGTCATCACTTGATCACGTGTATCTGCCGGATAGGCCGCCGTAGGGTATAATTCTAGTACATTATCCAGCGTACGGGACATATACAACTCTATATTTGGGTTTGTCTTCTGAGCAATTGCCCGTTGGCGTACCTGATTTACCAATCCCAGTACTTCAGAAATTGGCTTGTTGTTATTCAACTTTGCTTCGGCAGCCATCAGCAACACGTCAGCGTAGCGCATCAAACGAAAGTTAATCCCTGAGTCTTGCCGACCATCGCTTCGAATGTCGTAATTCTGATATTTACGCCAGGCAATGAGACCACCAAATTGCTCTCGGGTGTAAGTACCTTGGAAAAAAGCCACGCCGTCGTCGTAGAAAGTCTGCTCATAGCGTGGGTCCCCTAGTTCAAAGCGATCAGCAAAAGACTGCTTAGGACGAACATTATTAAAGCTCGCAAAAGCATACTCTACCGCACGGAAAGTGTGTTCACCACCTCCGGGATTATCTTGGTTCCAATTACCACCTAAAGCAGCTTGAAATTGAATCTCATATAGTGATTCCCTACTATTCTCGGCGGCAGGTTCTTGCTCTTCACCAATACCATTCCAACGAAAGTTATCTACTAAACCATAACTACCATGTTGACCGTCAATAATCTCCACAAATTGCGCTTCAGCTTCTGCCCACTGTTCACGATACAAATATACTTTCCCCAAGTAGCCAGTAGCAGCTCCGCTAGTAGCTCTACCTATGTCACTAGAACTGTACTCATCTCGAGTAGGTAAATTAGCTTTGGCAAACTGGAGATCTTCAATTACTAGAGCGTAAACATCAGCGGCTGGCGAACGAGGTTCTTCAATAGAAGCTTCTGGCGGGTCGGTAATCAACGGCACATCACCCCACTTATTTACCAAGTCAAAGTAGAAGGTAGCTCGGAGGAAGCGGGCTTCGGCCACAATCCGGGTGCGAAGAGCTTCATCCATTTCTATTTCGGGTACTTGTTGAATAACCCGGTTCGCCCGGCCTATTCCAGTATAATAATCACCCCACATTCCACTGATTACCCCATTGTTAGCGTCCCAGGTGTAGTTAAGCATTTGGGCTAAAACCGCTTGCAGATTGTTAGTACCGATACTTTCATCAGAAGGCATATCGTTTCCGAAAAAATAAAACCGCTGCGCTAGGTTCCGGGATTGCCAGGCAGCATATACTGCGTTCAACCCTAGTAAGGCATCACTTTCATTCTGAAAGAAAGTATCGGGAGTAGGATTATTAGGATTATCAATTTCTAATAATTCTTCGTCACGCTGGCATGAGAATACAATCAACAGATTGGCCATCAGCAACACTACTGAAAATTTAATATATATACGATGCTTTTTCATTTGTCTTATCATTTCTACTTAGTACTAAAAGGTGATTTGAGCTCCTAACATATAGGTTCGAGCCTGAGGAAATTGCCCATTATCAATACCCCGACCCCGGCTCGCTTGTTCAGGTTGCTGATTTTGCGATGCAATCTCAGGGTCATTACCTTTGTAATTAGTTATGGTAAACAAGTTTTGCGCTGTAGCGTAGATTCGGACATTAGACAAGAAACCGTTTCCAAAATTCTCAAGTGCTTGAAACGGCACAGTGTAGCCTAACGTCAAGTTTCTCATCCGTAGGAAGGAACCATCGCCAATAAATCGATCTGATTCACGAGTATTATTGGCTGGATCACCACCGATAGCTCGCGGAATTTCATTACTAGTACCAGGGCCAGTCCAACGGTTTAGCGTACGCTGCTCAAAGTTGAAGGGACGAAGCATACCTTCAGCGAAGTAACGGTAGCCATAGTAAAGTTCTACCCCTGCTACTCCTTGCATGAACATGTTTAGATCAAATCCTTTATAAGAAGCACTCAGACTTAATCCATAGGTAATATCCGGAATCGGATCACCAATATATTCCCGGTCATCCGAGTTAATTACATTGTCGCCATTCAGATCTTTGAATCGTATATCACCAGGCTCAGCGTTTGGCTGATCAGCGTGTGCCTCCACTTCTTCTTGCGTTTGGAAAATACCATCCGTACGGAAACCAAAGAATGAACCAATTGGTAGTCCTTCATCGATACGGGTTACCCTTGTTACGTTCACGTTACCGCTAGTAATGGGCTGCCCCCCACCGAGCGAAACAAACTCATTTTCTAAAGTGGCGAAGTTTCCGGTGACGCTATACTGAAGATCACCCACTGATTTACGGTACGTCAACGCTAGCTCAAGACCTTCATTTCGCACTGAACCTACATTAAGTGTAGGCGAATTATTTCCGCCTCGTACTCCAGTACTTGGAGTGGGAGGAACCGGAATCAAAATATCCTCAGTTTCTTTGATGAAATAGTCGGCGTTAATCAAGACCTGATTATTGAACAAGCCAATATCCAGACCAAAATTAGTTTGGGTAGATGTTTCCCATACTAGGGTATTAGCCGCTAAATCTCGCTGAGCTACCCCCGTTACCAGTTCTCCACCGATAAGATAGTTCAATGTATTTCTTAGCTCAGCCTGGAAACCGTAGTTACCAATCTCCTGAAAACCAGTTTGTCCCCAGCTCCCGCGCAACTTCAGGTCACTAACTACATCTACAGCATCCATAAAGCCCTCTTCACTAATTCGCCAGCCTACTGAGGCCGAAGGGAAAACACCGAATTTATTACCGGGAGAGAAGCGAGAAGAACCATCGCGACGAATATTAGCCGTCAGTAGATAACGATCAGCAAAGCTGTAGGTCAAACGTCCGAGATAAGATACTAGTGCGAATTCCTGAAGGCCACCACTAACAGCAGGTACCTCATTGACCCCGTTCAGTACACTTATCGTGTTTACTGTGTTTCGTCCTTGGGATTGGGCTGACCTTTCTGAATAAGACTGTCGAGTATAACCAACCAATACTCCTAACTGGTGGTTACCAAATGTTTTACTGTAGTTTAGCGTGTTTTCAATCAATGGAGAGACCGAGAACGCATTTCGCTCATTGATTGAGGCAAACAGCTCGGTTCTCCGGTCGCCAAACTGGAAGGGCTCATTAAACTGATAGCGGTTACCATAAATAAAGTCACCTCCCAAATTAAGCCGGTAGGTTAACCCTTCCATAATTTCGTATTCGCCATAAATATTACCGATCACTCTAAAGCGAGTTGTACGATCTGTGAAGAGATCAGCTTGCCCCACTGGATTATTTGCATCCTGTTCATCAATGATTCGGTTTCCAGCATACCCCCCCACATTGTTCTCATCAAATATTGGACGATTGGGAGGAAAATGGATAATTTGAAAAAAGTTCGCGGTAAAATCATTAGCTACAGTACGGCTAAAGGCCATTGTTTGACCAAATTTGAAACGCCCCTTCTTGAAGTCGGTATTCACCCGTAAGCTCAATCGTTCAAAATCAGTATTCCGTAAGATTCCCTCCTGGTTCATGTAGTTAGCAGATACGCTGAACAGGGCCCCTTCATTTCCTCCAGATACACTAAGGTTGACATTATTAATCGGAGCTGTATCAAACATTTCTTCCTGCCAGTCAGTAAGATTTACTAACTCTTCCGGCCTTTGTAGTGCAACTACTCGGGGTAAGCCAGCGTTATCGGTTAACTCATCCGAAAGCTCTTTGTCTCCATTAATATCTGTAAGCTCTAGCAGGCGCCAAGCCTCTTGTATACCGGCATAGGCATCTAAATGAATCTTTGCCTCTCCGGCCTTACCTCGCTTGGTAGTAATTAGTACTACTCCGTTAGCCGCCCGAGCACCGTAGATAGCCGCCGCCGAAGCATCTTTTAAGATCTCAATTGACTCAATATCGCTAGGGTTAATACTGTTGAGAGCGTTAAATTTTGCTTCTCCAGTTGCTCCATTATCATTAACGACGGGTATTCCGTCAATAACGTAAAGTGGTTCAGAGTTACCAATAGAGCCAACCCCTCGTATCTGCACCTGCATAGCGGCGCCAGGCTGCCCAGACTGTTGCACGACGTTCACTCCGGCTACCCGACCCTGAAGACCCTGCTCTACCGAGTTAATGGCCATGTTCTCAAAATCACTGGCATCTACCGAGGAAACTGCTCCGGTGAGGTCACGTCTTTCTTGGGTACCATAACCCACCACTACCACTTCAGAAAGTGATTTAATATCGGGCAACAATACCATGTCAAGAGTTGACTGATTACCTACAGTTACTTCTTCACTAGCGTAACCTACGGCGGAAAAAACTAAAATCGCCTCGTCATTGGATACAGTGATTCGATAATTTCCTTCAATGTCAGTGACGGTACCTTGCGTAGTACCTTTGACCAAAATGTTTACACCGGGTAATTCTCCCTCACCTTCGGCGGTCACGGTACCGGTGACTGTGCGGGACTGGGCAATTGCGACAAGAGTAGGTAGGCCAAACAGTAAAACTGTAACCACTACTCTCGCAGTAGAAATTCTCATACAAATTTGGGTTTAGATAAATAAAAAAGTGATGATTGTCTTCAGTTTATCAGGTAAAATTCTCTAATAGGTAAAATGTGCAATCAGATGAGCAGTTGAGAGGTATGGTGTTTTCTCAAAAAATAAAAAAAGCCTGTCAGTTGTATTCGTATGTCAGATAGTAATACTATCATCCAAAATTAATCAATTCAATCAATTTCACAAGATAAAGTTTTTAAAAGCTATAAGTTTATCAATTTTTTAAAAAACGTTCCATTTTCGCATACTTCGTTTAAATGTATTTAGCAATTCCTTAACAAAGTGTTAGTCAGCTCAATTTGATTTTAAACTCATCAAACTAATATCACCGCCAACAAAGCCAGTAGTTATACTCAATTAAACGTAGTACAAAGTGAAAATTGCTCTTAACCTAGCGACGGAACAGGTAAATGCCAGCAGCAGCTCCTAGTACAATACTAGTCCAAACAATGAAGTTAAGGCTACCTCCGAAATAGGTATTGACCACATACAAGGCGATTAAAAAACCAATGGTAGCACCGCAGAGTGCTCGCACCAGATAAGGCATATGAATGTGTTTCAGCATAGTTTGAAAAAATATTAAATGATCGACAAAAGTTAGTTTAAGGTTTTTTTGGCTAAACTTTCGTCTTCTTTAGGACTAAAGCCTACTAAAATTCACCCTTCAACTATTAAGCAAGGTAATTCTGCAACAGCGTAAGCATCTTACGATCGAGTTTGTGGCCCTGATATTCTTCATATTCAACATCTGAACGCTCACTATCCAGTACTCCAAAAGAACCCCGCAGATTCCATAAGGCCCAGCCCCATCCCGCTTCTTGCCAGAGTTGAAGCAGGTCTTCCATCCAGGCCAGAGCCACATCATGCGGAGTTTGGTTGTAAGCCCCCCATTCCCCCACATGTACTTTCACTCCCTGATCAACCACCGCTTGCCAGGGTTCAATCAATCGCTTCCGAAGTACGACCTGATCTACGGTGCCTTCATCGGTAGTCAGTGGCCAATCGGGTACTGACCAGGTGTCGCTTCCCGGTATCCAAGAGGCTCTATGGTGGCTCACTCGCATAGGGTCGTACCCTCGAGTGCTTTGTACTAGGCCCTTATCCGCGAAACCAACAATCGGCTTTCGACCAACGGCAATACCATCTGCCACAATCAGCCGGTCAGGGTCTGCATCTCGAATGGCTTCAATCACCGACAGCATCACCGGATTATGTTGCTCCTCAGAAATATTAGGCGGCTCATTAAGCAAATCAAAACTCAGCTCATAGTTCGGAATACCTTTGTAGCGCTTAGCAAAAGTACGCCAATGGAAGCGGGTAGCGTCTTGGGCCTCTTCGTCTTCAAAAAGCTGGTAAGGTTCCAATTCACCTCGGTTAATGCAGTAACCAGGTGCCCGGTGAAAATTCAGGTTGACGTGTACTCCGTATTTTTGTCCGTAGGCAATAGCCTGATCAATGTGTTTGAGCGTAGCTTCATCGATCTTGCTCCAGTCGTTCACGTCGCCCCAGGTCCAATACGACATCGGGAGGCGGGCAAAGTTAAAACCCCAGTCGGCCATCATCGCGAAATCACTCTCCCGAAAGGGTTCGTTGGTTTGACCGCTAAATTTTTCCAGCAAATTAAACCCTTTCCACATCGGAATAGTACTAGCTGTTATTTCTGGTACTTTCTGGGAGGTTTTGCAGGCGGGCAGTCCGGTGGTGGCTAATACTGTACTGGCAGCGGTAGCTTTGATAAATGTTCGTCGGCGCATCGGAGAATAACTGGTTAAGAATTTTCGATGATACCCTGAATATCTACTAGATACATTTGCCTCTGGCCATTTTGGTGGGTAGAGTCGAATACTACCTGCGTACCCTGCTGATTGCATCGCGGATGCAGATCGCAACGCCACTCACCTTTAAATTCGGGCGGCTCATGGAACTGTCCCAGCACCACTTTACGGTCGGTAGGTACATGATAAAGATACAACGTCTGTAACCGCTCTCGATCATTAGAAGGATAGGTATCGTTCAAAATCCACTCTCCATCGGTGTTGGGTACGTAGGTATTATGACCGTTTACCGTCATCTTTCCGTCGCCCACGATCTCCAACTGATCGGTCTGATCTTTAAATAGATAGAACGCTGCTTTTTTGCCCTCGGGTTTAGTCCAGGCGCAGATGTGCTCCGGGTCGCGCCAGATAAAATGAGAGGTAAAACCAGATGGGTCGAGCACATAGGGGTCCGTTCCGTCAGCATTGATCGTGAACATGCGGGTGGTGAAGCCGCCACTAGAAGCTTTAGGAGCATTGGCCGGCGCATCTCGCCAGCGGTGCAAAAAGATCAGTCGCTTACTATCCGGACTTACCAGCAGATGGTTAAAATAATGCCATTTATCTTCCAGTGATTTTCCTCGGTACGGAATAGCCGCGGCATCAGCCAGTGAGAAAATTAGCTCATTTTTTCCGGTTTTCGTGTCCATCCGATAGAGACCAATATCATCAGGCGCCTTTACTTCCGCGTAGGGATCGGGAATTCCCGGATAACCGTAACCAGGACGCATATTCTGTATCCGATTAAACTCAGTACCTATGGCATAGCTCCCATCCGGACTCAACGCGTAGATAGGCTTAGGTAGGATTTTCTCTTCTGAAGTACGAATATTCATTACTCGACTGATGAATTGCCCGTCCTGCTGATCGTTCCAAATGATCTCATCATTTGAACTGGGAATCCATTGGAGCATACAGCCCTGTTGCCAGCCCCAGGAATTACTTTCGCCTAACTCCATCCATTGGGGCTGACCTTCGGGGTCGGCATTCTCTAAATCTACCATACCGATTTTTAAAATGTCATTTTCGGAAGGTGAACGGTGGGGAACGTCAACCTCCATACCCAGCACGTAGCGCCCCGATGGGTCGAACTGCCACTTATCGTAGTAGCCAAACCAATGGGCTTTGGGATCCTGGGTGATGGTTCGCACTGGAATATCCTGCGATGGGAGAAAAAAAGGTACAGACGGAATAGATGGGATTAAAGAAATTGCACCCAGTTGAGCGGTCTGGGTCAGAAAATCGCGGCGAAGCATAGAATTGGGTAAGTATTAGTGATAATTTCCTTTAAAAATAGTACTATATTTCACTAATAACCTAACCAAAGCCATAAATCAAATAACAGTTGTATTATTATCTAAGCTAAAATTCAAAAAAATAAATGTAAACTACTGACGTTCCAATTTCATTAAAAGGCATGGTTGAATTGGATGGCGATGTTGATTAGCCTTCTATGAAAAAACCATCAATACAACGTAAACCTATGTATTCATGAGATTCTTCTCTTTCTTCTCCAGTCTGGGACTAATGGCTGTTGTGGTTATTGGTAACCAGTTGCACACTGAGAAAATTACGCTGCGGGAGCAAGCCTCTTTTCCGGTAGGAGTAGCCGTAAGCCCCAAACGAATAGCCCAGTCGGAGTACGCTAAAGTGGTAGGTCAGGAGTTTAGTAGTCTCACTGCGGAAAACGTAATGAAGCCGCAGTATATCTGGACTAGCGAAAGAAACTACGATTTTAGTAAAGGTGATTCTCTGGTTGCTTTTGCCCAAGCCCGCCAGCAGCAGGTACACGGCCATACCCTGGTTTGGCATTTGATGCAGCCCGATTGGTTGAAAAATACTATTGAATCGTATGATTCTGCGACACTAGAAAACTTACTTCGCGATTACATTCAGACCGTAGTGAAACACTACCGCGGAAAAGTAGTGAGCTGGGATGTGGTAAACGAAGCAGTGGCCTCCAACGGTGATGGCATGAGAGAGTCCGTCTATCTACAGAAATTGGGTGATGACTACGTAGCCCGTTGTCATCAGTACGCCCGTCAGTCCGACCCTGATGTGTTGCTTTTTTATAACGACTACAGTATAGCTTCCAATCCGAAGAAGTTAAATACCATTTTGGAGATGGTAGACGATTTTCAAGCTCGGGGAATTCCTTTGGATGGAATCGGTATGCAAATGCACGTTGGCCTAGATTTATCCTTAGACGACTACCAGAAAGCATTAGACGAGATTTCCCAACGTGGACTAAAGATTCATCTTTCGGAAGTAGATATAAAGGTTAATTCGAACGGAAAACAAACTACTTTAACTCCTGAGTTGGCCGAGTCTCAGCGAGAGCTAATGTCTGAGATTGTTCGGAGATACAATCAGCTACCCGAAGAAAATAAGTTTGCTATTACTTTTTGGGGACTTAGAGATAACGAAAGCTGGCTGACTAATCATACCGGTTTTCCTCAGTGGCCACTTCTCTATGATCATGATTTTCAGAGAAAATCTATGTATCAGGGATTTTTAGATGGTTTAGAGACCGCTCAAACCACAGTCGACAAATAAAATCTAACCCAACTACATGAATAAACGTCACGTCATCATCGCTGCCCTCGTTATCATTGCTCTGGGACTGCTAGTCATCCTCTACGGCTATTCTATTTATTCGCCCCGTTTTTAGTAGAACAGTATTAATCACCTACTTTTCGGTTCCGGTAGGAATTACTGTCATATTCACTAGATTTGCGTGGGGCTGAGGTAATGTTAGCATTGGTTACTAACATTGAAAAGGGAAACTGGTGCAGTCCTTGCTACTATAAATCCGGGCTAATCTACATTAGTTTGTTTCGGTACCGATCACCGCTTTTGCTCCAATACCCTAAATCGTATTATTCTTAACTCATAGGTGATTTCATGTGGTCACTTTAATTTATAACCGATTTTGATCTACTACATATCCGGAGGGGAAAGATCCGGTAAAAGTCATTACGCGATGGACCTAGCACTGGGATTGTCTGACCAGCCTATCTACTTAGCGACTTCTCGGAAGTGGGACAGTGATTTTGAAAAAAGAGTAGCGCGTCATCAGGATGAGCGAGACCAACGTTGGGAAACCTGGGAAGAAGAAAAATTCATTGGCAAACTAAATGTATCAGGGCGGGTGGTTGTCTTAGATTGTATTACTTTGTGGCTGACGAACTGGTTTGTAGACCTAAAACAAGACATTGATGCTTGCCTACACCACGGAAAGCAGGAATTAGCGCAATTATTCCAGCAAGAAGCTACCCTTATCATTATTTCCAATGAAATCGGAATGGGGGTGCATGCCGAAAGCCATATGGGCCGTAAATTTGTGGAATTGCAAGGCTGGATGAACCAATTCATTGCTAAAAGGGCGGATAAGGCGGTATTCATGGTATCCGGTTTACCCCTTCAACTGAAATAACAGAAACTTCTATCATGACTAACCAACTTCATTGGCCTATAGAACCAGTGAGCACTACGCTTGATCACCGCATTTGGGATAAGCTGAACCGTAAAACCAAGCCTCCCGGCTCTTTGGGTAAGCTCGAGCATCTGGCTTTTCAGCTCGCCCGTATCCAAGGGACACTTACGCCTACGTTGCGAGATCCGGTAGTGTTGGTCTTTGCCGGAGATCACGGCATTGCCCAATCAGGTCTTGTCAATCCTTACCCGCAGGAAGTTACCTATCAAATGGTGATGAATTTCTTACAAGGGGGCGCGGCCATTAATGTTCTATCCAACGTTGCCAAAATGAAAGTAATGGTAGTCGATTCAGGAGTTAATCATCAGTTTGAACCATCGCTTCCAATGATTCACGCTAAAATGGGTTTAGGTACCGCCGATTACCGAACGGAGCGAGCTATGAGTCTGGAAACTTGTCACCTTGCTATTCAGAAAGGATCGGAGGTAGTCTCGAGTATTATTGAAAAAGGGACGAATGTGATTGGTTTTGGAGAAATGGGTATTGGCAATACTTCCTCAGCTTCACTGATCATTAGTACGGTTTGTAATATACCGCTAGTGGAATGTGTAGGCCAAGGGACTGGGGCAGTGGGTGATTTTTTGGATCAAAAACGTAAGACCTTACAAAGTGCCCAGGAATTTCATGGACTGGACTCTCGGGAAGATGCTGATACCATACTGGCCACATTCGGCGGGTATGAGATTGCGCACATGGTGGGTGGAATGCTAGAAGCTGCATCGAGGCAGTGCCTAATTCTAGTGGATGGTTTTATTTCTACGACTGCTTTTTTGGTCGCCCATAAGATGCAACCCCAAATTAAGGAATACGCCATTTTCACCCATCGCTCCGAGGAGCGCGGGCATACCAAAGCACTGGGGTATCTGGAAGCCGATCCATTGCTTGACCTGAAGATGAGACTAGGAGAAGGGACGGGTTGCGCCGCGAGCTATCCCTTGCTACAAATGTCGATAACGATGATGAATGACATGGCCAGCTTCGACTCGGCAGGCGTGAGTGGAAAAACAGACCCGTGAGAGAAGAGATGAAGATATTTATTACGGCAGTAATGTTCTACACCAGGATACCCGGTCCATCTTGGGTAGATCACAGTCCTGAGTACATTAACAAATCGATTCGCTATTTTCCGCTTATCGGATGGATCATCGGTATCCTTTCGGGAGTGGGTCTAGTAGTAGGCCACTGGTTGATTAGTCCATTTTTTGCCGCTATTTTTTGCATCATTATCTCCGTATGGCTCACCGGGGCTTTTCACGAAGATGGATTTGCGGATGTATGCGATGGTTTTGGCGGAGGATGGACCAAAGAGCAGATCCTCCGCATCATGAAAGACAGCAGGGTAGGGACTTATGCGGTGGTCGGCCTAATCCTGCTGCTTATGCTCAAAGTTTCTCTCTTAATAGAGATTGCTGGGCAACCGGAGTGGATTTACATTATCCTCGTAGTGGTTAATGGACATACGCTTAGTAGACTGATGGCAGCTACTGTGATCTTCACCCACCAGTACGTTCGTGAGGATGAGCAGAGCAAAGCAAAACCGGTAGCTAAAGCCTATTCTAAAATCAATGTTACGTTGGCCTTGCTGTTTGGGTTGATCCCTACTGCGGTTATCGTGACGCTGACCAATCAACCTGGGTGGTGTCTTATTCCGATCCTACTGTACCTCGTTAAGGTTTACTTAAGTATTTTATTTCAGCGAAAAATCGGAGGCTATACGGGGGATTGCCTAGGGGCTACTCAGCAAATTGTGGAAGTGGCTTATTACATTATCGTAGTACTTCTATGGAAATTTATTTAGTTCGTCATACTACTCCGGCTATTTCTAAAGAGATATGTTATGGTCAATCCGACATTCCTCTGGCGGCAACATTTACGGAAGAATCCCAAAGAGTTCTCGAGAAACTACCTGCCTCAGTGGATATGGTCTACACCAGTCCACTAAGCAGGTGTCTTCAGCTCGCCCAACGTATTCCCCACCAAGCGTTAGAACAAGTTTCCCAGCTAAAGGAGATGAATT
>CAKZYJ010000297.1 GCA_937884755.1 uncultured Flammeovirgaceae bacterium
GAATATACGGTCAACTCCGGCAAGCTTCCTGGATGACCACCTTCTACGTAAACGGCTGGTCAGGTGATGATATGACTACCCACCGCGCTAGTAACAAAGCAGATTTCAGAGAGTACGATCAGCGGTTTATTACTCCCGAAAATTCCCGATCATTTAATAACTGGGGTGCCGTATACGAAATGGTTCGGGCAGCTAACACTGTGCTAGCGAACATTGAGGGAATACAACTTTCTGATCAAGCGGCCCAAGATCGGCTGATTGGGGAAACCCACTTTCTGAGAGGGCTTATGTTTTATCATCTGACCCGTATCCACGGAGAGATCGCCCTGCCATTAAGCGTAGTGCCTGATCCAGAAATTGCATTGTCATCACAAATACAGGTTTACGAGCAAATAGAAAGCGATATGCTCATGGCTGAAGCACTATTACCCGTGTCTTCTAACTTGGGGACTTCCCGTCCCAATAAAGGTTCGGCTCGGGCTATCCTGGCTCGTCTCTACTTGGATTGGGCAGGTTTTCCAGTAAAAGACAATTCTATGTACACCGAAGCGGCTTCTAGTGCTAAGCAGGTAATTGATAATGCTGCCGGTCATGGTTTTGCCTTGGTAGAAGATATGGGGAGCTTATACACGTTGGAAGGAAGATTTAATTCCGAGTCAGTGTTCACTATTGCCTACTGTAATGATTGTGGCTTGGCAAACCGTAAGCATGGAAAATTAGGGTTGCCCGCTGACTATGGTGGATGGCAAGAGACTTTCGCTGAGATTCGCTTCTTTGAAGACTTTCCGGAAGGCCCTCGCAAAGAAGCAACCTACCACGAAGCTGTACCTGTAGACGCCAATGGAAATGCAACTAGCGATGTAGCCAATGCTGCTGAGTTTGTGCCCTGGACTGAATTTAAAGATCAGCAGAATCCGGTTTTCAGAAAGATTGTAGGCCCCTTTGAAGATAATACCTGGCCGGATTTTCAGAGCTCTCGCAACGATTACTATATGCGTTATGCCGAACTACTACTAATTTACGCTGAAGCATCCGGTAGATCGGGTAACGTAACGGCTGATGCTTGGGAAGCACTGAATCAGGTAAGAAGACGGGCTGCCGGATTGCCACCCACTGTGCCTGATGCTAGTGTCGATGTAACTAGTGGTGATATTGCTGAGTTGGCTTTCACTGAGAAGAAGTGGGAATTGGCTGGGGAGTATTTGCGCTGGTACGATCTGGTACGCATGGAGCGGGTAGAGGATGCCTTAGGTGGAAATGCCCGTAATCCCAGGGTTTCCGTAGGAACTGTCTTTGATGAAAATGGAAATCCAACTCCAGTTCCATTAACCGCGCCTTCTAATCCCATCCTCGGATCGTTGGGGCCTGATAATTACTTTGCCCCCATTCCAGCGCAGGAAATAGAGAGAAATCCGAATTTGGGTCAACCAGCGAATTAATTTCTCTTAAGAAGACGAATAGTTTAGTTTAACGGTAGGATACTGAGAATCCTACCGTTATCTATTATAGGGTGATTCGTTTTTACGAGAATGAACTTTCACTCATATAAGTATACGTTATATTCAATATTGTCGAGTTAGCAAACGTATCACTTTCACTACATATGATTCAGTACTCAGTTACCTCACCTTCAGTATATTTCTTGACAGTTACTACCTTTTTACTGTCTGTACTTTTCTCTTGCTCTTCTCCAAACGAGAGTGTGTCCTCTGAAGATACTGCCCAAGCAGCTAAACTTTTTGCCCAAGTGCCTGCTGATAAATCAGGAATTGATTTTGTGAATACCCTGGAAGAAACGCTGGAGTCTAACTACTATCAGTATATGTATACTTACATTGGCGGTGGCGTGGCGGCGGGCGATTTAAATAACGATGGCTGGGTAGACCTGTTTTTCACCGCTAACTCATCCGATAACAAACTGTATCTGAACCGAGGCAACCAGAATGCTGACTCGTTTAGCTTTGAAGATGTAACCCAACAGGCTGAAATTGAGCAGAAAGGTGGGTTTACCACTGGAGTTACCCTGGTGGATGTTAATAGTGATGGATTCCTGGATATTTACGTCTCCCGAGGAGGATGGAAAGATGAAGATAATAAGTTTGCTAACCTGCTGTATATCAACAATGGGGCCGCTCCCGGTGAAATTCCTACCTTTACCGAACGAGCCGAAGAACTGGGGCTAGCCGATGCCAATCGTACCATTCAGGCTACATTTTTTGACTATGATCAGGACAACGACCTGGACGTGTACGTGTCCAATACCCCCGATATTACCAGCCGAACTCAGGTGCTGGATCTGGAGAAAATTCAACGCGACCCCAAAACATTAGAGCTTAAGGGTAGTGACCGGCTGTACGAAAACGACGGAACTGGTCACTTTACGGATGTTTCGGAGCAGGCCGGTTTACAGTACGATATTGGTTTCGGTCTGAATCCCCAGGTGGGTGACCTGAATAACGATGGCTGGCTGGATGTTTACGTCTGCAACGACTTCAACGTGCCCGACCTGGCCTATATTAACAATCAGGATGGAACCTTTTCTGAAAGCCGGGGTGAGTTACTCAAGCATATGTCCTTCAACAGTATGGGCAGCGATATGGCGGATATCAATAATGACGGTTTACCAGATTTGATGACCCTGGACATGAATCCCGAAGACTACGTACGGTCGAAAACGACGATGGCCATGACTTCTGTAGACCAGTTTGAACTGATGGTGGAAAAGGGCTATCACTACCAGTATATGCACAACATGCTGCAACTCAATAACGGCAACGCCACGTTCAGTGAGATAGCCCAGATGGCGGGTATCGGAAACTCCGACTGGAGCTGGGCCTTGCTTTCAGCTGATTTTGATCTGGATAGCTATAGCGATGTATACGTCACCAACGGCGTTTACCGCGATGTGATTGATCGGGATAGAAACAATGAAATCCTTCAGATTCTCAGAACCAACCAGCGAAAACCTACTGACGAAGATTTTCTCCGATTCTCCCAGATGCTACCCCAACAAAAGCTGAACAACTACTTCTTTAAAAATAATGGCGACCTCACCTTTGAGGATGCTTCTTACCAGTGGGCCGATTCTGTTCCTACTTTCTCCAACGGAGCTGCCTACGCTGATCTGGATAACGATGGCGACTTGGATATAATAGTCAATAACATTAATGATGAGGCTACTGTATTACAAAACAATGCTTTTGAGCGAGAATTAGGGAATTATCTGAAAATTGAATTTTTGGGCCCGGCTACGAATCCTTTCGGAGTTGGTACGCTGGCTAAAATATATTTGCCCGATGAAACCACGCTTTCCCGCCGGCTGATCAACACCCGGGGGTTTTTATCCTCTGTATCCAATACGCTACACTTTGGGTTGAAATCTGGACAGGCTATTGAGAAACTAGAGGTGATCTGGCCCGACGGAAAAAAACAGCAGATCGCTAGCGTTACTCCCAATCAGGTGCTGAAAGTTGATTACCGTGATGCGAAGGAAACTGAAGAAGTGCCCATGGAGAAAGAAACGTTATTTACCCGATTAGCATCCGACTATCAGCATACCGATCCCTACTTTAACGATTATCAGCTGCAAGTGCTGCTACCGCATAAATTATCTCAAACCGGTCCGGCTGTAGCAAAAGCTGATGTTAATCAGGATGGCCTGGAAGATGTTTATCTGGGGGGCGGGCACACCCAGCCGGGCCAGCTTCTGTTGGGAAATAGTTCAGGAACCTTTCAGGAGCAGCCAATCCCAGCCTTTGAACAGGACAAACAGTATGAAGATCAGGGCGCCTGCTTCTTGGATGCAGATGGAGATGGTGACCAAGATTTATACGTGGTAAGCGGGAGCTACGAGTTTTTCCGCAACCAGCGGATGCATCAGGATCGGCTCTATTTGAACAACGGCAGTGGACAATTTACCGCCGCTACTGACCAGCTTCCGGAAATTTTCTCTTCTGGTTCGGTTGTTACCTCCGATTTTTTTGATCAGGATGTGGATGTGTTCCTATTTGTTTGGGGGCGAGTGGTTCCGGGAAAGTATCCCTACCCAGCTACCAGCTATCTGTTGACCAATAACGACGGCACCTACACTATTGCTACGCCTGAATTGGCTCCGGAGTTAGAAGAGGTGGGAATGGTAACTGATGCCACCTGGGCCGATATGAATGCCGATGGTAAACTGGATTTGATCGTGACTGGAGAGTGGATGGGGGTGCAGGTGTTTGTTAATCAGGGCAATAAGCTGATGAAGAGTGATGCCCATCCTGCTTTATCTAACGCGGTAGGCTGGTGGAACAGATTATTAGTGGAGGATATTGATAATGATGGTGATAAAGATATTGTCGCCGGAAATCTGGGATTAAACTACAAATTCCACGCCTCACCGGAGAAGCCCTTCCAGGTTTATTCCAACGATTTCGACTTCAACGGAGTAGAAGATGTGGTGTTGGCGAAAGAGTACGGTGGCAAAGAAGTGCCGGTGCGAGGCAAAACTTGCATGACCCAACAGATGCCGCACCTAGCCCAAAAAATACCCACCTACAACGACTTTGCTAGCCGCGATTTAGCGGGAATTGTTGGTAAGAGAATAGAATCAGCTCTGCACTACCAGGCTACCGAATTTCGTTCGGGAGTTTTTCTGAACCAGGGTCAGGATGGGTTTGAGTTCTCGCCTTTTGGCATTCCTGTGCAGCAATCTCCCATTAATAGCATTATCTACGATGATTTTGACAGGGATGGTGCTAAAGATTTGATACTGGCCGGTAATAATTATCAGTCGGAAGTAGAAACGACTCGGGCCGATGCTGGTATCGGGTCCTTCCTGAAAGGAGACGGTAAGGGGAATTTTCAGCGCATTTCTTACCGGGAAACGGGATTCTTCGCCGACCAGGACGTTCGCAACATGCTAGCCGTTTCCACTGCCAATAGTAAACTGCTCTTCGTAGTGAATAATAATAGCAAACATAATATATTCAGACTAAACTAGCCACAACCAAAACAATCAACATCGCTATACAATACATAAGAAAAATATGCAACCTAACCGAAGTACCCGCCGGATGAGACAAACCATCCTTCTAATTTCATTCCTTATTCTAACCCCTTTTGCCTTTGCCCAGGTACAAGTGTACGAAGGGCAAGAGGTAATTCCCACCTACAAAACCGGAGCCGACGAACTAAGTCCGGTGTTCTACACCGGCCGGGGGGTGCAGGGAGCGCAGGGAAAAGTATACCCCTATCCACTACAAACTAAACTGACTGACACTCTGGTGGACGTCACCTATGATATGGTCTATCTGGAAAATGAGTACCTCAAGGTAACCATTGCCCCCTCGCTGGGCGGTAAACTGTTTTCCGCCATTGACAAAACTAATGGACATGAGTTATTCCACACGAACAGTGTCATCAAACCCGACCTGATTGGGACCCTAGGCTCGTGGATTTCGGGTGGTATTGAGTGGTGTTTTCCGCATCATCACCGTACTACCACCATGCTGCCGAGCGATTATATGATGGTGGAGAACGAAGATGGAAGTGCCACGGTCTGGATCGGGGAAACCGAGAAAACTATGCAGATGAGAGGAATAGTGGGAGTTACGCTGCGTCCGGGTCGGTCGTACATTGAAGTGGATTATCGGCTGAGCAACAGCAACACTCTAACCCAGACTTTTCTGTTTTGGGCAAACGTAGCCATTACCGCTAATGAAGATTTTCGAACATTCTGGCCACCTCGCCAGGAAATTGGGGTGTTTCATAACAATACTAGTTTTATCCAGTGGCCGATCTCTAACGAAACCAATGACTACGGTCGGACGAGTTACGCCGAAGGGATTGATCTTACTTGGTGGAGAAATCATCCTGACCCAGTGTCTTTTTTCATGTGGGATAATAAAGATGGATTTGTTGGCGGTTACGATTACGGGCAAAATGCCGGAACGGTACACGTCGGTGATCCGGTAGAAAATAAAACTTCCAAACTATGGCAGTTCGGTCCCGGGTTGCAGGGACAAAATGCTCGGCGTAAGCTTACTGACGACGGAAAAGCCTACGTGGAGATTATGACGGGATCATTCTCCAATAATCAACCGGATTATAGCTGGATTTTGCCTCACTCGGTGAAAGATGCCAAGAACTACTGGTATCCGCTACGGGACATTGAGATCGCAAAAAATTCTACCGTAGATGCTTCAGTGACCCTGCAAATGCGAGATGCTAAAACGGTTTTTTACGGATTCAACACTACTCAGGCATTTAATAATGCTAAAGTAGTGCTGAAGTACGGCGATCAGGTTGTAGAAGAAAAGACTATCAATATTGATCCAGCGACACCCTTCACGGCTACTTATAAAGGGAAAACAACGATTGATGAATATCAGCTATACACCGAACTACAAGATAGCGACGGAAAAGTATTGGTTTCTTACGAGCCTTATCAGCTTCAACATCCAGAACTGCCCGAACCCCAAGAAAAGGTTAAAAATCCAGAAGAAATTGAGTCAGTAGAAGACTTGTACCTGACCGGACGGTTTGTGGAGCAGTTTAAGCGTCCGGGTATGAATCCTGATGATTACTATTTAGCTGGACTAGAAAAATCGCCTAATGATTACCGCCTCAATCTGGCAATGGGTATGCGTCGCCTGGATCAAACCAGATATCAGGAGGCACTGGATTATTTGCAGACAGCAGCCGATAAACTAAAGGTGAAATACTATCAACCCAAGGAGGGTGAATTATTTTATTACCTAGGTATGGCGCAGAAACAACTAGGTCAGATTGAGGAGGCGTATCATAACTTTGCTCAATCAACTTGGTACTACGCTTGGCATTCTGCCGGATACTATCAGCTAGCTCAGATGGAAAGCCAAGCCGGAAATTACGAAAAGGCACTGGAGTACATTCAAAGTGCTTACGCCAACAACACCAAGGACGGTCGGATTACCGTGCTGTACGCGGCGTTACTTCGTAAGCTTAACCAACCGGAGCAAGCCCAAGAGTTACTTGATGATCTGCTAGAGTATGATCCGCTGTACTTTGCCGCTTACTACGAGAAGAGTCTGCTTCAGGGCAACCCCTCTTTGGCTAAGTGGCACCAAAATATGCAGGATGTAGACAACAACTATCTGGAAGTTGCTACCAACTACATGAATGCGGGTTTGCTCGACGATGGCATTGCTTTGCTGTCTTCTCTAGAAACTCCAACCAATCCACTAGTTCACTATTATCACGCCTGGTTTTACTCCGAAATGGGCGAGAATGCTAAAGCGACTGAAATGTTGAATTTGGCCAAGAATACTTTGCTAGATTACGCTTTTCCCTACCGAACGGAGACTGAAGCTGTTCTTAAACGTATTATTGAAATGGATGATCAAAATGCCGATGCCCACTATCTGCTAGGTAATCTGCTTTACGATAATCGTCCCGAAGATGCGATAGCAGCCTGGGAAAAGGCATCGGATATTGACCAGAGTATTCCGATGGTTCAGCGCAATCTGGCGTTTGGAGCTTTCCACCACGAAAATAATAATGACAAAGCTATTGCCTACTTACGGCAAGCAATGGAAGCAGCAGCAGATATGTCGCTCTGGTACGCTGAATTGGCAAAATACTACGAGCTATCTAACGCTAGCTTTACCGAAAGCCTGGCTACTCTTCGCAACAATGTGGATGTAGTGAAACAGGATGTTTCCGCACCCAAAGCCCTGGTGGCCCTGTACAACCTGAACGGCGAGTACGACGAAGCTATAAAATTCCTGAATAGCCACCACTTCCGAACCTGGGAAGGGGGACGGGAAATTTACTGGCACTACGTGGATGCTCACACCCTGAAGGCGGTTGAATTGATGAATGATAAAGAGTATGAGCAGGCCATTACTCATATAGATTGGGCTTTACTGTATCCGGAAAACCTGGAAGTAGGTAAAGCTTCGGACGGGGAAAGAAACGCGCTGATCTACTACTTTATGGGAGAGGTCTACGATAAAATGGGCAAATCCAAAAAGGCTAAAGCAAGCTACCAGCAAAGTGTAGCCTCCGAAAACCGAAGAGGAATGTACGACTTGCGCTACTACCAGGCCAAATCTTACGAAAAGCTGGGCGACAACGATAAGGCCAACGAAATGTTCCGAAACCTGATAAGCCAGGGACAGGAGCTCCGCGAAGCAGGAGCAGACAATACGCTGATTGCGGTGGAGGAAGGCTCGTCCCGCAATAATAAAGCAATCTCTCAATCCTATTTCCTCGAAGCCCTGGGTAACCAAGGTCTGGGTAACAAAGAAGAAGCCCAGCGCTTATTCCAATTAGCCCTTGATGAGTACAATCATATCCTATGGGCTAAAGTGATGATGAGCGGAAAAGAGCTGTCCTTTTTGGAGTAGAAAAGGGGCTTTTTGTGCAAAAGAAGCTATTAAAGCTGAAGATTTAGACTTTAAAGTGGTTGTCTAGTTCTTGTACAGTCTAATTGAGCTTTCTAGTAGACAAATACTATTTTCCCCCAACTATTCCTTAGCTTTTTTCCATAAGTTGCTGTTTTGAAAAAACAACCTAAATGTTATCACTAATGAAAAACAGACAACTGGTGTTTTCATGTAATTCAGGCGCTGGGAGATGCTGTCTCCTGGCAGTATTCATCCTCGTAAGTACAGGTTTTGGTTTTGCGCAAAGTGAGAATTCTACAGAGGAAGAAAGTGAGCCTAGAGCCAGGGTCACTGGCCTGAGATACATCAGTATTCATGTGCTCGAGCTCGAGAAATCCCTGAAGCTGTACCGCGAAATTCTTGGTTTTAAAATGGACGACGCCGAGGTTCTTCACGGTCCGGGGCTGGAAGGAATGCTAGTTATGAAACTGAAGGCAAATGACTTGACGATTGGTCTATCGGTCACTGCCCCGGAATTTATGCACACCATAGGGCCGGTCGGAAACACCAACCACAACCACTTCATGCTTAAAGTCAATGACATTGGCCCGATCGGAGATAAGCTGAAAGAAGAGGGATACGCCTTGGAAAATGAGAACTACGTTCGCGACCAATATACATTTTTTGTAGGGCCAAACGGGGAGATCATAGGTCTATCCTCCTATGAGTGATGTGGACGGATTTCGCCTCGTTCATAAAGTGTAGTCCAACCATAGGAAAATGAACCTTTCTGAAAACTAATCTTCAATGTACTTCAGCATATCGGGGGCAACAGTAAAATTCAAGGATATGAAACATTAATGAGTTGTGTTGCTTTACCCAGTAGCTAAATTGCAACGTGTAACTAATTTTCTAGCGAAGAAATATTCTTACTAAGCCATAAGCCTATAAAGTCGCACATGATGAAAGCAATAGGATTTAAACAATCACTACCGATCACCGAAGAGCTTAGCTTTATTGAGTTTGAAGCCGAAAAGCCCACACCCTCCGGCCACGACCTGCTGGTGAAAGTAGTGGCTAACTCAGTCAACCCCGTAGATTATAAAATAAGGCAAAACGCTGCCAAAGATACGGTACTGGATACTCCCAAAATTATTGGGTGGGATGCGGTGGGAACTGTGGAAGCCGTAGGCGATCAGGCATCCCGATTTAAGGTAGGTGATGAAGTGTACTACGCCGGAGATATTACCCGCAGCGGCAGTAACGCCGAATATCAGTTGATTGACGAGCGCATCGTAGGATTTAAACCTAAAAGCCTGACGGTAGCCGAAGCCGCGGCCATTCCGCTCACCGGCTTAACCGCTTACGAAGCCCTGTTTGACCGGATCAGGGTAAACCCCGAAACCGATCAGGGAAAAACTCTTCTGATTCTAGCCGGAGCCGGGGGCGTAGGTTCTATTGCGATCCAACTGGCGAAGCAGGTCGCGAAGCTGACGGTAATTGCTACCGCCTCGCGACCGGAAACCCAGAGCTGGTGTAAAGAAATGGGGGCGGATTTTGTGGTCAACCATTACCACCTAAAAGATGAGCTAAAAGCGATTGGACATCCCGAAGTGAATTACATTCTGGACTGCGTGGATATGCAAGCCTACTGGGAAACTGCCGCTGAGATTATCAAACCGCAGGGACATATCGTTTCCATTACCGGTAGCCCCGAGCCGCTGAATATAAATCTCCTCAAAAACAAGAGCGTGACTTTCTCTATGGAGTTTATGTACACCCGCTCTATGTTCCAAACCGACGATATGGACAAACAGTACGACATCCTCAACCACATCGCCGGATTACTGGACGCCGGAACCCTCAAAACTACCCTGACTACTACGCTGAAAGGATTAACCGCTGATAACCTCAAACAAGCTCACCAAATGCAGGAATCCGGGAAAACCATTGGTAAAACGGTTATTGAATTCTAACATAGAAACCCTCAGAAGCTAGTGTTCCGCTATAGATGCTCCAGAATTTTCTCGATGGGTGCTTCCCCCTCAAAGGCTTTGACCAACTGCTGTTGGTCAGAGTAGATGTAGAGCGAAGGAGTAGGAATTGACTCAAAGTTATCTAAAATGGGTTGCAGGTCAGTGTAAGCGAAGAAGATATTAGCTTGTTTATCGAGCCGATAGTCTTTTGCAAACTGTTGAATTTCCCGCATAGGAGCGTAGGCCACGAAGTATAGGACGTATTCATCAAAAGCCTCAAGATGCTCCCGGATGACCTCTGCTTCTCGTTGGCAATGATCGCAATCCGGCTGAAATAGCACCAACACCACTTTTCCTTCTAATGACTGAGCATTAATCTGGACACCACCGGTGGTAGTCATGGGTAGGTCGGGTAATCGGAGAGGAGCTTTATGCGGAGAGTGAAGCTGGACTTCTGTTGTATCTATTGCCGAAACGGATAATACAGCAGTGGTTAGCAGTAGGCAGGCAAGGAGTAAGTACATTTTTTTCATAGCGGAAGCAAATATAATTCAGGAAAGGGAGGAGAGCTAATAATAATGTAAAATGGACAACTGCACCTGGCTGCTGTTGCTGATTTCCCACAATTGTAAATAGTCATTATTATTCGCTACCAGCACGGCGGTACTGCCGTTGGCAAGTTGAATCATGGCTAAATCTTTCACATCGCCAGGAGTGTAGAAGCCGCTTTCCCGGGGTGGTATGCTGGAAAAGTCTCCGCTGCCATCACCTAGCAAACAAATACCCGACCCGGCATCGTAGCGGATGGTTTCGGTTTCGGCACCGAAGAAGTTTCCGGCGGCCACAATATCGAGGTGGCCATCATCATTCAAATCAAGTAACTCAATCCCCATCAGCGGACTAATCTGCGCCAATGAAGGTAGGTATTTAATCGTAAAGCTGCCCTGACCGTCATTGATCAGTGCGCAGCTTCGGAACTCGTAAGTTTCGAGATGTAGAGCATCAGAAATTTGAGCTTCGGTATAGATATCCTTCAAGCTGGCCGTAGCAAAGCTCGCGTAGTCGGGGAAGTTTTGGGCGATAAAGGGCATTTGCTGGGAGCTACACTCCCGACCTCGCACCGGGTAGAGCGTAGCACCTTCTTTCTTGGATAGCACAATATCACCAGTTCCGTTGTCGTCAAAGTCATTGTAGTAAATATGAAGCGGACTATCCGGGTTGGGATGGTATTTATTATTCTGACCAATGTTCCCGGCGATATAGTCAATATCCCCGTCGCTATCAATATCGCCGCTTCGCAGGCTGAACCACCAACCGTTGGTAGCCGATAGGCCAATATCTTCCGTTATTTTTTCAAAGGTACCCCTATCGTTTTCTAATACGGTTACCGGCATCCACTCGCCAACGGCTATCATATCCGGATCACCATCCCCGTCGTAATCCGAGAATTCTAGATCAGTGACCATACCCAAAGTGGCTAGTTCGGGGGCTAGTTGGGTAGTTACATCTTCAAACGTGCCACCATCGTTTCTCAACAGGTAGCTTCGGGGTGGAGTAGGGTACTTACCCGGAACCACCCGGCCCCCAACAATCAAGTCCAGATCACCATCCTGATCGAAATCTCCATAGTCTACATCCAATCCACTGGATGCGATCGTAGGGAACATCTGGGTTGATCTACGAAAGTTACCCTTACCATCATTGAGATACAGCCGATCCTGGTAGAGCTTTTTACCGGTAAATTCATTACTGCCGCTGACTACGTACAAGTCGAGATCCCCATCTTGATCTGAATCGAAGAACACTGATTTCTGATCTTCGTATTGCTGGTCTTTCTCCCAAGTTGCTGCTGAATAAGGAGTGAACTGCCCCTCACTGGTTTGCCGATATAATGCGGCACTTTGCCCAGCTGATCCGCCAATAAAGAAATCATCCAAACCATCACCATTCACATCGGCCAAGGACACAAACGGACCGTTTTCCGAAAGCTTATGGGGTAACAGCAACTCCTGCTGAAAGTCATCATAAGTTACTTCCGCGTGCCGGTAGTTTAGGTTCACTTCATTAGTTATTTCGGTGAACATAGGTGCTGGATTAGACGTTTTCTCTGGTTCTGAAAGATCAGCCAACACATAGTCAAATTCTACTATTTGGTTGATCTTGGGATCTTTAACGATAGTCAATTTTCCATCGGGCCAGGTGATTGAGAGCGAATCAATGAGCTTGGCTTGCCCTAAGCCAAAATGCAGTAGATGATCTACCGAAGACAGATAACCACGGGTGGGCATCATATCCAGCCGTTGTAGTTGGTTCTGGTAGTAGATTTCTACTTTTGCGCCAATGGCATTCACGTTATTAGCTGAGCCAGTCAGTTTAACTTTGATGAAGTTGTTTCCCAGGCTGTCGGCGGAAAGGTTTTCGTAGATTTTTGATGGTTCATTGAGGTTGTTGATGATCATATCCATATCGCCGTCCCCATCCAAATCAGCGTAAGCCGCTCCGTTAGAGTTAGTGGCATTGGTAATACCCCATCGCTTACTCATATCCCGGAAGCTTAGATCGCCCTGATTGCGAAAAACTACGTTTCTGATGCTGGTTTGGGGAATTTCTTTCAGTAGTTCATCAAAGTAATTCTGACTGTTGCTACTATCGTATTGCTCCTTTTTAGCCAGAAAGTCGTTGTCGATAATATCCCGGTAGATACCGTTAGTGACAAAAATATCTTTGTAGCCATCGTTATCCAGATCAACCAGGAGCGGTGCCCAGCTCCAGTCGGTTTTGTCTACTCCGGCCATCTGGGCTATTTCGGTAAAGTGCCGGTTCCCCAGGTTTAGGTGCAGGGTGTTTATTGAGTAGGGGTAGTGGTAGCCCCGGCTTACTATCTTGTTAAAGTTATCGGTGCTCATGGAGCCCATATTTCGTTTGGAACGTATGTGACCCTTCATGGCCATATCCACTACGTACAAATCGTTCAGGCCATCATTATTAATATCGGCGTAGTCCGACCCCATTGAATAAAAGGAAGTGTGGCGGAAGTACCGAGCCAACTGATCTTCAAAGACAAATTCACCATTTTGATCACTGGCCTGATTGACAAACAAGTTATCGGGTTTGATAAAATCATTGGCTACGTAAATATCGGGGCGATTATCCCCAGTGAAGTCGCCGACCGCTGCGCTCAGTCCCCAGTTGCGGTTTAGTATTCCGGCTTCCCGTGTAATGTCGGTGAACTTATGATTACCCTCATTACGGTATAATTTATCCGAATATTCGTAGTGAAAGCCCTCCAGGTTCTGTTCGCCGGTCATGATCTTGTTGATATTTGCCCAATCTACCGGGTGGTTCACCAGGTACAAGTCCAGGTCACCATCCTGATCCATATCAAAGAAGTAGGCTTGATTAGAGAAGGAAACATCGTCCAGGCCATAGGCAGCCGCCTGCTCGCTGAAGCCTAGCTGACCGTTATTAATAAAAAGTTGATTTTTGCGGTAACGCTCACTTTGCTCACCCGATTTGCAGACGTAAATGTCCAGGTAACCATCGTTGTTAATATCAATAAAGCTGACTCCGGTAGTAATGCCGTAGTCGCCCTTAACTCCGGCAGTAGCGGTTATATCCTGAAACTCTAGTCCACCCTGATTGAGAAATAGTTTATTCTCGCCAACAGTGGAGGCAAAGTAGATATCGGGTAACCCATCGTTGTTGATGTCGCCTACCGCTACTCCGCTGCCATTATAGTAGTAGAGATAGTTGAGAATATTGATCCGGCTATTCTCTACAATAGTATTTTCAAATTTTACTCCTGATGTTTCAACTGCTAATTCCCGGAAAAGTTGAAATTCCTCAGCATTGGTAATTTGATTGGTTGATTGCTTATCCAAATTACAGGTAGTAAGGAGTAAGCATGCTAATAGTGGCAAAAATTTTTTTAGCCAGTGTTCTAATTTTGTTGGCATGGCTAGGTGTTGTTTCCTTTTAGGCAATAACTGAAAATTGACTGAGATCATAAAAAAATCGGTAACCAGCCCTACCAGACCGATTACCGATTTTTAAGAAAAGGTAGTAATCAGCTAGTAAGCAGGGTCTTGAGTTAACACCCCGCTTTGTAAATCGATTTGTACCTGAGGTATTGGCCAGTGGTCATCCTGACCGTCGGTGAAAGTAGCTCCTTGCAACCAGGGTAGCCGATCATCTGCTAGTTCACTTGTCAAGTACGTGTTCAATGTTTCAGCCGCAATGCCCCAACGAACCAGGTCAAAGAAACGCATTCCTTCCAGGGCAAACTCTATGCGCATCTCGTGCCGCAGGGCTTTTCTCGCGTACTCCTGATCGGGGAACGAAGGATATAGTCCTAACAAGTAGTTTGCAGCCGGCTGGGTTTCATCAATCTCAAGCACATCTTCTGCCCCGAAGGTAGTGTTGGCCACTCTACCCATCACTAAGTCATCCGAAGCACGTTCCCGAATCTGGTTAATTAGCGTTACCGCCGTTGCTAGATCATTTTCTTCAATAGCTACTTCTGCTCGCCATAGTATGATATGGCCTAGTCGTAGTACCCGGAAGTTATCGCCATTCACACCCTGCGCCCAGTAGGCAGACTGGGTAGAAATAACATTTTCATTTCGCTTATACCACATCGCCTTTTTATTCAGGAAAGGTCCCATGTTAGCTTGATCTAACATCCAGTCACTTCCGCTCATCGGCCCCCAATCTAGAAATGGAATACCACGTCGCCCGAGTGTCCAGTCTACCCGGGGATCTAATAATTGATCAGTGGGGGTGAACGGCTCGGTGTCGAGTATGCCATAATCTTCTAGTAACAGATCATCCTGGAAACTATCTAACAGAGGCAGTCCGTTTGCGTCCACTTTGAAAGCATTGAACAAGTCGAACGAAGGAGCACTGTACGCGCAGCATAGTCCTACGTCACCGCCGCGAGGCTATAAAGTCTGATGATCAATTCCTGAATTGGCAACCCCCGCTCCATCATTCACTGAGTACTGAATCTCGAAGATACTCTCACCGTTATTCTGATGCTCTTCATCAAAATTATTGTAAAAATGATCTTCAAGTTGGAACGGTCCGTTGTTGATGATATCATCTAGTAGCGGTTTGGCCTCATTATATTCGAGCTGGAACATATGCGTTCGAGCTTTAGCGGCTTTAGCCGCCCACCGGGAAGCCCGGCCTACTTCGGTTGGTGCAGGGTCTAAGTTTTCTACTCCGAACTGAAAATCAGCTTCAATATCATCCCAAATCTCCCGGTCATTGGCAACTGTAACTGGGTCAACATCTTCGGTGATGTAGGGCACTTTCTCGAACTTGGTTCTAAGCTGAAAGTGGAACCAGGCTCGTAAAAAGCGGGCTTCAGCTTCAAATTGAGCAGCTTTCGCCGGACTAATATTTTCCGCATCTCTTAGGGCTTTCAATGCATCATTAGCTCGGGATACCCCCTCAAAGTTTACCCCCCAAGCTCCTATGAGCCACTCGTTATCGGGTTGTACTTCGTAGCGTTCAATATCATTGATCTGATTCCAGCCCCCGGTTTGGTCGCCACGGTGCTTGTCGTCCGAAGCAACATCACCCCAAATCCAGTTAGTACCGGATGCTTCACCCTGAGCCCCACTAGGCGATTCACCCTGAGCGTAGCCATCTACTAGGGCGTAAGCTGCAATCAGCAAGGCATTCACCCCTTCTTCATTTTTCAGCAGTTCTTCACTTACTGCACCCATCGGTTGTTCATCCAGAAACTCTTCGCTACAAGAATTTAGTACGAAGGTTCCGGCGGTTAAAAAGCTTAGTATTATAAGATTCTTTTTCATCACTAATAATTTCTATGATTATAAAGTAATATTTAATCCGAACATGATCTGGCGAGAAATCGGCCAGGTACCTACATCAATTCCCCGATCTATTTCAAAACCTACGCCGTTGGTACGCTTAGCAGTAATTTCCGGGTCTAAGCCTGAGTAATTGGTAACCGTTAGTAGGTTAGCTCCCATGACATAAAAGCGCAATGCACTAATATTAATAGCATCCAGAACACTGGGAGGTACATTGTAACCTAACTGTAGGTTTTGCAAGCGCAAGAACGAACCGTCTTCAATGTATTCGGTAGAAGCATTCTGCTCAAAAGAGGTAGCCGTAGACGCTTTAGGTAAAATAGCATCAGCATTATTATCTAAGTACGGGCTACCCCACGAACGGAACAGGCGGTCGGGGCTATTCGGACCCTGGAATAAACCATAGCGGATGAAACGGCTGGTATAGTTCGCTATATCATTACCTACACTGGCGTAGAACGTAGCAGATAAGTCAAAGCCTCGGTATTCTAATCCGGCTCTTAAGCCCGCTGTAAAATCAGGGTGTGGGTTACCGATATAGGTACGATCATCTTGAGTAATCACACCGTCACCATCCACATCGCGGACAATTAGGTTACCTGGTTGGTTGTAGGTTCCGTTAGTAGGGTGGGCATCAGCCTGTTCCTGCGTTTGGAAAATGCCGTCTATTACATAACCGAAGTATTCCGGGAAAGAACGACCCACTTCCGTTCGGGTATACACCTGCCCGCGAGTAGCAGTTCCTTGAATAAATTCGTTCTCATTGTCGCTCAGCTTGGTTACTTCATTTCGGTACTGAGTAAAATTCGCCGAGATATTGTACTTCAGTGCGTTATTGAATACAGCCCCTCGGTAATCCAATACAATGTCAACCCCTCGGTTTTCCATAGAACCGATATTCACCGCTGGTGCATTGGCACTACCTACTACCTGCGGAATAGCTACCGCGAAGAGCATATCTTCCGTATTTTTCTGCCAGAAATCCACGCTAATATCTAATGAGCGGAACAGCGTAGCATCGAAGGCGATATTACTGGACGTAGTGGTTTCCCATCTTGCGTTCGGGTTACCAATAGCGGTTGATTGATACCCAAGGGTGATGGCATTATCAGCACCAGTGATAGCGTAGAAAGAGTTTCCCGGAGCAGAACCAAAGGTGGAGAAGCTGTTGTAATTTCCGATCTGGTCGTTTCCAGATTGCCCCCAACTACCCCGAAGTTTAAAATAATCGAGCCAGCCATTAGTTCCAGTCATGAAGTTTTCTTCGGATAATACCCAACCCAAAGAAACCGCGGGAAATACTCCGAAGCGATTGTTCACCCCAAAACGGGAAGAACCATCCCGACGAACGGTAAAATCTACCAAGTACTTACCCTTTAGATCATAATGCAGCCGCCCGAAGAAGAAAAATAACACCACGCCAAAGCAATTACCGTGGTACACAGGATTAAAGG
>CAKZYJ010000298.1 GCA_937884755.1 uncultured Flammeovirgaceae bacterium
GACGCTCGTACCGTAGAGCAGAACTGGGAGCAGATAAAACTGAAAGAAAAGGAAGGAGGGAACGCAGGCGAAACCCGTAAGTCGGCCCTGAGTGGAGTACCATCATCTTTGCCGGCTTTGCTGAAAGCCTTTCGGATGCAGGAGAAAGCCCGGGGGGTGGGGTTCGATTGGAGCGAAAAAACCGAAGTGTGGGAAAAGGTGCAGGAAGAAATGCAGGAGTTCCGGGAGGCCGAAGCAACGGGTAATTTGGCTGAAGCCGAAGACGAATTTGGCGATTTGTTATTCGCCATGATCAACTACGCCCGGTTTGCCGGGATTAATCCGGAGGAAGCCCTGGAGCGGACGAACCGAAAATTTATGCAACGCTTTCAGCATATTGAGCAGCGAGCCTACGAGCAGGATAAGGACGTGAAGGATATGACGTTGGACGAAATGGAATTGTATTGGAATGAGGCCAAAACAATCACTGACTCACAATGATCACCCGCGCTACCTGGCTGCACTTACGGATTCCATTTTCATTTTTTCTGCTTCCGGTTTATCTGTTTGCCCTCAGTATTTCGGTCGATTTTTCGGTCTTCAACGCCTCACTAGCCTTCTTCATTATTCACTTTTTGCTCTACCCCGCCAGCAATGGCTACAATAGCTACTTCGATAAAGACGAGGGAAGCATTGGTGGGCTGGAACACCCCCCGCCCGTGCAATTAGAGTTGTACCGTACCGCCTTACTAATGGATGTGGCCGCTATCGTTCTAGGGCTGATCATCAGCATTGAATTCACGATTATGCTGTTTATCTACGGGCTGGCTTCCAAGGCCTACAGCCACCCGGCCGTCCGCTTAAAGAAGTACGCCATCGGCAGTTGGTTCATCGCCGGCTTCTTTCAGGGCTTTTTCACCTTTCTGATGGTGTATGTAGCAGCGAACGAAGTCTCGCTGTTTCAGATTAACCAGCCCAAGGTATGGGTGGGAGCGGCCCTTCCGTCGTTTATGCTGTGGGGCTCGTACCCGATGACGCAAATCTATCAGCACGAAGAGGACAGCAAGCGGGGAGATATTACGCTCAGCTACCGGTTGGGTATTTTGGGTACGTTTCACTTCACCGCGCTTATCTTCGGGTTGGCTACACTCGGTTTCGGGCTCTATTATTTTTTCTACTTCAGCGCCCTTCAGGCTTGGCTGTACCCGGTTTTTTTGCTACCGGTGCTGGGCTATTTTTTCTACTGGTATTTTCAGGTAAGGAAAGATCATTCGCTAGCTGATTTTCACCATACCATGCGATTGAATTTTATTTCCAGCCTCTGCCTCAATCTGTTTTTCGGGCTGATGATCATCAATAGCTAGGAGCATGGAGCTGGGTGCTAGGAGTACTCCCAACCTCCCTTTGTATTATTTTCACGCTTTGTGTTTACCATTTCATATTTTTTATCTTCTCTTCATCTTATTGCCTTTCCAACCCTTCTGCCCTAATTACTATCAATAGTAAAAACCTATGACTATGAAAGCTCTACTGCTTTTATGCTGCTGTTTGCTAATGTTTAGCTGCGGGGCTCCTGAATGGAGCGACCTGGAAGAAGGCGCTGCCTCAGCGTGTAACCTGGAAGAAGCCACTAACCTGCCCTGGCTTAGAGAGATGATCGAGCAAGCCGAAAACGAGCAGGGCGTTTGTCAAGTGTTCAGAGTAGACCAGGGTAAGTACAAAGGGGAGACAGTCTTTATTCCCTACATGACGGGGGCTCTGTGTTGTACTTGCGGCAATGTGGTCTACAACTGTTGTGGTGATGTGGTATTTGTATGCGACTGGGACAAAGAAGACAAGATAAAGCGCAAAAAGATGATCTGGCAACGATAGCTAATAAAGAGCAAGAAATTACGTTGCCCTTCTCACCAGAAACCGATGTTCCCCCGGCTCGGCGCTACATGGAATGCCGTTTTGTAACTGCACGCCAGTGTAAATCTCTTTTGTATTTTGGTTAACGTTTACCACTTCGTACTGCTGATCTTCTTGGGCCTTGAACCATTCGGGAAACTGGTTAATGCGGGGCCAGTCGGTAGGCAGGTTCATCACGGTTTGGTGGCGGGGCGAATCAAACATCAGTTTACCCTCCCAAGGCTGATCGGTGGTTAGGCTCAATAGCAAATCATCTCCTTGCCGTACCGCTCCGAGTTGAATATCACTCCGCCAGGGAGCCGCCGTTACTCCCTGCGATTTCCAGAAACAGTACATAATGGTGGTGCGGGCAAAGTTGCCATCGCCGTGCCAACCTTCAATAATGCCGCTCTCCTGCTGCATCGCCCACATCACCTGGGTTTCGCTATCCAGCCACTGAGCCACCGAAGCTACTGGCTCGCGGTTGTACAGATTTAGGGCCCCTTCAATAGCATCGGCGTAGCCGTCGGAAGAACCGTTTTCCCAATCAAAGTTGCGGTAGTGTTCATTCAAAGAGTTTAATGCCTTGAGCGTAGCTTCCCGGTAGGCTTCTACCGAATCGAGCTGGTAAACCGTATAAAATCCGTTGAGGGTGTAGCCGAAGTTATCCGCAACTCCTTCGTTCAAAATCTCCCCGGTTTGCGGATTCACTACGTTGTAAAACAAGCCGTGCTCGTTGCGGCCTACTTCCAGAATCCGGTCGAGCATGGTGTGCAGTAGTTCCTGATAAACCTGTTTCTTTTCCGGCATCGCAAAGTGTACAGTAGCGTAGAGTTCGCACAGTCCCGATACAACCTCACAACCGTGGTCACGCAGCCGCAGCGACTCAAAATTCTGGGTAGGATGTTGGTCGCCTAGCAGATAGTAATCGCCCAGGCGGATGGCCCAATCCAGATACTTTTGGTCATCGGTCATCCAGTAGATGCGCGACAAGGTTTGCAGCATCTCCCCGTTTACCTCTACGTTGGTAGAAACTAGATTTCCGTAGGGCGTTTCCACCGGAGCGTGCTTCCACATATCGTCCAGAATACTGATCATCCGTTCCGACCAGGGGCTGGCCCCCAGCCATTCAGTAAGCGGCAACAAACCGTCTTTGATATATTCCGAAGCCCCGAACATAATGTCGGCGGTATCGATCTGCTCGGCGGCAAAATCATTCTTCACAAAGGAGTAAGTGTCGGGCAGTGCATCCCAACGAGAAGTCAGTTCGGTTTCAGTGCGCAGCATCTCCATCATTCTACCTTCAAACATAGGCTGGTCGGTAAGCGCTGTGGTCAGTACCATAAAGGGGTAGTTGTCCGCTGCGGCGTCTTTGGCGTTCCAGATGTCAGCACTTTCTTCCAAATTTCGGGGAATCAGTCCGGTTTCCGGATCAGCCTGCTCGAGCCAACCCGCTACGAATTGGTGGCATCGTTCCAGCCCTTCATTCGCTAATTCGGCATTGCGGGCAGTTTGGTTAAACCCAGAGCTATTAGCTAGCTCCGATGGCTGATTGGTTCCGCAGGCAGTTAGGAAAAACACTGCCATGAAGATTAGAAGATGATAGAAGCGATGAATCATAGTTGGTTGTAGAAAGTAGGCTAGACATATTACGCAGAAATTGCCAGAGCATCAATTTTGGCAGCAACTACCGATCAGGATTCTTCATCTTTTTCTTCTTACCTCGGGCGGTATAGTAGTACCACTCACCTACCCGCTCGCCTTCCTCAAACTGACCGGTGTATTCCAACTTTCCTTCGGAAGTATAGAACTTCCAGTCCCCGGTTTCTTTTCCGTCGGCGAATGAGCCGGTTTGCCATAGTTGGCCGTTTTCGTGGTAAAAGGTCCAGTCGCCGTGGGGCAAACCCTGCCGATAGTTTCCCACGCGCTTCAGTTGACCATCCTCGTAGAAAAACCTCCACTCGCCTTCGTACAAGCCGTTTTCGTAGACTCCTAGCTTCTCAACGGAGCCACTCGCGTAGTAGTAGTGGGCTGAATCCTCCAGTAATCCTTGTTCCCAGTTTTCTTCGCCAATCAGGTTACTATCAAAATCGTAGTATCGTACCTCGCCGTGCAGCATATCGTTTCGGTACTCCTCTATTGAATTAATTTTTCCGTTAGGATAGTAAAATTTCCAAATCCCTTCCTTCCCCTGATCGCTCACTTTCCCTTCGGCTTTCAGCCTACCATCTTGGTAGTATTCTTGAGAAGTAGTTGTTTGACCGAAAGCCAAATTAAGACAAAGTATGATAAGGAATACACATGTAATTAACCTCGATTCAGGAATCAACATCTTGTTAGTGCTTTTTACTTTTTGCTTGTGAATCCAAATGGAAACCAAATTCCTCGAGACGCAAATTCGCCCATATTCGGTAAAACGTGATTCTGATCTAATTCATTAAGCGAAGTAATTTCCTTCATACTCTTAATACTTGGATTCAAACCCTCTTTCAGAAGATTATCTTGAATCAGATTAAGAGCATCTTCTTCCGTCCACGCAGTTACCCCGACGAAACGCATTAGAGTATCGTCATTATCAAGTTCTATGAAGAATTTTTTCAGTTTCATTTTACCCATCTACAGAGTTAGATAAACGAAAATGTCGTGACAAAAGTAGCCGTAAAGCAAGTATACGTCGGAGAATTAGTATACTTGCAAGACTAACAATAACCTAACCAGCCTGACTATGGGATTTTCTACCTTAGATTACGTCGTATTTATCGGCTACTGTCTTTTTATTGTTGCTCTGGGACTTTGGGTCTCGCGAGAGAAGAAAGGGCATAAAAAAGATGCGAAAGATTACTTTCTAGCGAGTAAAGCCCTTCCCTGGTGGGCGGTAGGTGCTTCGCTCATCGCCGCCAATATCTCCGCCGAGCAATACATCGGCATGTCCGGCTCCGGCTTCGCCATTGGGCTGGCCATTTCTACCTACGAGTGGATGGCTGCCGCTACCCTGATTGTGGTGGGAAAATTCTTTTTGCCCATCTTCATGGAAAAGAAACTCTACACCATTCCTGAGTTTCTGGAGCAACGCTACAGCACCAGCCTCAAATCTATTCTCGCCATATTCTGGATTGCCCTGTTCGTCTTTGTCAATCTCACTTCAGTACTTTACCTGGGAGCTAAGGCATTAGATACCATTCTCGGTACTGGCGACGGTACACTCATTATTCCAGGAACCATCGGCTTAGCAATCTTTGCCGCTACCTACTCGCTCTGGGGTGGATTAAAGGCGGTGGCCTGGACGGACGTAGTGCAGGTAATCATGCTCGTATTGGGCGGAGTTATTACTTCGGTAATTGCCCTGAAACACCTGGCTCCGAACGATGGCGTGCTGGAAGGATTCGGCGTGCTAATGGACCGGGTGCCGGAGAAATTCTCTATGATTTTAAGCAAAGGCGAAATCATTACCCCCAACGGCGATGACGCTTACTGGGATTTGCCCGGCCTATCGGTGCTGATTGGCGGTATGTGGGTAGCAAATCTTTACTACTGGGGTTTCAACCAGTATATTATTCAGCGGACGCTGGCGGCTAAAAGCCTGAAAGAATCGCAGAAGGGAATTGTGTTTGCGGCTTTCCTGAAGCTGATCATTCCGTTCATCGTGGTGATTCCGGGTATTGTGGCCTTTGTTTTAAACGCCGGCCCCGAGGGTAATATCAGCACCGAAACGGTTGATCCAGCCTTTCTGTCGGCCACTGGTGTCGGTATTGATAACGACCGGGCGTTCCCCTGGCTAATTGATGAGTTTATTCCCATTGGGTTGAAAGGGTTGGTGCTGGCGGCACTCACTGCGGCCATTGTTTCTTCGCTGGCATCTATGCTTAACTCTACGGCTACCATCTTCACCATGGATATCTATAAGCCTAACATCAATCCGAACGTCTCGGATACTCAGATTGTGGGCATCGGGCGGATTAGCGCAGCCATTGCGTTGGTCATTGCTATTTTCGTGGCTCCCTTATTAGGCAATATCAAGCAGGCCTTTCAGTATATTCAGGAGTACACCGGTATTGTGAGTCCGGGTATTCTGGCGGTGTTTATGCTGGGACTGTTCTATAAGAAGACCACCAATAAGGGCGCAATTTGGGGCGCTATCTTATCGGTACCAATTGCGCTGTATTTAAAGGTCGGCAAAAACGGCTGGGCTGAAGGGTCGGCCCTGGAAGGTTTGTTTCCGATACTACCCTGGATGGATCAGGTAGGGTTAGTATTGTTACTATCTATGCTAATTATCGTGGTAGTCAGCTACTTTGATAATCAGGGCAAAGATGATCCTAAAGGGTTGACCTTGACCCGAAGCCTGTTTAAGACCGGTCCGGCCTTTAACGCCGGGGCGGCAGCCGTGCTGGTTATTCTGGCATTTTTGTATGCAGTTTTCTGGTAGGGAAGCCAGATATTTTTAAGCTTTAGGGTATGGATCAAAAAACAATTAAAGAAGCATTTCAGAGTAGGTACGGTGACCCGAAGCTAGTGGTACGCTCACCCGGGCGGGTGAACCTGATCGGCGAGCATACCGACTACAATCTGGGCTTTGTCCTTCCGGCCGCGGTTGATAAGGAAATTATTTTCGCACTAGCTCCCAGTGCTGATGATCAGGCCCAACTACACGCCGTGGATTTAAACGACCAGATTGGCTTTGATCCGCAGAATTTTTCTAAGTCGGAAAAGAACTGGGCCAACTATGGCTTAGGGGTGGTGGATCAGCTTCGGCAGCGCGGATATACCATCCCTCCTTTTAACTGTGCATTTGGTGGTAATATTCCGCAGGGTGCGGGTATGTCCTCATCGGCCGCATTGGAATGCGGATTAGCTCTAGGGATTAACGAATTGTTTGATTTAGGCATTGATAAGATTGAGCTGGTTAAGCTAGCGCAAAAAGCGGAGAATGAGTTTGTGGGAATGAACTGCGGCATTATGGACCAGTTCGCCAGCGTATTCGGTAAGGCCCGACAGGCTCTCAAGCTGGATTGCCGCTCTTTAGAATATCAGTACTACCCCGCCGAAATTGCCGGCTACAAGATTGTACTCTTCAATAGTGGAGTGAAGCATTCGCTGGTAGATTCAGAATACAATGTGCGCCGTAGCCAGTGCGAAGAAGGGGTAGCCATACTTCAGCAGCAGGGCGAAGAGATAGAGAGCTTACGGGATGTTACGCTCGCGATGTTGAACAAGTACCAGGACAAGCTAAGCCCCATCGTCTACCAACGCTGCGCTTACATCGTGCGTGAAAACCAGCGGGTAGAAGATGCCTGCCAAGCACTCGCCAATCAGGATTTAGCTACCTTCGGACAAAAGCTGTACGAGTCGCAACAGGGGATGCAGCAGGAGTACGAAATTACTGTGCCCGAAACTGAATTTCTGGTAGATCAGACCCGCAATGAACCAGCCGTACTCGGCGGGCGACAAATGGGCGGCGGCTTCGGCGGCTGCACTATCAACCTGATTGAAGAATCCGCAATTGATCGTACTGCAAATCAACTTGCCCAAACGTATAAAGAAAGTTTTTCCTTAGACCTGGAAGTATATATCGCCGATATTGTGAACGGGACAGAGACAATGGACAATGTGCGATGAACAATGCCGCCGTGGCCCGGTACAATTGTTATGTAGTCTGCGAAATGAAAATAGAATTTGACTACATATTGGAAGACCACGGATGGGCAGTTGGCAAACTGAGAGCTAGAGACTTCTATACTGAATTTGATGCCTCATATCTTTATGATTCGCTTGATTCTGTACTTTGGGGAGCCATAGGTTTGGTAACAGATAAGCAGAAGGTTACTATTCCATTTTTTAGCGAGCCAGGAGAACATCAAATTGTAATTGAGAAGTTAGATCGCGATAAAATTGAAATAGAGCTACGATGGTATGACGATTATGTCAGTTGGAATATGGTGAGTCAAAATAAATATGAAATCATTTTCAAGGGTGAAACAACATTGAAGAGCTTTGTGGATAGTGCTTACCAAGCTGCTAAAAGAATATTAGATGAAGACGGTCCTGAAGGTTACTCAGAAAAATGGCGTGGAAAGTTTCCCGTTGATGATTTTGAGAAACTAGAAAGAATATGGAAGGCAAGTGTATAGTCATGCACGGGGAATACTCATATAGAGAAAATCTGGGTCAATTTGACCAATGACTAAGGACAAATGACCAAATAGCAATTGAACAATCGAACCATTGAACAATGGAATTTAACTTATCCGAACATCCGCATCGCCGCTATAATCCGCTGAATGGAGAATATGTGTTGGTGTCGCCTCACCGTACTAAACGTCCCTGGCAGGGGCAGGTAGAAAAATCGGAAGAGGCAAAGCGCCCGGAGTACGACCCTGACTGCTACCTCTGCCCCGGCAACGAGCGGGCAGGCGGCGAAAGAAACCCTAACTACGAAAACACCTTCGTGTTTACCAACGACTTTGCCGCGCTTACCCTAGAGAGCCCGGCGGGTAGCTACGAGGTAGGCGGACTGTTGCATGCCCGCAGCGAAGTCGGTATCTGCCGGGTGGTTTGCTTCTCACCTCGCCATGACCTCACCTTACCTGAACTCACCGTAGACGATATTGAAAAAGTTATTGAATTATGGCAAAACGAGTACCGGACATTAGGAGAGAGTCCGCAGATCAACTACGTACAGATCTTTGAAAACAAAGGCAAAATGATGGGCTGCAGCAATCCACATCCTCACGGACAGATTTGGGCTCAAAACACCGTACCTAATGCACCGGCTACCGAAGGCAAATATCAGGGCGACCACTACCAGCGTTTTCAACGCAGCTTGCTCGCCGACTACCTCAGTATAGAGCTGGAGCAGCAGGAGCGGATTGTACTGGAGAATGATCACTTTGTAGCCTTAGTCCCCTTCTGGGCGGTCTGGCCCTACGAAATCATGATCATCAGTAAGCGGCATATTCAGAGCATCTTACAGTTTACCGATGAGGAAAAAACAGCTTACGCCAAAATACTACAACAGCTAACCACCCGCTACGATAACCTGTTCGAGACTTCTTTCCCCTACTCAGCGGGTATCCACCAAGCTCCTACCGACGGAATGGATCATCTGGAGTGGCACTTCCATCATCATTTCTATCCCCCACTGTTACGCTCAGCTACTGTGAAGAAATTTATGGTTGGCTACGAAATGCTCGGCGACCCCCAACGCGACATCACTCCTGAAATGGCCGCCGAACAGCTACGTAAGCTGCCTGATGTGCACTATAAGAATAAAGCTATTGAAGTATGAAGGCAACTGATGAGCAAATTACTGTCGGATTAGCCCAAATTGCTCCAGTGTGGCTAGACCGGGAAGGAACACTCAAGAAAGTGACGGACTATGTAAGCCAGGCGGCAGACCAGGGTTGCCGGTTGGTAACGTTTGGGGAGGCATTGGTACCAGGTTATCCGTTTTGGTTGGAACGCACCGATGGGGCGCGATTCAATTCACCCGTACAGAAAGAGATACACGCCAAGTACCTTCAGGAAGCGGTAGTGGTGGAAGAACATCTAGGTGAACTACAAGAGCTAGCGCAACAGAAGCAGATTGCCGTATACCTCGGTTGCATCGAGCGAGCCCTCGACCGCGGCGGGCACAGTGTTTACTGCTCACTGGTGTATATTAATCCCGCGGGCGAAATTGGTTCGGTGCACCGTAAGCTGATGCCTACCTACGAAGAGCGGTTATCCTGGTCGCCAGGAGATGGTCACGGATTGCGGGTGCATCCATTAGGGGCGTTTACTGTAGGCGGATTAAATTGCTGGGAGAACTGGATGCCGTTACCTCGGGCGTCGCTCTATGCGCAAGGCGAAGATGTACACATAGCCGTCTGGCCGGGGGCCGAACGAAATACGCAGGATATTACCCGCTTTATTGCCCAGGAATCCCGCTCTTACGTAATCTCCGTATCCGGACTCATGCGTAAATCTGATATTCCCGATGAGATACCTCACACACAATTGATTAGAGAAAACAGCAATGAGTATCTGGCTAACGGAGGCTCCTGTGTAGCTTCGCCCAACGGACAATGGCTACTGGAACCACAGGTGGGTGAAGAAGGATTGTATACTGCTACGTTAGATCATCAGAAAGTACGGGAAGAACGACAGAATTTTGACCCCTCCGGGCACTACTCCCGTCCTGATGTTACTCAGCTGATTGTTAATCGCGAGCGACAAAGCGTGCTGAAATTTTCTTAATCTTAAAGCATACTTAACTGGATTGTTGAAAATCGGCAGTAGTATTAGCTAACGAATTTTCGAAAAATTCTAGTTTTTTTATCGTAACCAGAACTGTTGTATATTAGGAATTACTGCTCATTATGTGGGCTTACCAAAAGGTTATACCTAATCTACAACAACGCTAAATGACAGCCACAGCCTATCAAAAGAATCTCTTTTTCGCCTTGTTCTCAATAGCAACAGCGATTGCCTTGATCGTTGGAGCTAGTAGTTGTTCTTCTTCCGATTCGTTGGGTTTAGAAGTGGACCCTGGTTCCCATATTATATTAGTTGGTAATAATCTGGCCTCACGGATGGTGAACTTCGGCCACTTTGAAACAGAGATGCATTTGCGCTACCCTGATCATCAGCTTTATATCCGTAATATGGCCGATCCGGGCAATACGCCTGGCTTTCGCCCGCACCCTAGTCGCGTTTCTCCCTGGGCCTTTCCTGGAGCGGAAAAGTTTCAGGATGAACTCGCTCACGATTCTAACAGTAAAGGTGTTTATCCTACTCCCGATGACTGGCTGACCAGTTTAGAAGCCGATATTATTCTGGCTTTTTTCGGGTACAACGAGTCCTTTCAGGGCGAGGCCGGTCTGGAAAACTTTCGAGCCGAGCTAGAGGCCTTCATCGATCACACGCTCAGCCAAAACTATAACGGCGACTCCACGAGAGCCTTGCAGTTAGCGATTGTATCTCCCATTGCTTTTGAGGATTTATCCGATCAATATGATCTACCCGATGGAAAGCAAGAAAATCAGAACCTGGAGCTTTATACCCGCGCAATGCGGGAAGTAGCTGCCGAGAACAGTGTTCACTTCGTAGACGTCTTTCAACCTACCCAACAGTGGTTTGGCAACAGCGAAGAACCGCTAACCATTGACGGCTTTCAACTGACTGACGCGGGCTATCGACAATTTGCTGATTTACTAGCCGATAAAACCTTTGGAGAAAAAGAACTGGAGGTGGAAGAGTATCGCAATCTGGTGCATGATGCCGTGATGGAAAAGAACTGGATGTGGCTTAATGACTATAAAATACCCAATGGAGTACACGTATACGGTCGTCGCTACGAACCCTTCGGACCGGATAACTACCCTTTTGAGATTGAAAAGATTCGGGAGATGACTGCCATCCGCGACGAGGCCATCTGGCAGGCTACCCAAGGGGATAGAATGAACATTGTTGCCGCCGATGCTCAAACCAGCGAACTACCTCCGGTAGAATCTAACTTCGCTACTGAAGAAGGCAGCGGTAGCCAGGAATACTTATATGGTCAGGATGCGCTGGATAAGTTTACGATGGCTCCTGGCTACAAAATAGAGATGTTTGCCTCGGAACAGGAGTTTGAAGATTTGGCTAATCCAGTGCAATTATCCTTCGACAATCAGGGACGATTATGGGTGGCTACTATGCCTAGTTATCCGCACTACAAACCTGGTGATGCCAAACCCAACGATAAGATCATCATTTTGGAAGACACTGATGGTGATGGGAAGGCTGATAAGCAGACCACTTTTGCTGACAGTCTACATTTGCCAGTAGGTTTTGAGATTGCTCCCGAAGGTGTATATATTTCTCAACGTACCGATCTGATCCTATTCAAGGATACCGATGGCGACGATCAGGCTGATACCTACGAGATTTTGCTCAGCGGTTTTGACGATCACGATACCCACCATATGCACAGTGCCTACACCGGCGACCCTTCCGGGGCGATCTATATGGGCGAAGGAGTATTTTTACATACCAATGTTGAAACTCCCTATGGGCCGGTACGGGCGACCAACGGTGGTTTTTACCGCTACAGTCCCCAACGGCGTAGGTTGGAACGCGTGGCTCAGCTACCTATCCCTAACCCCTGGGGGATTGCCTTTGATGAGTGGGGGCAGGATTTTTACGCCGATACCTCGGGACCGGATGTGCAGTGGATGATGCCGGGTGAGGTAAACCCCCGCTACGGAGTGTCTACCACCGAATCGCGTAACCTGATCGAAGACGCCCACCGGGTACGACCCACCTCAGGGCTAGAGTTCGTCTCCACCCGCCATTTTCCCGAAGTGGGGCAGGGTGACCTGCTGATTAACAACACTATCGGCTTTTTGGGCACCAAGCAGCACAGCATGGTAGACGACGGCACTGGCTACCGAAGCCGGCACCGGCAGGATTTAGTACAAAGCTCCGACCCCAATTTCCGTCCGGTAGATATGGAGTTCGCCCCCGATGGCTCGCTCTACATCGTCGATTGGCATAACATGCTGGTGGGCCACATGCAGCACAATGCCCGAGATCCTTACCGCGATCATGTGCACGGCCGTATTTACCGCGTTACCTATCCCAGCCGGCCACTGGTAGAACCAGCTGAGATTGCTGGAGCTAGTATTGAACAATTACTGGAGAATTTAAAACTGCCCGAATACCGTACTCGCTACCGTACCCGTCGTGAGCTGCGGGGACGCAATTCCCCAGAGCTATCTTCCAAACTGGAAAACTGGGTAGAGACCCTGGATGAAAACGATCCTCGCTACGAGCATCACCTGCTGGAAGGGTTGTGGGTAAGCTGGGGACTTAATCAGGTAAATCAGGACTTGTTGCGTCGACTGTTGCAGTCCGAAGACCACCGGGTACGAGCGGCGGCTACGCGGGTACTACGCTACACCGGTCATCAGGTAAAAGACCAGGCCGATTTGCTGATGCAGATGGCGCAAGACGAGCACGGTCGGGTACGACTAGAGGCTATCGTAGCGGCGTCCTGGCTGGATAGAGAACAAGGGTTACCGATTGTGGAAGCCGCTGGAGAAAAGCCAATAGATGACTGGATGCAAGCAACCTACGAAACAGCGCTGGCGCACTTGAACGGGCGCTCGGTACAAGAACAAAAGGACGAAGCCATCAGCACCCAGCTCACCGGAGCTGAGCGGGAGTTATTTGTTCAGGGTAAAGAAATTTACAGTGAAGAAGGCTACTGCGGTACCTGTCATCAATCTGACGGGGGTGGATTGAGCGCTTCACAGTTTCCACCGCTAGCCGGAACCAAATGGGTGCTAGGTAGCGAAGAGCGCCTGATCAAACTCACGCTCAAGGGCTTAATGGGCCCCATCACAGTGTTAGACCGGGAATATCCGGGTCAGGTACCAATGACCCAATTTGGCGGACTACTAAACGATGAAGAAATAGCGGCAGTGCTGACCTACGTACGTAACTCGTTTGGCAATCAGGCTTCGGCTATCTCACCTGAGAAAGTGAAGGAGGTGCGAGCTGCCATCGCCGATAAGACTGGTTTCTATTCTCCTGAAGAACTATTAAAGGAACATCCACTTGAAAACTAGATTTCAGATAATGAGACCAGCACCTTTTGTATTAATCTCCCTTACCCCGCGCCGCGGTGGCCCTTTGAAAAGGGGAAATGTACAACTAGAAAAAATATCTCGTATTCCAAAATTAAAGGCTCCTTAAGATGCCCTACCTTGGTGAAGCCGACGCGCCATGCGATGGGGGGTAAGGGGGATTGAATTTTCACAACGTATAACCTTAACTTACCATTAACAACTTTTAGCATTATGCAATACCTATCATTCATTAAAAGCCCTGTTTTACTCTGCTTCGTATCTGCTGTATTTTTTTATAGCTGTGGATCATCTTCCAACAGCAGTGAGACAACTGCTGACCAAACGGAGGAAGTTAGTGAAGTGGAAGAAGAACAGCCTACCGTGGTTTTCGTTACCGGTGACCACGAGTATAGTAGTGAGGGCACTATGCCTAAACTAGCCGCCGAGCTAGAGGAAAATTACGGCCTGAAGACTGTCGTGCTCAAATCATCTCCTGATCATAATGCCGAAGAAAATATTCCGGGCTTGGAAGCCTTGCAAGATGCCGATATGGCGGTATTCTTTCTGCGCTGGCGACGACTACCCGCCGACCAGGTTCAGCATATTGAAGACTATCTGAAGACCGGTAAGCCCCTCATTGGTTTCCGTACGTCCACTCACGCCTTCAACTATCCCGAAGGTCACGAACTGGAAAACTGGAATGCCTTCGGCGAATTTGCCCTGAATGCTCCTCCCGGTTGGGGTGGCGACCATAACCATACCCACTACGGCCACGAATCTACTACCGAAGTAAGCGTAATCGGCGAGGTTTCCGATCATCCCATCTTAACAGGAGTGGATGGGAATTTTGACGCGGCTTCCTGGCTTTACACCACATTACCCGACTACCCTACCGATAATTCCGAATGGCTACTAATGGGCAGCGCCGTTAACCCCAATAAGGAAGCGATTGACCACCCCGTAGCCTGGACAGGTACGAACTCCTTTGGAAGTAAAATATTTACAACTACGCTAGGGCATCCCTACGATTTTGATCGAGAACCCTTCCAGCGATTGGTCATCAACGCTGTTCACTGGGTGCTAGATATACCCGTTCCCCAGGATTGGGCCGGCCCAATGGAAATGAACGTGGCCTACCACGGGATAGAGAATTGATAAATACGGTGTTCCTATATGTGCTTGTTTATAACGTCTTGGAGAAGAGTAACGATATCTTTTCCTGTACCTACATATTGAAATACTATTTTACCTTCTTTGTTCAGTACCAAATGAGACGGCCAGCCGCTTAAAGGCTTCATAAACTTTTCTCTCATATTATACTTTCTGGTAACGTGCTGATAGTTGAATGGATGTTTCAGCAGTAGTTTAGCAACCTTCTTTTCTGTGTCAGAAGTTATGGCAATAAACACTATGTCTTCTTTATCAGCGTATCGCTCTACTAGAGTATTGAGGTAAGGCATCTCCTAGAGTATTGAGGTAAGGCATCTCCTTTATACAAGGACGGCATCGCGTATGCCAGAGATTGAGCACTACTACTTTATTCATAAGGCTTTTATTCGTATAGCGATTACCCGTAACGTCAACTAACTCAAAACTCGGTGCATCTTTAAGTATATTCTTATGATACACGAAGAAAAGCCTACCTAATAGCTCGTCATCATCCAGCTCCGTATTTATGGTATCTTCTAAGATAAAGGTGAAGTAAAAGGGAGCTACAGAACGATTGTGATTAACAAATTCTAGATATTTATCATACCTGCGTACCGATAATCTCTCGCCTTGTGTATCCATTACATACATCTGGAGGTTCTCACCTAGTTTCTGATTCACTACAAACCGATAAATTCCTTCGCTCAAATGCTGCTCTAAAGTATCCCCCAAACACTGTTTCGTCAATTTAGGCTTAAATGATCGATACATAGCAGTATCACTACCAGCCATTTCTTTGTCACGCGAAAATGTGTTCTGAGAGTAACAGTAAATGGGTATAAAAAAAACGAAAAGAAGAATCGATCTGACCATGATTCAGAATTTTATTACATTTTCTAGAAAATCATTCTAAAATAACCCGGCGGGTGAACGTGGCTCCATCATTGATCTTCATGACTAACAGATACTCACCCGAAGGAAATTGAATGGTTGGTAGCGCTACATTCTGATCACCGGCTAGTAGATAAAGAGGTTTAAAGTCATGCACTAACCTTCCCGCTTTACTATAAAAGTAGAAATTAATGTTTGCTGCACCTTCTAACGTAAACTCTACCCGTACTTCATTTTGGTTTCCCGGGTTAGGATATACTTTGAGCTTATTTTCAAAAGCAGCTTCATCAATCTGGTCCTTCTCTAGTGATAAAGTTAAACGCATAGGGAATGATTCTGTCACAAACCGATCAGTAATCACGAGAGGAGTGTAGCCCGGATGGAAGTATTCTATGATTTTAGCCTCTTTTGGTAGAGTTACCTGATATTTGCCTTGCTCATCGGTACGAGCTAACACAGTCTTCTTGCCATCCTCTACCCATCTAACTTCGACATCTACCAGTGGCTCTCCGTTGTCATTGTCTACTAATTTCCCTAGAACAGCACGGTCTCCTAAATAAGCATTAAACCCCCTCGTAACCACCCTTACCACTTTAGTGTAGCCTTTATCGCGATATTTCTTGGGTAAAGACAATCTTGGTGTCTCCTGACGTATCTCGTAGTAATTTACATTGAGACCATCTAGCGTATTGATATCCTCACGAACCTGACCATCTACAACAAATAGAGTATGCTCAGGATCGTTGAGTGAGAGAAAGGTCAAATCCACATTCACTATTCTTTTACCTCTGACAGAAACAGTCTTTTGCTCGGAGCTAGCAGATGAGAACACTAAGTTGGAAGCACCTTTAGGCACTTGAATACTATATTTGCCATCCCGATCTGTAACGGTACCAATATTAGTTCCTTCAGCCGTGATACTTACTCCAGGCAACGGTTCGCCTCTTTCTGCAGATGTTACTTTTCCTTCTATAGTTTTGGATGGAGAAGGGTTCTTGGTAGTAATCAAAATTGCTCCACCAATTGCTTTTTTTCCGTAGCGCCTTTCAGCCTCGGGGCCTTTTACTACATCAATATTCATTATACTTCTGGGGTCTAGATTCTCTAAGGGATCATCTACAAAAACGCCATCAATGATATAAAGAGGTGGATGTAAAGCAGAATCAAGCTGTTGAAGTTGAGAGAACTCAACCGGATCGACTTCTAGTATCTGGGCAATGGAATCTCTTTTTTCTTGATAGTGTTCGGGCTTGATAAAGAGAAGATCATTCAGCTTTTGACCGGTGATCTTGGCCTCAATCTCTCCTTTTGGGTAGTCAGGATGCGTAAATTCGAACGTGGTTTTTTGGGTATTAGCGGGCAGTTGAATCTGATAGTACCCTTCGCTATCTGTTTCGGCAGTAGAGCCGTTAGTAGCCTTTATTTTTACTCCGACAATCCCCTCTCTTGATCGTTCTTCTATAATTCTTCCGCTGATAGTTTTGGGAGTCAGACCAGCCTTGGTAGTAACATAAATCACATGATCTTTTCCTTCTATCGGCAAACCCTCAAACTGATCTGCCCGATTGTCTTTTATTCTTACTATCTCGGTAGAAATGATGTCTTCGGATGAAATATTCGACAAGTTGGTGCGGCTCTTTTGGGGCACTCCGTCAATCACGTACAAAGCATTCACGTTGCTGAACGACGGATAAGTGTATTGATAAGCGTCTTGGGTAGTAATCGATACGATTCGATCAAACTTTTCCCTAAAATGCTCCGGCATATTCTTGCTCTCGATTACCCTGATCGATTGAATATCAGCCAACCTCAATTTTGGAAAAGGGTTACCCTGTGTATAAAGTGCATTATTGACCGAATAGGCCGTTCGGGGCACTTCCTGTACGATATATTTCTGATGAAGCGTGGATATTTCTTCGGATGAAGGAACTGGCCTCATGTACAATTTCTCCGACCAGGATGGGTAGCCGTCGGAGATGGGACG
>CAKZYJ010000299.1 GCA_937884755.1 uncultured Flammeovirgaceae bacterium
AACAGATCATCGAAAGGGTCACTAAAAAAAGGGTTTTGAGCACTGCGCTGCTTCGGAGGCCCCACAGTGATAGTGGTACCCGGAGAGCTGCCCTCGGTATCGTTGACCGCCACTGTAAATGGAGCTAGTTTAAACGTTCCCTCTCGAGCTGGCAGGTACGATTGCGTTACGCTGTACGAAGAAGAGATTTGCCCGTTAACAATATTGGTAGATGAAGAAGTAGATGTCCCGGCTTTCTCGAGGCCCGGAATGTCCGGAAAATCACCGTAACGGCGCAAACGATCGTTTTCTACCTTCAAGGTAATGGTATATTGTTCGTTCGATCCGATCTGGTTGGAGCCTAGTTGTACCGAAACATTCTGCGCCTGAGAAAGCCCAGCAATGATAAAAAATCCGAAAAAAATCGATAAATGCAGAATAATATTCTGGAATATTCGTTCTTTTGGAAATAAAATATCATCATTCATGACATATTCAGATTGTGGGCTTGCAAATTAATATATCTTATTGTATATTTATAGCGCTTTCAGATCGTTAATGTCTTTAAAACGATCATTTCTCAGGAGTTAGCTCCATCAGTTCAAGTTTTTTTCTGACTTTTTTAACTAAACATAAACCCCTTACGCCTATGCAGATATACAACAGACACCTAGACGCAAAACGCATTCACGCTGAGTTAAGCTATGCAAAGCTGATTCTGGCAAAAGTGAGTTTCGATGCGCTTCTTTTTCGCAAGGAACTAAGAAAAGCGTTAACGGTCCTGTTACCATCCGATGCTGAAATGCTTAGAAGTTGGTGTTACATCAAATTCGGCCAGCAGTATCGTAGCATCCTCGACGATTGTTTCTCACCGAAACACGTCGGCTAATCTAACAAAAACCTATTAACATCCTTGAAGCTGTCTTAACTCAAAGGCAGCTTTTTCATTTTGTCACAAACCGAATATTTCTCTTTAAACCGGCAAACTTAGCTCTTTTTACTGCCGATTTTTTAAATACTTTCCGAAATACTTCTTCCGTTAATTCTTCCCAATCGTGTTTGCGCATGGTAGCCAAATCAGGGTGGGGTTCAAACTCCGGTTCCTGATGGGGGCGGGCGTGACGGTTCCAGGGACATACGTCTTGGCAAATATCACAGCCAAATATCCAGTCTTCAAACTTCCCTTTCACCTCCGTAGGAATTTCTTCCTTCAATTCAATAGTAAAGTACGAGATACATTTGCTACCGTCTACCACGTAGGGTTGCACAATAGCATCGGTGGGACAGGCATCTAGGCAGCGGGTACAGGTACCGCAATGGTCTGCTACCGGATGGTCATAAGCCAACTCAATGTCTAACAATAAAATAGCAATAAAGAAAAAACTGCCCTGCTGCTTATTCAGTAGTAAGCTGTTCTTGCCAATCCATCCCAGGCCGCTTTTTTCAGCCCACACCCGCTCCAGTATCGGAGCCGAATCTACAAAAGCCCGTCCGTGAATATCCCCGACTTCCTCCTGTATCTGATCGAGCAGGTTCCGCAGCTATTTCTTAATGACAAAATGATAATCTTTTCCGTAGGCATACTTGGCAATTTTATACGAATCGGGAGAAGCTAAATTTTCGGAAGGATAGTAGTTGTACAGTAGGGTAACTACCGACTTAGCCCCGTCCATCAGTTTGGTAGGATCAAGCCGGATATCAAAGTAGTTTTCCAGATACTGCATTTTCCCCTGATGGCCTTGGTTGAGCCACTGCTCGAGACGAGGAGCTTCTTCTGACAAGAACTCAGCTTTAGCAATGCCACAAAAATCAAAACCATGCTGACGAGCAGCCTCTTTTAAGAAGGAAGAGTTTTTCTCAAAATACATACGCTAGTAGACAAATCAACGTCTCTAAAGTAATAGATTTTTGCAGAACGCTTAATCGAACAAACCTTGAGCGCGCCCAGGGGGAATAATCTTCAAGTGTTTATAAGCTATTTCAGTGGCTTCCCTTCCCCTGGAGGTTCGCTTGATATAGCCTTCCTTAATCAAAAATGGCTCGTATACTTCCTCAATCGTCTCAGCCTCTTCGCCACAGGCAGTGGCAATAGTACTGATACCAACCGGCCCACCCTTAAACTTCTCGATAATGGTAGACAGAATACGGTTATCCATATCATCTAATCCGTTTTGATCTACGTCCAATGCCTGCAAAGCTATTTCGGCAATGGCTTTATCAATAGTCCCGTTACCTTTTATTTCAGCGAAATCGCGGGTGCGGCGTAGTAACGTATTGGCAATTCGGGGAGTACCCCGGCTACGGCGGGCAATCTCAAAAGCCGCATTTTCTTCAATTGGTGTATTTAAAATGTGGGCCGAGCGCTTTACAATTGTCGATAGTAATTCCGCGTCGTAATATTCCAGGCGGGCATTAATACCAAAGCGGGCGCGTAGGGGGGAAGTAAGTAATCCCGAGCGAGTAGTTGCCCCTACCAGCGTAAAGGGACTCAAGCTGATTTGCACGGTACGAGCGTTCGGACCCGAATCCAGCATAATGTCAATCTTATAATCCTCCATGGCGGAGTAGAGATACTCTTCAACGATAGGATTGAGGCGATGAATCTCATCAATAAATAGCACATTGCCCGGCTCCATATTCGTCAGCAATCCGGCCAATTCGCTAGGCTTATCGAGTACCGGGCCCGAAGTAGATTTAATCTGGGCATCCAACTCATTGGCAATAATGTGCGATAAGGTAGTTTTTCCTAAACCCGGAGGGCCGTGCAGCAAAACATGATCGAGCTGGTCGCCACGATTTTTAGCAGCCTGCACGAATATCTTCAGGTTTTCTACAATTTTATGCTGTCCGGTGAAGTCCCCGAACGATAAAGGACGCAAGGCTCGTTCAATTTCCTTTTCCGCGGGGCTCAGGTGCGAGGCTTCACCAGTCAAATAATCTTCTCTCATGATATTCTTTTTTATTCGGGTAGATACAAAAGTCAATGCTAGGCGGTATAGATTTTAAACCGAAAAAGTATAGCAGTTTAAGCCCCTACCGCCTCATTTTCATCGCTTTTACTTTCTTGATTGATTCGTTATCAACAAAGTTTTGGTACTCTTCAGTTTCTAAGCCATAGAGGGCAACTTTCCCGTTTTCATCGCTGTGCACGCCCCAGCCGTATCTCTTAGTAAGTGGGGAGGCCCTGAAACAAGGCTGACCCTTTGAGAAGAATTTTTCTCGCTCAGATTTCAACTCACTTGGACCAATCTCATTTCTCGCGGCGAAAACAGTAAAGAAAAGATCGTCCGACGTGAATTTGTAAGGGTTGCTTTTCAGTAATTCATACTGCTGGTTTGCTACCGATTTTTTGTCCCCTTTTTGCGGTGGTTCCTGACCTGAATTTGCCGGGCAGTCTTCGGCAACTTCAATAAATGTACTCTGGTAGTTGGTTGAATGTGTTTTCATTCTCAGTAATGTTTAAGAATTACAGTTCGAGGTTTGGGGCAAGTCGTTTCATCGTGAGATAGAAGACTTAAAACTCAGGATTTGTTGATTTATCCGGTGATATTTTAACACATTAGCTTTTCTAAAATAGTTAACATGAATGTACAGAAAATTCCGTACTATCGCAGCAAAAATAACATATTTTATGCTTTTAATAAGTATTTAATGCTTATTTAAATAATATTTGGGTGTCTGTAAAAAACCTTTCTAAATATGAGTCCTAACCAAAAAAAGAACATAATTTACTCTATTGTGCTACTAGCCTCGGTAGCGATAGTTTGGTGGGTTCGCAATCAGCCCGAATCAGCAGATACTGCTACAGATGATACTTATATCAGTGTACAGGGGCAAACCATGGGTACTACCTATAACATCAAATACAAGGACGAACAGCAGCGTAACTTTAAATCGGGTATCGACTCGTTACTGGAAGTATTTAATCAGTCGGTGAATCACTACCTGCCCGATTCAGAAATCACACGATTCAATCAGCAGGACACGCTTTATTTTGAGTTGCCCTACTTCTATCCGGTACTGGAGCGCAGTCAGGAGATTGTGCAGGCTACCGGTGGTGCATTTGACCCTACGGTAGCTCCATTGGTGAATGCCTGGGGGTTTGGCCCCGAAGAAAACGAACTGCCCGATGATAGTGCTGTAGATTCGCTATTACAACTGGTGGGCTTTGATAAAATTGAGTATACTTCAGATTACGTTACTCGCAAGGCACCGAACGTAACGCTAAACTTTAGCGCCATTGCCAAGGGCTATGGAGTAGATGCAGTGGGTAGTTTTTTGCGAAGCCAGGGGGTGGATAACTTTATGGTAGAAATTGGGGGCGAAGTGCTTTGCCGAGGCGTAAACGATCAGGGAAATTTATGGCGCATTGGGGTAGATAACCCCAGTCAGATCGGGCAAATGTCGGCTGCCATAGCTCTGGATAACCAGGCTATTGCCACTTCCGGTGATTACCGTAACTACTACGTGCGTGACGGTAAGAAATATGCCCATACCATTGACCCTAAAACGGGCCGACAGGTTACACATTCGGTGCTGAGCGTGTCGGTAATTGCCGGAGACTGCATGACCGCCGATGGTTTTGCCACTGCATTTATGGTAGTAGGACTAGAGCGAGCCAAAGAGATTGTGGCTCAGCAGGCCGGACTGGAAGTATACATTATTTACGACGATAACGGCACTACGAAAACCTTTCAGACTGAGGGCATGGAAGAAATGATCATAAACAGCTAATCAATGAATCAGGATAAGTATCGAGTAATTGGACTGATGTCGGGCACCTCCATCGATGGTTTAGACATGGCCTACTGTGAGTTCTGGAAGGAAAATGGCTACTGGGAATTTGAGATCCCGGTAGCTGAAACCCGCCCTTACGATGACGACTGGCAGCAAAAACTAAGTCGTATTACCGAAGTAGGCGGTGAGGATTTGATCCTTATTGACCGGATACTCGGGGTGTGGATGGGAGAAGCAGTGAAAGATTTTATCACCCAACACCAGTTGCAACCTGATTTTTTGTCTTCCCACGGGCACACCGTTTTTCATCAGCCCGAACGAGGTATTACCTACCAGATCGGTAACCCCTTTGCGTTGCAGGCAGTGAGCGGACATGCTGTAATTAGCCGTTTTCGAGATTTTGATGTAGCCCTTGGCGGGCAGGGCGCTCCGCTAGTACCTATCGGTGATCAATTGCTATTTGGTGACTACGATGCCTGTCTGAATTTGGGAGGAATTGCTAATCTTTCTACTCAGTGGCAGGGTAAGCGCATCGCCTATGACATTGGTACGGCCAATATGGTGATGAACTACTTCGCCCAGCAAATCGGGCAGTCGTACGATAAACAGGGGCAACTCGCTCGGCAGGGCCAACCTCAGCAACATTTAATAGAATCTTTAAACTCACTACCTTACTATAATCAGCCTTTTCCTAAATCACTAGGATATGAATGGGTGTACCAGGAAATTATACAGCGTATAGAAGAAGAAGCTTTGGAAGTGGCTGACGCTATTGCTACCGGACTGCACCAAGCAGCCTGTCAGATTGCCCAGGAATTGCAGTTTTTTGCCGAAGAGCAGCTTACTAACCGTCCGTTTCGGGTGTTGGTCACTGGAGGAGGGGCGTTCAATCCCTATTTGTTGGAGTGCATCCGCAACTACGGTTCCGAACAGGTAGAGCTAGTAATTCCGGATAAGAAACTTGTTTCCTTCAAAGAGGCCCTAGTGTTTGCATTGCTGGGAGTGCTACGGGTACGCAATGAAGTAAACTGTTTAAGTTCTGTCACCGGCGCTCAATATGATCACTCGGCGGGCGTTATTTATGGAGAATTGAATTAGTTGGATTTTGATGAGAACACTACTCCTACTGTCGGGATTATTATTCTACATTCAAAGCGTACAGGCTCAGGACAGTCTGAATACGTACACAAAGTGGGCAATTGGAGTGAAGGGCGGTGCTACCTTCTCATTTATTACAGCTACCGATGAGGAAATCACCCGAGAAAATGCGAGAATTAGTACTATTCAAGGGACTACCTATGGCGGAGTGATACGCTACATGACGGAAAAGAACTTCGGCCTACAGATTGAAGCCAACTACACAGAGAAGGGATGGGAAGAGCGGTTTCGATCGCTCATTGATCCGACGAAAATTGATCCAAGCCGTTCTTATCGAGTTAACCTAGACTATCTGGAGGTTCCACTATTGGCCTATGGCTATTTTGGTAAACGCAACGTCAAAATCTTTTTAAACGCAGGTATGTACGGTGCCTGGCTGTTGTCTTACGATACTGAAGCTGCTCCAAGCGTAGATCCTGATGATATTACGTATGAGTATTTGCTGGCCGATCAGAATAAGTTTGATGTTGGCGTGCGGGGCGGTGCCGGATTGGCGGTAGCTACTAAAGTAGGTACGTTTCAGCTAGAGAGTACCTACAGTTTGGGCTTCAACAGTGTAATGGATCGGTTCCGAACTCCCATTCCAAGCATACTACAGAACAATGCCATTACCGGTACACTAGGCTATTTGATAGAGTTTTGATGGTAGCTAGAAATCACGATGAATAAAGTAGTCTTATCGCTTACTAGGAAGCATTTTTGATAGTAAGCAGCGAGTACCCTTCTCCCGCTGCAACTGCTGGTAGCTTCCATAAACGGAGAGGGTAGCAGCTACAGTCAGCATGATTTGATGATCAAGTGGAAGATTTCCATAAACGAAAATAACCGTGAGCAAAATCACCCAAGCGAGGGTCATCCCGATGAATTCTAACTTCTTTCCCCTCATTTCTCCAGTATTTACCGGGTTAGTAATCCAGATAGGTGGTTTATCACACTTCAACCCTAAAATTATTGCCGACCATATACGACGGATCAATTTTCCGGCACATACGCCAGCATACTGAGCGCATCCTCCTGAAACATATCCTGGGCAATGTCTTGTAGTTGCGAAGCCGTAATTGCGTTGATTTTTTTGTAAAGCGTTTCCAGATTTTCCAATTCATAATGATCTAGCAGGCTGCGGCCCATCGCTAGCATCAGGCTTTGGTTATTTTCGCTGTTCATCGCCATCTGTCCCATCATTTGTTCCTTGATGCGATGCAGTTGCATCGTACCTAATGGCTTTTCGCGGAGCAGTTTGAGCTCCTTGAGCGTATAGTTGATAGCTTTTTTTAATTGCCGGGGTTCGGTACCGAAGTAGATGGCAAACAGACCAGTATCGGTGTAGGGATGGTATTCGGCATCGATGGAATACACCAAACCATGCTTTTCGCGCAGCGCCATACTCAAGCGGGTATTCATACTGGGGCCACCCAATAAGTTGGTTAGCATGAAAAAGGGTAAGCTACGATCATCGCCTACTGGGTAGGCCGTCCGGCCAATGGCGCACTGCGCCTGAGTAAGGGTTCGGGATTTGGTTTCCTGCTGGGGAGTTTGGTGGTCGAACGGTAAGCGGTGACCCTTACCGCTAAGGGTAGGTACCGCCGACAGATACTTTTCGGCCAACCGGAATACCTTTTTCGCTGGCAAATTTCCTACGCAGCTAAAGATCAGCTTTTCGGTATTCATGTTTTCCTGAAGGAATCGCTGAAAATCATCGCGATGAAAGCGGCGAATGCTTTCGTTGGTACCCAGAATATTTTTTCCTAGCGGGTGCTCACCAAATACCACCGCATCAAAATCATCCTGAATTGCATCTTCGGGAGAGTCGTAGTACATAGACATCTCTTCCAGAATCACGCCTCGCTCCCGTTCAATTTGTTTTTCCGGAAAAATAGAATCGAAGGTAATGTCGGTCAGTAGCTCCAGGGCATTTTCGAAGTGCCGGTCGAGCACCGAAGCGTAGAAGCAGATTTTCTCTTTGGTCGTATACGCATTAAGTTCGCCGCCTACCGAATCTACCCGGTTCAGAATATGGTAGGCTTTGCGTTTGCGGGTGCCTTTAAAGGCCATATGTTCCCAGAAGTGGGCCAGGCCGTGCTGTTCGGGCTGCTCATCGCGACTACCAATATCCAAAATAAAACCGCAGTGAACTACTTTAGTATGTGTGGCTTGCTTATGGGCAATCCTAATGCCATTCGGCAGGGTGTGTACGTCAAATTCAGTCATATCCAATACGCGCTATTCCAATCGGTTGGGGCAGAGTAACAACAAGAAAACCACCGCAAATGTGCGATTCTCCATAAAATTTCGACTCATCAGATGGCAAAATTATACATTTTAACAATGAAGGCCGAGAAGTAGTAAGTGATATTATCAGAAACCTCGGGTTAGCCCAGTTTCCGGTTTGTCAGAGCGAAGCTGTTCGTTTTTTGCAAATTGTTATCCATCCATGGTTTTAATAACTAGATCGAGTGCTGAGTGCCAGGCCCGTTCTGTTTCGGGAGAGAAGCTCTCCTCACCCAGGTGCTCTCGTATAGTTTCCAGCAAAGCATCCTTTACCAACGGGTAATGTTCGTGCTTTACCCCGTACTCCCGATGCTGCTTTCCCAGGGCATTAAGTCCTGATACCAGATAATCCGGCCTACTCAGAGCGTACACTATTCCTCGTAGCATGTGGGTAAGCATTCTACCCTGATCCAGCATGTTTTGCGGAAACAACGCTTGCACCTCAGGGGCTTTCAGAAATAGTTTCTGATAAAATTGCTCGGCAAAGGCTTCTTCGTTTTTCAGCAATTCATCTATAGTAGACTGAACTCTCAGGTTAGTATCGGGCTGGGTAAAGCCGACAATCTCATATACCGAAAATAGCTCATCCTTTCCTTTAAGTAGCACTTTAGACTTCTTACCGATATTCAGTACCTTTTCCGGTAGGTTAGTGATAAACTCATGGGAAGCCAGCAGAGTAGTTTCCAATGCTTTGTTCTGAGATTGTATGCGGCTGGTCACGTTAACCGGGTCGCCAATAACCGCGAATTGTTTGTGACGAGAGTGGCCGATATTTCCCACGAAGGCTTTGCCGTAGTGAAGGCCAATGCCAATACTAAAGGTGGTATCAAACTCCTTGAGTTCCCAACGGTTGAGTCGCTCCACTGCGTACAGCATTCCTAACGCAGCCCGAACAGCAGCCAGGCACATTTGCTCCTGATCCCCACCCCCAGCACCAAACAGGGCAATAATCTCATCGCCGGCGTACTGGTAGATAATGCCGTTGTTCATAAAAACCGGATCACCTAGTGCAGTAAAGAAGCGGTTAAGCATATGCGCCAGATCGAAGTTAGAGTGCCGGTTAGCCCAGGGGGTAAAGTTTCGCATATCGCAGAACAGAAAAGCCAGTTCACGCTCTTCCCCGATGCCCAGCGGCATGGTTTCCAACTGAAGATTACTTACTTCTGCACTAGTCCACACCAGTCTTTCAATAGCAGCACTTTGTTCATTAATTCGGGTCTGGCAGGCCAGACGAACGGATGGGTCCCAGCCTCGTTGCTGGCTAAACTTTACTTCGGCAGCAGTAGGAGGGGACAAGTTGCTGGCTCCATCCAGCACTCTGATTCGGCAGGTAGTGCATAACCCGTGGCCGCCGCACTCGTGCAGGTGCGGAATTTTGTGGCGGATAGCCAGCTCCAGAATGCTTAACCTCGGGTCATCTACCCTAATCTCCTTATTGATGTCGCGGTACACGATGGTGGGAGAACTGTTTGGCATACGCATAACTCAATTAGGCAATACTAGCCCTGGCCTGGGAACAGGGCAAGTTACCACTTGCATGGGGTTTATCCATATTGATGAGAGTGGTGAAAAGAAATTTTTTCGAAAAAATGGAGCTCTTCGGTAATAAGCTCTCCTTCCCGGCCATTAAGAGCCAAACTAAACATCACAATGACTACTCTCTATTACCACGAAGAACAATCTACCAATCAGGTTCTTGCCCAGGAAGAACTTCAGCACACGCTGTTTGTACTAGACCAGGGGTGGACTACCCTGATTAAAGCTTGCACCGAAGCCGGAGCGAGTATCGTCTTGCCTAACTTTCAAATGAGTCCGAATCTGTTGGTTCAAACCATTATCCGGGAGGGAAAAACAACCATTGCCACTTCGCAGGAGATTTGGAATCAGATAGAAGATACTGTTGCTGATTATCCTCAGTTAGGGGCTCAACTTCAGGTATGCCTCTTCAGCAACTAGACCCACACCCTAAACATAGTTATCAAACCTCATAACTCAATTTACTATGAAATCGACCCTGGAAATCTCATTTACTACTACTGAGCCGTCTCAGCTTTCGGCGGTGAATAACTCGCAGGAGACATCGCACATGATGTTCTTGGCTGATGATGTAGTGTTACTCGACTATGCCCGCGATGAACAAGAGTGGCTATCTATAGCTCAAGCCTGCTCAAATGCTGGAGCGAAGCTACTAATACCTTCTATTGTTGAAGATGCTCGGAAACTAGCTGATTATATCTGTCAGAATCGAGTAACAGTAATAATTACTACGGCCGGTCTGTGGCGTGAAGTTTATCGTCATCTTAATCTCAATCCGGAGCCAATTATTCGCTTGAAGGTAGTGCTGACCGATGACACTCATAATCTTGAGCAACGGTATGCCTTAGCGCCTCGCGCTCTTTCTGCCGCCAAAATAGCCGACACCTACGAAGCCTATCGTAAAGCTCCCTGGTTGTAAAGAAACAAACATTCTTAGTAAGACATTCATCTAAACTTTTAACCTTTTACTAACTCTCAAAATTGATATTTAACATGCACTTAATCTTTAACTCGAGGAAGACTGCTTTGGAAACATTCTCTTCTCAATGTATCAAGTTATTCACTCTGGCAATCATTGTACTAACCCTGGGAACGGGTTGCGAGGACGATCCGGAGAACCCTAATCCGGCTGCTTCAACGGACGCTGTCGTAATTGTGCCGGCTTTCATCAGAGATAAGGACGGCAACCCGGTAACGGAGCCTGAAACTCTCATTCACGAATCTTCTAATCTAGAGCCAGTAATAGCGCCCGATGGCCACCACGTAACCTTTGAGGAATTCAGTCGGGTGAAAGGTAGCGTATCGGCAGAATGTACCGAACGAGGAACCGAAATGACTATGAAGCTGACCGGCTTAATTCCCAATGGAGTGTATACTTTATGGAACCTAACCTTTCTGGACAAAACTTTTGATCCTACCGTAGAGGGCTTCAACATAGTAGGAGTAGGGGCTGCCGGTCCTGCAAACGGTTCTCAGAGCATCTTTGTGGCTTCAGCTGAAGGCGAGGGGCAAATCTCACTCGTCACGCCCGGTGGTGACCTTTCTATGAAGGGAAGCATTCAGCACTGCGCGTTGGATGAGATGGAGTGGCACATCATAGGAGCATACCATATTGATGGCCAGACCTACGGCCCTAGTAAAGGGCCTAAAGGAACTGTAGTTGAGCAATTTGGCTTCATTTTCAAAAACTAGCCAACCTTAGAAATCCGAGCCACATTGTTCGGATTTCTTTTTTCCTCAGCTAACCAACCCATACTATCTGCCCGCCAGAAAAAATTATTCAATCATGCACTTTTCTCGGAAAATCAGGAAGACGATTCTAAATACCATCGCTTCCCCAAGCATCCGCCTGTTCCTATTAGCCTTAATCATATTAATATTAAAGATTAAGACAGAAAACAAGTCAGCAGCTAACACAATACAAACAGTGACTATCCCTGCTAATGCTGAGAGTTTAGGCACTTCCACCCCTACCACTTACATAATTAATTCAGAAGGTGTCAATAATTAACATTACCGAGTTAAACTATCTAATTCAGTAGTTAACCCAATCACTCATGGAAATAATGAACGATACATACCAGCAACAAGATATAACAACCAACTTTCAGTACTCTCGCCCCTGGCTCGATCGTACACTTAAGAACCTAGGTTTGAATCAGGTTTTTACTAACGCATCGGGGAATTATTTGTACTATCAGCCTGAGGATAATACCAAAGCGAAGGTACTGGACTTTATTGGAGGCTACGGCTCTTTACTACTGGGGCACAACCATCCTGAATTGACCGATTATGCTGCGGAACTACTCAGGAATCAGCTACCCATTCACTCTCAAATGTCGGTGAAAAAACAGGTAGGCGATCTGGCACTCGCCTTGAGCGACCGAATTGGACAGCAGACTGGTAAAGAGTATATCACTACCTTTGTTAACTCCGGTGCTGAAGCGGTGGAAGCAGCCATTAAACATGCTCGGCTAGCTTTTGCCAACCGCAAAGAGGCATACTTGAATAGGCTCCATCGTCAACTTCATACTATTAGTAATTATCTAGTTAAACATGAAACTAATCTGGTTTGTGAAATTGACGGATGGCTTATTCACGGCTTCGAGGGGTTGAAAACCTATTATCTGGAGCAGGCGCAATCTATCTTGAATGATACTAAGCTAGTACTTCTGGCGGCTGAAAAGGCTTTTCACGGAAAAACTACTGGAGCGTTAGATCTCACTTATAATCCAAAATTTAGGCAAAAATTCCAGCATCAGACCAATGCTAACCAGCCGGTACGTTTCTTCAAAAAAGACCCAGACGAACTCACCAGGCTAGTAGATGAGCTAATAGTTACCTTGCCAATACCTGTTTTATCCGCCAGCGGAAAAATAGAAAATCAGGAAGTTAGGTTGGTGACCTGTTTGGGCATTATCATTGAACCAATCCAGGGAGAAGGAGGAGTGCAAGCCATATCTCATTCATTTCTAAAGTTGCTACGAGAAATCACCCGAAGGAAGAAAATTCCATTGATTTTTGATGAAATACAGTGCGGTTTTTTCCGAACCGGAGGGCTGCTGCACTCTACCAGTATTGGAGTAGAAGCGGATTATTATCTGCTCGGTAAAGCCTTGGGAGGAGGGCTAGTTAAAAACGCGGCATTGGTCGTTGAGAAGTCTCTGTATCTGGATGAATTTGGGCTGCTGCATACCTCTACCTACGCCGATGATGAGTTTTCGGCAGCAGTATCACTAAAAGCATTGGAGATTTCTGAAAGGAAAGCCAAACTAATGCCTAAAATCAGCCAGTATCTCAGCGTGAAGCTACAGCTACTGAAGAGTCAGTTTCCAGAAGTTATTAAAGAAGTTCGGGGCTTCGGGCTTATGTGGGGCGTGGAGTTTTATTCCATGAATTTCAGCAGTAGCTACTGTTTCCAGATGACCTCTCGTACTGGTTATCTAAGTTATATTTTCTGCTCTTACCTGCTTAATCAGAAGCAAATTCGGGTAGCACCAACCCTGTCCGATCCTCATACATTACGTTTACAACCTTCACTACTCACTACCTACGAAGAAGTAGATCAGTTATGCGATGCCTTGGAGGATTTAAGCAAGATCGTTTACTGCCGAGATTTCTATAAACTTATTGAGCATTTATTACCTCAGGAAGAACAAGAGTTAAGAACACTCGAAGACTTTGGCCGAGGTACGGTACCGATGAACGTTACCCCCGGTGCTTATGACAACGTGGGCTTCGTTACGCATTTTATCAATGAGAACGGAGCTCGAGCCGGCGACGAAAGTATCGCCCTATTATCGGATAACACCATCAACCAGTTGCTGGAATCAGTCATGGAATTGGCAGTACCTATCATGACTGGGGCGCAAACAGTACAAAGTGCCACCGGAAAGAAGGTGAATGTGTACTTTGCTGGGCTATTGTTTACGGCTAATATGGCCAGAGATATGATGGTAAGGAATGCTGCCCGACCTTACGAGATACTTTGCGATAAAGCAGTAGATATGCTACAGCAGGAGTTTGACTGTAAGCTGATAGGGCTGGGACAATACTCTTCCGTCATTACGAAAAATGGGAAAACCATTTCAAATCCTCACGTCGCTATTACCACTGGCAACAGCTTTACGGTGGGTATTGGAGTACAGGCGGTTATGAGTGAGGTAAGTAATGATTTTGTAAATAGCGGTGGGATTACTTTAGGTATACTGGGAGCCGGAGGAAATATTAGCTCTACTTACTTGAAGAGCTTTTTGCCTTACAGCTCCCAGATACTTTTCAAAGGCAGCGACTCCGAAGCCGGGCGAGCGAAGACCCAACGTTTTATGCGAGAACTAGTATCCTATGTTTTCTCACTAGCCTTAGATTCTACTGAGGGACAAAGCCAACTGGGTACTACATTGTACGAGACTATTGTTACGACTAATCTCTATCAACAAGTGCTCGAGGGTAAGGTGAAGGTTAATGACAACCGCCTCAGCGATTGGCTGGCCGAAGAACTCGGAGAAAATATGCCTTTTCGCCTGATTGATAGCCTGTACGATTTACAGCAGTGCCAGGTAACTGTAGTAGCTACCAACAGTCCTGAAGCATTTCTATTTCCAGAGCATTTTGCCCCTCACTCAGTAGTCTACGATATATCGGTTCCCCTTAACTGCTCACCAGAGCTAATCAATAACGATAAATGTATCAAAGTCATCCTGGGGGGAGTAGTGCAACTGCCTATGCAGGAGAAACTTCCTATGAAGGGGTATCCGCTGGGAAAAGGAGAAGCTTTTGCCTGTATTTCGGAAACTATCTTACTAGGATTGGAAGAAAGTGAGGGCAATTTTTCCTACGGAAACCTGCTGCCTTCGCAAGTGCGGCAGATTAACAGCATTGGAGAACAGCACGGGTTTGCGTTTAAGAAACCTAAGATAGAGCGGATATTTTAGGTGTATATCACGGCGGTTAGTAAAAAAATGTCTGTTAACGGTAATACTTTACGGGTAACTTCTATAAAGAGCTAAGAAGAGGTTAATTCTTCACCACCGCTAAAGTAATACCCATGAATACTTACCCTGTTGTCACCGATGAATACACCGAAAGCTGGCAGCGACCTGCCCACCGCTACTTCTCTCAAAACCTGTCAACAGTTAATCGGCATTATCAGGCTTTAACTCCTAAGGAGCGTATCGCCGCTTTCTATCAGGAATTACAGGGAAGAACTACAGAGAGTAATGTTTTGCTCACTTCTTCATTCGGTACTACAGCAGTGTTACTTCTACACCTGTTCTACGATCTGGATATCCGGCAAAAGATTCACTTTCTGGATACCACTTTCCATTTTGAAGAGACTATAACTTATAAAAATCAACTTACCCATCTATTTGATCTGCATGTTTCGGAATTAAGACCCGAAGCCTGGAAAAACAAATATATTCGCCAGAATGAAGTGTGGAAAACCGACCCGGATTTTTGCTGCTCGGTCAACAAAGTAGAACCCTTACAGAGTGTTAAAGAAAAAGCGGATTTCTGGATTTCGGGGTTGATGAACTGGCAGAACGAGCACCGCAAGCAACTGGATATTTTTGAAGAGAAAGATGGCATAATCAAATTTTATCCTCTGCTGGACGTAACTGAAGCTGACGCTCTTCAGTACATTGAGGAGAACAAGCTGCCAGTTCATCCGCTTAAGCCACTGGGGTACGAGTCTATCGGTTGCAAGCAGTGTACCCTACGGGGAAAAGGAAGAAGTGGGCGATGGTCAAACAGTATAAAAACCGAATGTGGGCTACATCGCTAATTGTATATTTGGCGCAGAGAGGATTCAGCTAGTTACGGTAACAACTTTCCGATTGCGGAAGCGCAAAACAGCTAGAGAAGCCAATACAAGTAAGAGCCCCCCGCCTATCCACCAGTAATTGTAATTGGATGAAATGATTACTGGTTCAGCGTTACCCAGCAGTACGAAGGTAGCCCAATTAGCTGGATGGGCTTTCAGTGGATCAGCTTGCTTTAGGTAGTTTAGTTAAGCCTCCCGTAGTGCCTGATCTTTGGGCTTATCGTCTTTTAAGTTTTGAAAAAACCTACTGATAATCTGGGTGGTAGGCTGATCGCGGGCGCGCCATAAACTCATTACGATGGTAGGGCAGCCTGCGTACATAAACGCCCGGGATAAACTCATAATGCCCTCACCTCGATTGATTTTTCCGTAACCGGTATTGCAGGCGCTTAGCACTACCAAATCGCTAGACAGTTTAAGGTTGTAGATTTCGTAAGCATGTAAGTGGCTATCTTCGGTGCTATCACTGGCTTCGGTAAACAGCAGCTTGGATTGCATGGGGTCTTGATCATCAACCAAAGCATGCATTGCCAGGTGGAGAATTGTTGGAGAGGACTCTAAGTTCTTAAAATTAGACTCCGTGGCTTGCTGTTTTAGGAAAGTTAAGCCAGAAAAAATATTTCCAGCATTACGAACTTCTTGCTGAGTGCCAGGCAATTGCGCCAAAACATCGCGGAATGCTGCTGATATCTGACTATTTGCTACCAAATTTTCAGGATACTCAGGGGCGAAGCCCACGTATGCTAGTTCAGATTCTAAGTTCTGATCATCGCCTGACTGGGCCAATAGCGTTAGTGAGTTAGCGTAAGACAACGTATAATCTTCAATCAGGTAGTGAGGTCGGGTTGATGTAGGTTCATAAGACTGACTAACTAGAGCATCAAATGGAATATAACCGAGAATCCCGTCGGGCACTATGGTAAGTTCGTGGATATTATTTTTTCCTTCTAGAGGCTGGTCGACTAGCTGATGATAGATTTGGAAAGACATTGTAGCTAACTCCCTGTAATCCGAATTACTGTTACTGATTGCATCCCGGAACTGGATTAAATCTGCTACCGGAAGATCCGCCTTGGTAACCTCGTTTAGCGTGATGGAATGATGAGTGAGAAAGAAAACGTACCATACCGAGTCACCCTCAAAATAAGATAGAATCGCCTGGTTGTCAGATAAACTTTCTCTCACCTCGTTGGCAGAAGCTACCTCTAGATTATACTTCAAATTATAATAGTGTGGATACAAATGAGCAATGGTGCTGGCTAAAGAATCATACTGCCGCGTCAGGGTAAATACCTCCTGAGACGTTAGCGTATCGGCAGGATTATCAGTCAGCTTTTCTTTAGCCAGTCTAATTTTCTGATTCAGACTTTTCTCTTCTTCCAACACTGTTTGAGGAATTCCCTGGATTTGGGTTAACGTATTGGCTTGTAGGGTTTCGGCTAGTACAGTTGCTTTACTTTTCTCAGAGAATTGTAAAGCAAGTTCTAGATACTCGGTAGAATCAGAGTAGTTGTATAAATCATGACAAATACGAATGGCTCTTTCGTATACCTTAGTAGCTTCTTTTTGCAGCAATACTTTTGAGCTTTCCCTCGTATAGTTCCGTCGGATTTGATCAATTAAGGCAATGCTCTTTTGGTAGTGCTCTAAAGCGGTTCGCAATAATTGAATATCCTCGGAATCTTCGGAATAGACCGCTTCCAGCAAGATCGCTTTTTCTACCACTAAAGATAGGAACACCCTAAGATCTATTACTTGCTGATCTGCTAAATCATCCGACTCTCTTTGCAACGTAGGCCGCGACAGGGCTTGAATGCCACTCTCGATAGCCTCATCGGCCTGCGGATATTTTTTCTGGATTCGATGCAGCTCAGCCAGTTTTTGATAATCGCTTCCTATCCATGGGTGGATTTCGCCGTAGGCATGTTTCACAATAGCCAACGCTTTCTGCAAATGAGATTCAGCTTCCGTATAGTTTCCTCTATTCCGTTCAATAGCCGATATAGCGATGTAATTAT
>CAKZYJ010000300.1 GCA_937884755.1 uncultured Flammeovirgaceae bacterium
ACGCTACGCTGGATGATTTCATTAACCGTTGGAACCAAGCCGATCAAAAGCAGGCAATCATCGACGAACTTGAAAAGGATGGGGTGTTGGTAGATGCCCTTCGCGAATCGGTTAATAACGAAGTAGATTTGTTTGATCTGATCTGCCACGTAGCCTACGATCAGCCCCCGTTAAGTCGTAAAGAACGTGCCAATAACGTAAAAAAGAGGGATTACTTCACCAAGTACGGCGAGCAGGCTCGGCGTGTATTAGAAGCTCTATTAGATAAATACGCAGATGAAGGTATTACCGACATAGAATCAATGGAGGTACTGAAAGTAAAGCCACTAGCCGATTATGGTACCCCAATAGAGATCATCAAATGCTTTGGCAGTAAGAAAGACTATTTATCTGCCCTAAAAGAATTAGAGAACGAGTTATACCAAACCGGAGCTTAAACTACTGTACAATGAGAATTTGGAGAATCAACTTAAAATCCGCTGCTAAAACAGGAGTAAACCCTCGTGAATTTTGCCTCAAAGGAAATATTGTCGGCGTCGGTTGGCCAGTGGACAATAAGAGTGACACATTAGTTTGGGACGAGTACTATGAGCTTGCAATGGATGAATACTACAATCGCCCTGAACGGGACAATGGATGGTGGCCAGCGGTAAATGCAATGAAAAATCGGATGGCTATTGATGATTTGATATGGACTCGGGATACCAAAGGAGAATACTATCTAGGAAGAATTACTAGTGATTGGAGATACGATACTTCAAGCGAATGCAGTAATGCTGATATTGTGAATATCCGCTCGTGTGAGTGGTATAAAGCAGGCACGGTAGATAAGGTTCCTGGTATAGTAGTTAGTAGTTTTATTCCGAGGGCAACGGTACAGTCAATTTCTAGCAGTACGGTTCTTAATTACTCTAAGATTTTATACAACCAGTTGTCAAAAGTATCGCATTACGAAGAAGACAGTCTGAAAGGAAAAGATATTTTCTCGATGATCTCAGATGACGATTGTGAGGATTTGGTAGCGTTGTATTTACAGTATAAGCAAAACTACCTGGTGGTGCCTAGTTCTTGCAAAAAGAGTACTGCCTATTACGAGTACGTGCTGGTACACCGAGAAACTGGTGAGTCAGCAGTAGCACAGGTCAAGAAGGGAAATGTATCGCTCTATGCTTCGGATTTTAACGAAGTAGATGCAAAGGTTTATCTATTCACAACGGAAGGCCAATATGAAGGAAATTTTCGAGATAATGTTCATATACTTACTAGAGAGAAGATAGAAGCTTTCATGAACGAACACTTTCTCATACTACCCGAAAAAATTAAGGTATGGGTGAAAATGACGCGACAGGAAACAATGGCCTAATCCACTTTTTCGTATTTTGCCTTTTCAATAATTTTTAGCAAAGCAACAACTCCTATCTATGAGCAACCTTTCAGGAATTGTAAAAAGCATTCGGGATATTATGCGGGAAGATCGCGGCGTAAGCGGCGACGGGCAGCGCATTGAACAACTCGCATGGATGCTTTTCCTCAAAATTATGGACGATAAGGATCAGGAACTGGAGGTGATGGATGATGACTACGTATCGCCCATTCCGCAGAAGTTTCAGTGGCGCAACTGGGCGGCGGATGATGAAGGTATGACCGGCGAAGAGTTGCAAAACTTTATCGACGCCCCCGACGGACTGATTGATACGCTGAAGAACCTCCCGGCGGATAATCCTCGCTCGTATATGGTGCGGGAGGTCTTCGAGGGCAATAACAACTATATGAAGAGCGGGATAAACCTGCGCAAGGTGGTAAATAAGCTCAATGAAATAGATTTTAATGTAGCTACTGAACGGCATATGTTCGGCGACATCTACGAGTCTATTCTGAAGGAATTGCAAAGCGCCGGTGCCTACGGCGAGTTCTATACACCCCGCGCCGTGACGCAGTTTATGACGGATATGATCAATCCTAAGCTTGGCGAGAAAGTGCTTGATCCGGCCTGCGGTACAGGTGGTTTCTTAGCGGGAGTAGTCGAGCATCTGAAAGAGCAGGCCAATAGTGTGGAGGAGCGTAACAGTATTCAGGACAACGTAGGCGGCTGGGAGTGGAAACCCTTGCCCTATGTGCTGGCAACGACTAATCTGATTTTGCACGACGTAGAGTTACCCAACATCACCTACCGCGACGCGCTGGATAAACCGCTGACTGAGTATCGTCGCAGCGAGCGCGTCGATGTGATTCTGGCCAATCCACCCTTTGGGGGAACGGTGGCGAACAATAATGAAAATAATTTTCCTCAGAACTACCGCACTAAGGAAAGCGCCGACCTTTTTCTGGTGCTGATGATGCATATGCTCAAGGAGCACGGCCGTGCAGCGATTGTGTTACCCGACGGATCGCTGACCGGCGAAGGGGTGAAGCAGCGCATTCGCGAAAAGTGGCTGACTGATTGTAATCTGCATACCATCATCCGCTTACCCAATTCGGTGTTCTCACCCTACGCAACGGTAGCGACAAACCTGCTATTCTTTGAGAAAGCACCTTTGGTAGATCCTGCGACGGCAACTGCGTCGGTTTCTCGTCAACCGAACGGTAAGTCAACGAACGGGCAAACAGACCTGTTTGGCGCTCACGAAGCAACGCCTATCGCTCAAGCGTATGCGACGCAAACCAACAAGTACTACGAGCATACCCTGCCCGAAGGACAAAAAAGCTATAGTAAGACCAAACCCATAAGACGGGAGGTATTTAAGCTGATAGAAGAGTGGTGGAATAACCGCAAAGAGAGCCAACGAGCCTGGAAGGTAGATATTCAGACGATTGTTGATAAAGGCTTTGATCTGGATATTAAGAATCCTTACAAAAAAGAGGAGGAAAGATTACCAAGTAGTGCTGAGCTTATTCAGGAATTGATGGCTTCCTTTGACCGAAGTAAAATCTTGTTAAGTGAATTAAATGAGGAGGTATAGTGGACTGGAATGAAATTGATGTTAAATCAACTCCATTGTCATTTATTAACTCTGATGATGAGTTAAAAAAGCTGTTTATTAATTCCGTTGTTTTTTCTGATCTAATGCAAAGGCATGAACCAGTTCGTCTTTCTCATTACTTGGAAAACACTCAATACGGTTACACTACCTCTTCTTCAGAAAATGGGCAATACAGATTCTTGAGGATAACTGATATACAAGAAGGAAAAGTTAATTGGGGTACAGTCCCTTATTGTGATTGTAACAAACCAGATAAATATCTTTTAGCTAAGAATGATATTTTGATAGCCAGAACGGGTGGAACTACAGGTAAAAGCTTTTTGATAAAAGAGTCACTAAATAATGCTGATTTTGCAAGCTATTTGATTCGACTAAGGCTCAAAGAAAAAGTTTATCCTGGTTTTATAAGTCTTTATTTAAACTCATATCTATTTTGGACTCAAATCCTTGAACTAAAGTCGGGTTCTGCTCAACCTAATGTCAATGCAGAGAAACTTAAAACTCTCTTAGTTCCTAAAGTTGATCCACAACAACAAAAAGAAATCTACGAGACAGTAGTTGGCATTAAGCCTCATTCTAGCTACGCTGAGATCAAAGTTTTAATTGCTAGAAGTAAATCAAATTTTGTCAAGATAAAAAGATTTGGTATCGAAATTAGTCATCAACAAGCCCTTCTAAAGCAACTTCGCCAAGCCATTTTGCAGGAAGCCGTACAAGGCAAACTCACCGAACAGTGGCGGTCAGCCCATCCTGAGGTAGAACCGGCATCGGCACTGCTGGAACGCATCCAAGCCGAAAAAGCCCGGCTGGTTAAAGAAAAGAGGATCAAAAAGAGTAAGCCGTTACCCCCCATCACTCCTGACGATATCCCCTTTGATTTTCCCGAAGGTTGGGTTTGGTGTAGGTTGGGGGATGTATCCTCTAAAATTGGCTCAGGTAGTACACCAAAAGGAGGGAAGGATGTATATGTTGATGAAGGCATTCCTTTTTTTAGATCTCAAAATATCTACGAAGATGGGTTAAGACTTGATGATGTTGCTTACATATCTGAAGAAGTTCATGCTAAAATGAGTGGCACTCAGGTCTTCCCAAATGATGTGCTTCTAAATATCACGGGTGGTTCAATTGGACGCGCAACACATATTCCAGGAAGTTTTTTAGAAGGAAATGTTAGTCAGCACGTATCCATCATTCGTCCGATTCTATTTGATAGTATTTACCTCCACAAAATTATTTTGTCACCTTTTTTACAGAAAGATATTTATAGTTCTACCACGGGTGCGGGTAGAGAGGGTCTCCCAAAGTATAACTTGGAGAAGTTTCTGATACCGCTTCCTTCATTAGCTGAACAAAAAGCTATTGTAGAAAAAGTAGAAAGTCTATTGGCGAAAGTAAATCAGTTAGAGCAGGAGGCACAGCAGAACCAGCAACACGCGGAGCAATTACTGCAATCGGTGCTTCGGGAGGTGATGAACCCAGTATCAGTTTAGGATGCCTTAGAAATAAACCATTTTAATTATATGACTTCTCTAGTGTACTTGTGTGGCCCAATTACCGGATCAAATGAAACGGATGCCACAACATGGCGACAAAAAGTTCATCAGAGTTTGCCCTCCACCAT
>CAKZYJ010000301.1 GCA_937884755.1 uncultured Flammeovirgaceae bacterium
ACTATAATTTTGACATCTTAGCAAAAAAGCCATCCTTACTTTAAGATCACTACCCGGAATGGTAATATCGCGAGTATCGCAGTCTTTTTTGATGGTAATAATAACTTTATTTACCACCGGGCACCAATCCGCACATCAATAAAGTCGGCAGTGGGGCCGTGGGCTTTGATAGATACTCCGGCATTAAGCCATTTCCCTAACTGATAATAGATGGCGTAGCGCTGGAAAAAGGTTCTATCAGCAGATATCTGAGGCTGGAAAACGTTATAGCCCATTTGTTGGGTAAAAGAAAGTTTGCCAAATACCAGAGCGTGTCCTAAAGTAAGTGATAGTCGGAGAGGTGCTGATTCGTTGCTTTCGCGGCGGGCTTGTTCGGCTTCGGCACCATTGTAGTATAACTCAACCCCTCCCGAAATACCGTTGATATTACTGACTGGCCGCAGTACCCCGGTTTCCAAGCCCATATTCAGGTGATTGCTACGTTCGTAGAGCGAGTCGGCTTCTAACGACCGGCGCGATCCTCCCACGTACAGATAGCGGTGCCAGGCTTGCTTTCGCAGGCCGGGTTGCTTATCGTAAGTGGGAAATTGTTGGTCGCCAAACTGCTTTTCAACCCCTAAAGACAGTGTAGGGAAGTTCATGCCTTTGTTAGGGTAGCGCATTCCCGCATTGCTAATGTGGTTATAGTTGGCAGCTAATCGGAACACAACATCTTCTTGAAATCGGTAATTGAGCGTGAGGCTGGCTAAACCGATAAAACTAAGAGATGAACCAAAGAAGAGATTATCGGGATTGGTTACCTCATTGTATACCTTCGTTAGATAGCTGACCCCTACACCACCGCGAATAGTTAAGAACCAGTTCCGTTTAAAGCTAAGCATAGGTTCGCCAAAGGCTATCAGGTTATACGAGTCGCCTAGTACCTGCGGATTTTGGTAGTTGAAGTAGGCAGCACTAACCCCCACCTTGGTAAAGCAATTGCAACTGGCCCAGGCTCGGGCACTCTTTAGCACCCATCCACCTTCAGCCGTAATGCCCCAGGGGTGAGTGTCGGATACCTCGCGAATTGTAGTTGAATGCGGAATGATAAAACCGGTGTGAGCATTGAGACCAATGAAAGAGGAGTTCTCCTGCGCCAGACTACTCACAGAATTTGTTATGAGCCATATCGAGATAAAACCTATAGAGAATCGCAACCTCATCATGCCAACCGATTGATTAAAACATCAATAGAGAGTAATTTCAGCGTAGATTATTTCTGTTAAAGTCTGGACGGGTACATACTATGAAAATAGTTTCTGTTGAGTAGAATTCATCGATTTTTGCAGAATTTAAATTACTTTAGTTCGTAGACTGTCAGATGAATAAGTTAGAAAAAAGCAGTGACCAGCAGTAGCACTTAGTAAAAGCATATATCACTGCAAACGAACGGATATGGGAACACTTTGGCACATTCATTTCCTTGTTTTCCATCGTTGGTATCGTAAGAACTGGTTGTCGAAACGCCGGGGGAAGGGTATACAGTGGTGCTTGTACCGAAAGCCTAAAGCCTGCTCCATGAGGTTAAAGCCGCAGGCAGTGATGATTTTATCCCCATTCGGAAAAAGCGCGGAGGCGGGAAAAATAGGACGTGGGTACACCTCTGTTTCGTACTCAACGGGCCGGCTGCTGCATACGACAAACAGCGGCTCTTCACCTTCCTGATAGGCCAGGTCACGAGCTAAACTTAATAGAGCTTCTACTTCTTCCTGTGGTTCAGAATGAATAATAGCCCATACGGCTTTACCAAGCTTTTGCCACTGCCGAATAATGCTTGGGAATGGCAATTGCTGCTTAGCTTTAGGATACGTTAATCTGAGGTCTTCACAGACTTTGCTTTGGGAGCTTAGCACCTTGCTTTGTTCAATGTGCCAGGGTTCTACTCGGAATATCTTCTCAAAATCTATGGTTATCGGGTGGGCGTAGGCTGGCCAATGGAGGTAACGGCCTACGTAGAAGTATGAAGCCTTAAATTCTATCCCCGACCATTCTCCCATGATACCAGCCGGGAAAGTATCCAGATGAATGGCTTGAGGCCGAATAACGTTCAGCCAACTCTGTAGCCAAGATGTTAGCTTCTCCTGACTTGAAAAGCATTCTACAGGTATTTTTACAATTGTTAAAGACTGCCAATATTGATCTAATAAGCAGTTATCCCACAAATCAAACTGAGGGCGGTCGGCTACCATCACGATGGTTTTTTCGGGGGATAGCTCCGACTGAGTATGGATAAAGGCAATGGCTCGGCTGAAGTGACCTAGCCCGCCTCCCACCGCGTAGTAGAGGTTCATGGCTGCGCTGTTTCCATCAGAATTTTTAGGTAGATTTCTGTTTCTTTAGCGGTAGAGTAGTTCTGAATAATATGATCTTGACAGTTTCTGGCTTTCTGGGTTATTTCTTCAGCACTACACCCTGCCCAAGCTCTCAAGGCACGGGTAGCATCAGCAGTATCGCCGGAGCGAAACAGCCAGGCTAGCGGTTCTTCTTTCAGTCCAAGCACGTCTTTCATCCCATCTGTACAGGACACCAGTAAAGGAATACCAAGAGCTCCTGATTCGAGCATCACGTTAGGCATGCCATCGTAGAAGGAGGGAATCGCTACCGCATCACAAGCGGGGTAGTAGCCCAGTAATTCAAAACGATCCATAAAGGGCAAACAGCTATAGCTCAGTTGCGGAAGATTGGACAATTGGCACTGTAAGTCGCTATCTATATCACCCACCAGCAATAGGTGAAGATCAGCCACGAGTCCACTTCGCTTCAGTGCCTCCAAAAAAACAGGTATCCCTTTCTTAGCTTTCAATTGACCAAATAGCCCAATTACTTTTTTGCCTGCTGCCTGTTCTTTTTTCCAGCGAGCAGCATGGGCAAGGTCGCTCGGGCTCAGTTGCCAGTTTTGGGTATCAATACCGTTGGGTGAATAAAATACTTTACTGCGAGGCACTAGCTGCTTAAGCTTTTCTACCTTATCGTGACTTACCGCTCCTACAGCAGTAGATTGTTGTAAAGCCCTTAGCAAAACTGGCTGTCGATTGTAAGAGAAAAGTGCCGAGTCAAAATCGTTGCCCCGAAAAAGCGTGATTAAAGGCAAGTTCATCCAGATAGGCCAAACGGAGGCGGCCAAAATGGGCAAATTTCCACCAAAAGCCAGTAAGTGAGTATAAGAAAAATCTTCTGATGCGATGTATTGCCAGAGGCGGTTAAGGGTATGCGCTCGGTCTTTCTCTACGGGGCAGGCCAGATAGCGCCCTTCTTGCTGTTGTTGCCAACGATAGGCTTCACCTCGCGAGCAAAAATGAACTATATCAATTCGTATGCCTTTTTTTCGTAAACCTTGTACGATGCGGTCACAGGACTGAGCCATTCCCCCGCGGTTGGGAAAGTAGTTTTCAGTTAACCAAAGTACCCTAAACTGCATTTACCACTAGCTGTCAAGGTAAATTAGTGCCTCCTCATCTTCGTCAAATTCTAGCAGGTTTTCGTCGTCAAAGGCTTCATAATCGCTTTCGGTGAAGAGTCGACGCCTGATGGCTTTTTTGCGAACTCGCTGCGAAGGGTCAAGAGGCTTGCCTTCTTCTTCGGGGAAAATATCTTCGGTGCTCATGCAGTTTGGGTTTGAATAGGTTCTACCTGTTGGTACGCTTTAATTAGCAGTCCGATGAAATACTTAGGATTCATACTTTTAAACATATCACCCTGAACGTTAGGGTCACGTATGGTTTTTTCTTTTCCTTTCAAACTCAGTGCGTAATGTTTGTTCGTTTCGTACACCTGAATAGTCGCATCGGGTTGCTCTACCAATTGGTACCTTGCCTTAGGCATCAGCAGGTGAATTTTTGCCAGATGCTTGATTTTGTATTTGGTTTTCCGCTTGCCCTTATGGCGTTTGATAACCTTTCGCTCGTTCACCAAATCTTCGTTTTCCCATACCAGCAAAGAGCCATCGGCCAATACTACCTTAGCCTTCAGCCAGGGGATGCGAAATGAGTTGGTGGTCATGCTGCGTAATCGTTGGTTTTCCGGATTATTATCCTTGACGGTACTCTCAAAATAATTTTGATCATTGGCTACTGCCAAATTTAAATCCATCTCCAGCCTTTGGCGTTTTCCTACCTTGGCACTGAGCATCCGGAGTGTGGGTATCACAAACAGCCTCAGTTGGTTGCCTACATTAATTTTGTTGAATAGGCGGTACAGATATATTATCATTGCAAAAGCGGCTGCTAATAGTCCCCAAATAATAAAGCCTACCATGCTATCCTCTCCCAGGAATATGAAGAAAGTGATTATGAGGATAATCCCGCCCATAAACATCATTGGTAATAATCCCTGTCTCGCTTTGTCAGCGTAAGCATCCATCACCGCAATGTGACTAAGTTTGTGGTTCCATTCGCGGATGCTGTGTTTGCCACTGAGCTTTTTATTCTCGAGGATTTCTTTTTCCTCGTCGGTGAGCTTACGGTAGATCCGGTAAGCTTTGCTACTGTTTTTGAACATAGCACGTTTGGTTACTGGTGAGCATTTGGTAAAGTTCAGAAAGTTGCGTGCATTGTTTTGACCATTGATACTGTTCCACGACCTTTTTCTTTGCTTCCCTAGCTAATTTAGCATTTTCTTCAGGATAGTCCAGTAAAACACGAATAGCCCGAGCCAGTTCTGCTGGACGTTCTGCTTTCACGAGTTTACCATCCACCCGGTCAGTTAAAAGTTCACGCACAACGGGTAGGTCTGAAGCTACTGTGGTAGTGCCACAGGCCATAGACTCTACTATTTTGAGGGGGCAGCAGCCTTGCTCTAGATTACGTTCACCTTCTTTAAGAGGGGCTATCGATAGCTTGGCGTGTTGTACGTAAGCCCACAGTTCATCTTGAGGCAGGCGAAACCTCCAGACAATTCGGTCGGCTACGCCCAGTTTTTCAGCCAGCTTGCGGTACGGTTTCACGTAGTGCCGACGGTGCGCAGCGCAGATGAGTAATTTTAGCTTATCAAAATCCTGTAAATAGCGCAAAGCTTTAAGCAGTACATCTACTCCTTGCCAAACCTGTAGCGCTCCAAAGTAAATTAGATACTGCTCCGGAGCATCGGAAGGACGATTAAAGACAGGAGGTATTTCTGCTCCATTGGGAATAAGGCTGATTTTATCAGGGATAACGCCTCTTCTTGCTATATACTGACTAATGGTAGCGGAAGGGACTACAATATGGTCCGCTTGAAGCAGGCAATGCTGCTCGAGTTGGTAAATTTTATCTAACGTGTTACGGGGCAGGTTATCGTATCGGTAAGGTAGTTCTACCGAAGGCAAACCATTAACCTCAAATATTTTCACAGCCTTAGCAGTACCTTCCAGTAAGGGAAGTCCACTCCAAATATCACGGAAGTGAACCAACTCCATTGCAGGCTGAGCCGAAAGTAGTTCCTGAAGACGTTTAGTGTAGGCTTCAGCTCGTTGCAGGTAATTCTTTATCGGTTGGTTGAACCGTTCGTAGCATACGTTGCCTTCAACCAACTGGGCTGGTTCGTCAGCCGTGCCAAGGCTGTAGAGTATCCCTCCTCCAAAATCATTAAATAAGGTTTTAGAAAAATGCCGGATGTGGGTAGCTGAACCTTTGGCAGAGGGGTACGGATCGAATGCCGCATAGAGGGAGGGGTAGGTGGGACTCATACATCCAAAAATAGAAAAGCGCTTTACTTTTGCAATGCATGGGATTTTTATTGTAGGGTGTTTTCTAAAAAAGCCCCATAGCTGGTTTTTATTTCTTCATAGAATAAATACTATCTTTGAGCGGCTACCTAACTAACCAACCAACTTGAGAAAGCTCCTCACGACCATCAGTCAGACGATTGACCGCCTCAATGAAACCGTAGGACGAGGGGCAGCCTGGCTGACTACCATACTGGTGCTGGTAATTGTCTACGACGTAGCCGCTCGTTACCTATTTAATGCCTCCTCGGCTGGCATTGTGGAGCTAGAGTGGCATCTGTTTTCGTTTATTTTCCTCTTAGGTGCTGCCTACGCTCTCAAACACGATCGCCATGTGCGGGTGGATGTTTTCTACCAAAACTTTAGCGCTAAAAAGCAAGCCTGGGTGAACTTCATCGGTACCGTGCTCTTTTTAATTCCGTTTTGTGTGGTAGCTATTGTGGCTTCGGTAGAGTTCACAGCCAACGCCTGGGCTATTCAGGAAGGTTCGCCCGACCCGGGAGGGCTACCCGCCCGTTACGTGGTGAAAGGAGCTATTCCGCTAGGGTTTGCCCTACTATTGCTTCAGGCCATCTCCCTACTGATACATTCAATACTAACGCTGACCGAACCTACTGCCCGGCATGATTGACGCCCTACCGCTTATCCTTTTTCTGCTCATCTTCATTCTGATTCTGTTCGGCTTTCCGGTAGCTTTTACCCTTGGTGGAGTTTCGGTGCTGTTCGGGTTGTTTGTGTTTGACATTGACTTTTTCTACCTGTTGGCGTTGCGGGTCTACGGTACTATGAATAACTACGTGCTCATTGCGGTACCTCTGTTTATCTACATGGGAATTATGCTGGAGAAATCGGGGCTGGCCGAGAGTCTATTGGAAACAATGGCGCTACTTTTCGGTAAGTTTCGGGGCGGATTAGCCATCGCGGTAGTGGTGGTAGGAGCCATGCTGGCTGCTTCTACCGGTATTGTAGGAGCTACGGTGGTCACGATGGGACTGATCAGCTTGCCTACCATGCTAAAGCGGGGCTACAGTCCCGAACTAGCTACGGGTACTATTGCCTCATCGGGCACCTTGGGGCAGATTATTCCACCTTCAGTGGTGTTGGTGCTACTGGGTTCAGTGCTCAACGTATCGGTAGGAGATTTATTCACGGCGGCACTTGTTCCGGGTTTAGGACTGGTGGGTTGTTATCTGCTCTACGTCATCGGGATGGCCTATTTCCGGCCTCAGCAGGCTCCTCCCATGCCCGCGCAGGAGATAGCCCGTTTCCGGGAGGGAAACATGGCGGGACAGGTGCTGAAGGCCTTCGTTCTACCCTTTCTGCTAATTGTAGCAGTACTAGGCTCTATCTTTGCGGGCATTGCTTCGCCTACCGAAGCCGCAGCAGTAGGAGCTTTTGGGGCTTCATTGCTCACCATTTTGCAGAGAAAATTTACGTTGAAGGTGCTTAAGGAGGTGATGCGGGAGACCACTCATCTTACCTGTATGGTCTTTATTATTCTGGTAGGAGCCACCGCTTTTGCCTTGGTTTTTCGAGGACTGGAAGGTGATCGCTACCTGGTTCGCCTCATTGAAGAAGCCAATTTAACGCCCACTGCTTTTCTGGCAATTGTGATGATCGTCGTTTTTATCGCGGGGTTCTTCATTGATTTTATTGAAATCATTTTCATTATCGTACCGGTAGTAGCGCCTATCTTCAACCGCATGGGCATTGATCTAATCTGGATAGGTATTCTGCTGGCGCTAAATCTGCAAACTTCTTTTCTTTCCCCTCCTTTTGGCTTTTCCCTCTTTTATCTGAAAGGGGTGGCCCCGCCTCAGATTACTACCAATCACCTGTACCGGGGTATTGTTCCCTACATCGTTATTCAGCTTCTGTTTCTGGCACTGGTCATTCTCTTCCCCGATATCGTTACGTTTTTACTGGATTAGATAGGCCGGAACTTGTAAGAGTTGGTAGTGAGTGCTAGTGCTGCTGAACGAAGAATTGAAAGTGCAGATAGCTCTCGAGGGTTTGTTGGAGGTATGAACTGATAGCTTTAAGAGGATATGTTTGCTTGTCAGTCTGCTTTTTAGCATTTTCATTCTCCAGCCACCGTCATAAATATGAATACCAGCCTACGCTTTCTTGCTTTTCTTTTGCTAACCTTCGGGGTTTTATCTCACCTTCATTCCCAACCCCGTACCACCAAAGTTAACTGGCCGGAAGGTAAGCAGGTAGCGGTAAGTCTGAGTTTTGATGATGCCCGCCCCAGTCAGGTAGATGTTGGAACGCCACTGTTCAACCGATACGGAGTAAAAGCTACTTTCTACCTGGTACCCAGCGGGGTAGAGCGTCGCCTTGAGAAATGGAAAGAGGCAATCCAGGCTGGTCACGAAATGGGCAACCACTCTGTACATCATCCTTGCTCGGGAAACTTCACTTGGGCTCGGGATAAAGCCATTGAGGAATATTCCTTGGCCCAAATGCGTCAGGAACTGGCGCAGGCCAGTGAGCAAATTGAGGCTCTTCTGGGGGTAAAGCCCACTGAGTTTGCCTATCCCTGCGGACAGACCTACGTGGGCCGGGGCGAAACTACCCAGAGCTACGTACCCGTGATCGCCGAACTATTTAGTACCGGCCGAGGCTGGCTGGATGAAGCTCCCAACGACCCCGCCTTTTGTGATATGGCCCAACTGATGGGTATGCCGATGGACGAGCTTGATTTCCCAGCAGTGAAGGCGATCATTGAATCGGCTAAGGAAAACGGGCACTGGGTAGTGTTAGCGGGGCATGATATTGGCGATAGCGGACGGCAGACCACTCGAGCGGTCATGCTAGAGCAGCTGTTGAAATACGCTCAAGACCCAACCAACGGCATCTGGATTGCCCCGGTTGGTACAGTAGCCTCGTACATTCAGGGGCAGCGGAGCAATCGGTAGCTACACTCTTTAATCATATTCCCTAAGGGAAATTTGGTAACTTTTAAAAATCAGCTAGAACTATGCACGCTAATGTTAAAGTAGCTTTTAGGAACCTTGCCAAAAGAAAAATTTATTCTATGCTGAACGGGCTGGGGCTGGCTCTAAGCATTGCTATTTCCTATTTACTATGGTTATATGTTCAGAATCAATACTCTTATGACCAACATTTCAAACATGCTGATAGAATTTATCGCGTAGGTTTAGAATATGGCGATGATAACAAAGTATATGATAGCTTTGGAGACATTCCAGTAGCAGCGACGTTAAAAGCTGATTATGAAGAAGTTGAGACAGCTACATGCTTGAGACGCATAGGCCAACAAGTTACACTTACCAATCAGAAAAGATATATTACATCCGGAGATATATTTGCCAGTGACCCCTATTTCTTTGGTGTGTTTGACGCAGAGTTCATTGCTGGAAGCCAAGAGACTGCTTTACTTCAGCCCAATAGTATCGTCATTTCTGAAAGCTACGCACTAAGGTTATTCGATAGCACTAATGTGGTTGGGAATATCATTCAATGGTCTGGTGAAAGAGCTCCTAATAATATTAAAATAACGGGGGTTATAAAAGACGTTAACAAGCATTCACACCTTCCACTCAAAGCATTAGTTTCTTTTAGCAGCTATTATAGTGAAGCTGAACTTACTGACTGGGCACGCCGCAAAGCATATACATATATAAAACTAAACGGGGCAAACGATATTGAAGCGTTGAAAGATAAGATACCCTTCTTCATTGAAAAATATTTATCCAAGCGCTCTATAAAGACGGGACAGTCTATTGGATTATCATTTCAACCACTCACTGCTATTTATCTAGACCCAGAGCGCTTATGGGAACCGTATCCTCATGGTAATCGAGCCAATGTACAAATCGTAAGCCTTGTCATTTTATTGTTGTTACTAATTGCTTGTATAAACTACATTAATCTCGCTACTGCACTTGGGATAGAGAGAGCAAAGGAAGTAGGCATTAAGAAAACTCTCGGTTCCTCTCAATTTCAGCTTTTTGCGCAATTCATGCTAGAAGCAATATTGCTTGCTTTATTAGCTGGATTGTTGGCTTTACTATTGTCTCTCTCTCTTCTACCCTTCTATACTGACATCACGGATATCCCGATGGATCTTCCAACATTTTTTGGGATACAAAATATTGTAGCCATTTTGCTGATTTCAATCATCATCGGGTGTTTGGCTGGGACTTATCCTGCAATCTATTTATCCTCTTTAATGCCTAATCTGACACTAATTGATAAGTTTAAAGGAAATGATGAAGGTATATGGCTAAGGAAACTTCTCATCACATTGCAATATGCTATTTCATCAATTCTTATTATTGGAATACTAATCATTAATGCTCAAACTACCTATATAACGAGCAAAGATATAGGGTATAGTAAAGAGAACCTTATCCAAGTAGCAGTCCCCGATGATCATACAACAGTAGCTAATATCAGACCATTCCTGGACGAAGTTAGAACTCACGCTAGCGTAAAAGGAGCTTCAATTTCTGAATATGACCTTCATACCTACAGAGAGCAGGGAGATTTACCGATTACCAATCATGAAGGACTTACGACGAACGTCGAGCTTCAGTCTTTTTGGGCAGGACGTGATTTTGTAAAAACGATAGGAGCTACAATTACGAGGGGCAAAGGCTTTGATCAATCACTTGATGAAGGTAATCGCTTCTTTCTGATCAATGAAGCGGCAGTAAAGGCGTATGGGTGGGAAAATCATGAGACAGAATTACGCTGGCGTTATATTAATAATAATGGTGAAACCATTGAATGGAAATCAATAGGTGTAGTTAGCGATTTTATTCTTGGGGCTTCTCATCAAAAGCAAAAGCCGATGATTATATTATTTGATAACAAGTCCCGATCTTCCAGTAACTTGTTTCTTGCCATTGAGAAGGGAGGAATAATGAAGTCTATCGATCAGATAAAAGAATCGTGGATGAGCTATTTTCCAGATCATCCATTTGAATTTCAATTCGTTGAAGACAACCTGAATGCCCTTTATCATCAAGAAGAGAAGTTTTTGAGCTTCTTATCTATTCTATGTTTTGTCATTATTTTTATCACCTCATTAGGTATTATTGGACTAATCTCTTTCACTACCGAAATGAGAAGGAAGGAGATCGCTATAAGAAAGGTAAACGGTGCTCATCGTAAGGTAATAGTCTTGCTTCTTTCAAAACAATTTGTCTTGTTACTCTTGATTGCAAATATGATTGCAACACCCATAGGATATTATTTTATAAAGCAGTGGCTGGCCAATTTTGAACAGCGTGTAGATTTGACTATCTGGCCATCTGTTTTGTCCATATTCATTTGCTTAATTTTTACTGTATTAGCATTACTATACCATACTATGCGGGCGGCAAGAGAAAACCCTATACACGCTCTACGGTATGAGTAATAATGATCAAGAAATTATTTTGTGGTTAAAGTCATCATTTCGCGGGAGTAATCTTAAAAAATACAATTGTAATAAAATAATAATTTATATAATTAATTTTATCTAAAGAGCAACGATCTTTGTTAAAAAACAAGATCAATGTTCTGGATACGTACTTCCCTACTCAGCGTAAGTCTCTCTTTATCGTCTCTACTTCTGTACGCAGCAGAAGTTACCCCTCAGAAAGCTCAGGTAGTTGCTGCCCGATTCCTACAGATTTCAAACCCGGGAGCTCGGACTCAATCGCCTCTACCCTCACTGGCTTATACCAAGCAAGTAAAAGCATCTACCTCAACGAGTGCTCGGCAGACCGCTCGTTCGCTGTATTATGTATTTAATGTAGCGGAGGGAGGGTTTGTGATTGTATCAGCCGATGATGCGGCGTATCCAATTCTGGGCTTTTCCGATCAGGGTTCATTCGCTTCCGAATCTCTGCCGCAGGCCTACGTGAAATGGGTGGCCACTCACGAACAACAACTTAAAAAGTTGATAAAGCAGCAACCGCTTCCTACTGCGCGAGTAGCGCAAGCCTGGGAGTCGCTGGAAGTACAGTCAACAACCGTAGGGCCTCTACTGACTACCACCTGGGATCAATCACCCTACTACAACGAAAGTTGCCCCTACGATGCGCAGGCTCAGGAGCACGCAGTAACGGGCTGTGTAGCTACGGCCATGGCTCAGCTAATGAATTATCATCAACACCCTCAGAAGGGGATAGGCTTCCATTCGTACGATCATAGTAGTTACGGCACCCTCTCGGCTAATTTTGGCTTGACCGAATATGCCTGGGATCAGATGCCCGATGTCCTTAATAGTTCTAACGCCGATGTAGCGCAGCTAAACTACCACTGTGGAGTTGCGGTGGAAATGGATTACGGAACGAATGAAAGTAGTGCGGGTGGAGCAGTAATGGTGCGCCCAGCCCTTCGAAAATACTTTCAGTACGAAGCGGAGATAGCCGAACGAGCTGATTACACCACTGCCGAGTGGATTAGCTTACTAAAAGCCGAAATAGATGCGGGGCGCCCCATGTATTACGAAGGTTTTGGAAATGGTGGCGGACACGCTTTTATCTGTGACGGCTACCAGGGTGAGGATTTCTTCCACTTTAACTGGGGATGGGGAGGTTTTATGGATGGTTACTACTACATTGGTGATTTAAGCCCCTCCGATTTAGGCACCGGTGGGGGAACTGGCAGTTTTAACAGCAATCAGAAAATTGTTTACCAGGTTCAGCCTGCCGAAAGTCCGGTAGCCATCACTTACGAACTGGAACTGTACAGCCAAACCGAGGTAACCCCCAATCCTATTCCATTTACCGCCCCGTTTGAAATATCCTTTTCGGTAGCCAACTTTGGCGATGCTGATTTTAACGGACAGTTTGCGGTAGTGGTGTTCGATGAAAATAATTTTCAGGAAGTGATCGATAGCATCGCTATTGCTGATTTGCGGCCTCAATCTTACACTACCGTAACCCTGACCACCGGTGGTCTGCCGGTAGTATCACCGGGAAATTACCAACTGGCAGTCTTGTATAAGGAGGAAGGGCAGGAGTGGCAATTGGTGGAAAGTGATAATTACCCGGCTTACACCGATATAGAGTTTCTCGACTCCGAGAACGATATTACGCTCACTACCCCAATGATGCTTTTATCCGAAACTATCACGCAGTACGCGCCTTTTGATCTTTCTTTCAATATTGAGAATAAGGGAAATAGTACGTTTAGCGGAGCAGTAGCCGCTGGTTTGTATAGTCTCGATGGGCAGTTTCAGGTAACGATCGGCTCCATTAATGTTACTTCGCTAGCCCCAGGCGGTACCTTTACCCAAAATCAGACCATTTCTTCGTCTGGCCTAGACCTGGAGCCGGGAACTTATCAGTTGGTGATGTGGAGTGCCACTACGCAGGAAGCCACTATTCTGGCGAGCGGTGGATTTGACCACCCCAAAAGGATTGTGATCCAGACTCCTCCACCTGTAGCCGACTCCTACGAGGATAATGATAGTGAGTCTGCTGCTTTCACCTTGGCTAACGGTATGGAAGGAGAGACTTTGAGGGTAAAAACTCAGGGAGCGAATCAACATACCGATGTGGATTATGATTACTACCAAGTGGTTTTACCCGCCGGATATGACTACGAAGTTGGTGCCCGGGTGCAAGATAGCTTTGATAGTGATGATGGGCAGGACTATACCACCGATGTGTTATTTTCTTACCAACTAGCCGGGGAGTGGTCAGAAGCCTTTGATACCGAGCTAGAATCCAGTATTGTAGTAAAAGATGGGGGTACGTTAGTGTTTTTAGTTTCGCCCTACTTCGCTGGTCAGCAGGGAACCTACGAACTGGATATTCAAATTACCCGGCAGGAGCAGTTCTCCATAGCACTAACTAACGCTAGTTGGGATACGCTGGCGATTGGAAGTACTCAGGCTATCAACTGGGAGAGCAACTTTACTTCACCGGTCACACTCGCGTTATACTTACAAGATCAATATTATACCACTATTGCTGAACAGACCGAGAATGATAGTGCTTATCAGTGGACTTTACCCGATTCGCTAGTCGCCACTAATCGGTATCAAATAGTGGTTTACAACAGTAGCGAAACCACAGTTCGCACTGAAAGCGACTACTTCACT
>CAKZYJ010000302.1 GCA_937884755.1 uncultured Flammeovirgaceae bacterium
AGTGGAATTGGTAAGGGACTTTTTCTTGGGCCTGTAGGTTGAGGGTGACCAAGCACCCCCATCCCAACAGACATATGGTTCTAAAAATTTTCATGAGTTTCAGGTTCTTCGTGAGAAGCATTTTCTTTCAATTAACCGTCATTGCTTATCTCGGTGATCCAGGAGGAAACAATCCATTTTTTATGTAGGAGATTGTTTCCCTATCTCAGGCGAGTCACCAAAGTGATTAATGTCTTTATCTACTGGAGGCTAACGAGTACTAGTACTAAGCCTTGTCCATTTTCTAAGGCAGTCATCGCTTTACCAATAATAGCTCCTTGTGCTTGGCTAGCGTCGCTTACCTTCATGGCGTGACCGGGGGTATCCGAAGTGGTCAGTAAATCACCGGGCTGAATGGCCCCGTAGCGGGCATCTACTTTGGCGTACACTCGTCCGGTCAGGGCTACTGGATGCTCACCGCTAGCGATGCTACTGTTTTGTCCCATCACCATACCCGGATTGATATTGCCTGCCCCGCTGACAATACCAGCCACAGTTTTATCGTAAGCCGACGCGGCTACTTTCAACTGTCCAGCATTGGCAGGGTCAATAGCTACTACTGTACCGGGTTGAATCGCTGATGCATCTGCTATCTCAAAGGGTTCGGCTAAGTCCGCTCCGCCCGTAATTTCTAGTACTTTGGTAGTGGTTTTACCGTCTACATCAAGTTCTTCTTTAACTTCCATTGTGGTAGCTCGGGCTACACCGCTTACATCCAGAGTGCGGCTGGGAGTGGTGGTGCCAATGCCTACCCGGCCTTGCTCGGTCATCACCATTAAGGCATTGCCAGAACTATTACTGTTAGAAAATACCAGTTTACCTTCACCTACGGCCCAATCCGAATTAGATACTCCAATCTTCCAGAGCTTTGAGTCGTTTAGCAAGTTCAATTGCCAGCTATCCGATTTGATGCCTAGTTTAGCACCGGCATCGGCTCCTATTGATCCTATTCCTACGTCTCCGCCCTGGGTCATTCGAATATTGTCATCCGAAATCCAATTGATAAACAACCCGTTCTCACTTTCAATCCGGTTACCGCTCAGGCGCATAGTGCTACTGCCAGATCGTAATGCTAAAGCTCCGCCACTTAGCTTATTGTTATTATTATATAGAAAATTACCTAGTATGTTAAGGGTAAGCTTGTTTGTTTCGGTACCAAATTGCCCCTCATTCTCATCCATAATGAACAAGGTGTTAGTATTTCGGCGAATCTTAAATGTTCCCTGGTTAACCAAATCCCAGGTAAGAGATTGACCACCCTGTAGAGTACGCTTTAGTTCCAGGCCTGCCACGGTGTTAGCGTATTGAGTACCACCCTCTGAGGTAAGGCGGATATACTTATTGCTACCACCCGTAACGTCAAGCATTCGGGCGGGGTTTGAGGTGCCAATGCCTACTTTTCCGCTCAGGGTATAGATTTTTCCATTGCTGCCCTCCCATTTGCTGTCTCCCACATTAGGATCGAGCCCAAATTGGGCGTAGAGGTTGCTGCTGATGGCTAGGGTTAGGATAAACAGCCAAGCACTGCGAAAGATCATTTTATTAAGTGCTGAATTATGTTTGGTTACTAAATTTTTCATGAGTTTTGTTTTTTTAATAGTGAATAAGAGGGGTGTAGATAGGTTTACCTACCCGTCTGGTTTAGTTGGTGTGGTTAAATATTAGGCACTGCCTTATAAATCTCAATAATGCGAGGGGACATAGAAACAATACGAATGCCACCGTACTGATTTTCATCAGATAAATGGTAGATAAAGAAATCGCCCGCCTGATAGTCAATTTCAATCTCAATGCTATCAACGTACTCCCAGTAGTTTTCAAACTGGCTAGGCCGTTCAGTAGCCCAATGTTCTATGGTAGAAACTGGCATGTCAATCTTACCGAAGTACACACTCTTAGCTTCAATTGATTCCGGCCAGGGCCAGAGTTCTCCTATGTCATTAGCCGCTTCAATCTTTTCATCGGTATAAAGGGAGAAATTCAGCTTCTTCTTATTAACCGGGTCAATACTTAGCAAGTACTCAAGGCTATTAAGCGCTCCGTTGCCGGTCTTGAAAAAACTTGGAATTTGATCCGAGTTTACGCTGCCATCGTAGGCGGGCCACTCAATGCGCCAGGCAATACATTTAGTATGGGCGAACCAATCATAGTCGGGAATGTAGGTTTGCTCAATAATGTTAGGGTAGGGTACCCCTCCCGGCTGATCAGTAAAACCTCCTGGTCCGCTCTGGGGTGGCCGGGCTATTTTTTTGTTAATGCTCAAATTTTCGGCATCCTCCTCGCAGGCAGTAAAGGCCAATGAAAAAGCCATCATTAAAAGGAATGTGAGTTGTTTTACACTTTTCATGGTTTGTTGATTCTTAGGTTAGGTTTGCAAAGTTGTATTAGCGATTAGTTGTTTACAGCATGGTACACTTCAATAATGCGTGGATTCTCCGAGACGATTCGGATACCCCCGTACTGAATAGGAGTGAGACCAGGGATCTGATAGATAAAAAAGTCTCCTTCCTGGTACTCAACATCATAATCCAGGTCTTCGGTGTTCTCCCAGTTGAGTTCAAAGGCACTAGGACGCGTGGTAACCCAATCTTTTATATGGCCAAGCGACTTATCAATTTTACCGAAGTAGACTGCTTCTGCGGAAGGAGCTCCTCCGCCCCATAGTGTTTCCTCTACGGCTGCGGCTTTCAGACGGGTACCGTTAAAGAGGGAGAAACTTAGCTTCTTCTTGTTTAGCGGATCAATACTGTTAATATATTTGAGGCTGTTCAAGCCTCCGGTACTGGTAGCGAAGAACGTCGGGATTTGGTCAGGGTCAATATCTCCTGAGTACTCGGGCCACTCAATGCGCCAAGCTTTAGTTCCCTGGTAGTTCGCTAACCGAGCCGGATAGTACTTCTCAATGATATTCGGGTAAGCGTATGGTTCATTTCCGGGATTGATCACCTTATCACCGGGGCCAACGGGTTGCCTCAGTACGTTTCGGCTGCCTTGGGCCAGGTTTTCGGTATCTTCCTGGCAGGCGGTCAGAGATAGGGTGAACCCTAGTATCATTATCAAAATTGGTTTCATTAGATAATTCATTCTACTTTTTAGTTTTTGTGGTTTATAAAGTGGTTACTGAATAAGTATAATGGGTTAATTTCCTACTCACTGTAGCGGACGGCGAAAGCCTGTTTAGCTAACTCAATATTCTCTAGTGTTTCGTTAGTATTCAGATAGTCAGAGCGGTCGTTAGTCCAGCCACTAACAATCATCATAAGTGCAAATACTAATAATAGTAAACCGTACATTAGGCGGGCCTGAATACTAGCCTCACCGAAGTGGCGAGCGTGGATACTTAGTTCGCGTCGTTGGTCATAAGGAGTCTTCATAAGTTGATTTTAAAGGGTTTGTTAACTAGGTTTCTGGAAATGTTATGCTACAAAAGTATTGCTCAGCGGGCTAACGGCTTAACACTCTGCTCCCAATGGTGAACAATATTGTAACACGCAGAAATGAGCTAGATGCCCCCTTAGTTCAAGATGGCAAAATGGCTAACACCGATGTAACGAATGCTGACACTAAGGTAACATTACTGAATTTCTTGATGAGATTTAGCGTATTCGGACGGAGATATTCTAAATTTTTCTTTGAATGATTTTGCGAAGTAAGAAAGGTGGTTAAAGCCTACTTCGTAAGCTACTTCGGCTACTTGCCCACTATTTTGTTCTAGCATCTGTGCTGCTTTCTGCAAACGAATGTTCCGGATAAACTCAGTAGCGGATTGATTAGTGAGGGCTTTCAGTTTGCGGTGCAGTTGCATTCGGCTCATCCCGATTTCCCGCTGTATGTGCTCAACCCCAAAGTCTGAATCACTAAGGTTTTCCTCTACCAATCGGAGGCATTTTTCCAGAAATACCGCATCGTGGTTGTTCACTGTTATATCGCTCGGGCGTAGAGTAACCTCTCGACCGTATTTTTCCCGTAACTTGTCACGCTGCCTTAGCAGACTTTGTAGCCGGTCGTGCAACTCGGCTACATCAAAGGGTTTGGTCAGATACTGGTCGGCTCCGGTCTGGAAACCGGCTCGTTTGGTAGCAGTGTCGTCGCGAGCGGTAAGCATTACAATAGGAATATGACTGGTGCGCTCATCGTTCTTCAGCTTATGGGTAAGCTCTACCCCGTCCATTTCGGGCATCATTACGTCGGTAATGATAATATCCGGTAATTGTTCGGTAGCCATCTCCCAACCTTCCTTTCCGTGTACAGCTTCTCGTATTTGGTACTTACCGGATAGATGGTTAAGAATGTAGCGACGTAGGTCGGGTGTGTCTTCCACTAATAGCAACTGAGGCAGATCTTCTGAGAATGCAGACAATGGTTTATCTTCTTCATTATCAGTGATTTCCAGGGTAATTCCCTTTGGTATACTTAAGTCTTCTACCCAATCTCCTTCAGCCGCTTGCAACGGAAGTAGTACTACAAACGTGGTTCCTTGCTGGTTAGCACTGTCTAAAGTGATTGTTCCGCTGTGCAAGTCCACTAACTCCTTTACCAGTGACAAACCAATACCCGTACCCTCAAAAGCTCGGGTATTGGAGCCATCTACTTGGTAGAAGCGGTCAAATATTTTTTCTTGTAGGTGATTGGGGATACCCAGTCCAGTATCAGACACCGAGAGACGCAGTTGGTGATTAGGTTCTACCGAGGCGTGAAAGCTAACTGTTCCTTTTAGAGGCGTAAATTTGATGGCGTTAGAAAGTAGATTGTAGACGATCTTCTCTAATTTGTCGGGGTCAAACCTAAGCGGAGCGCGCCGAATGGGGATATCAATTTGGTAGGTAATCTGCTTTTCTTCCGTTAGTGGAAAAAAGCTATCGGCCATCGCTCGCAGAAACTCAAACACATCAGCCTGCTGATATTCCAACTGTAGCTCGCCTACTTCTAGCTTAGAAAGGTCCATCAGTTGGTTAACTAAGCGTAACAGACGATGGGCATTGCGTTGCATCATTCCTAATTCATGAGACGGAATTTGTTCGTTTTGATGACTTTGTAGAGGACCCAAGATCAAGTGCAGCGGAGTACGAAATTCGTGGGATATATTGGCAAAGAATCGGGATTTCACGGAGTCCATTGCTTTAATTCGCTCCGCTTCCTGACGGGCTTCTTCGGCTTTCCGTGCTTCCTCGTTGGCTTGGGCCTGGGCAATCTTACTGGCGCAAATGGCGGTGATGGTTTTCAGGGCTTTAAAGTGGTACTCGGTGTAGAAGTTTTTCTCCGGATGTTCCGAATCAATCACTCCAATCACTTTCCCTTGATGCATAATTGGTACCGTTAGTTCGGAGAGACGGGTATCGTCGTCGGTAATATAGCGTGCATCCTGGGAGGTATCGTTTATTACTTCAGCCTTGCCAGTTTTAGCCACCGAACCTACAATACCCTGTCCTACCGGAATCTCAATCGGATTGTGAATAGTGAAGTCTTTGGGGTTCTTCGGGCCGTAGGCAGCTTTTTGTGCTAGCGTATTTCGCTCTTCGTCTAACAGGTAGATCACGCAGTCTTCCAAACCTAAGCGGGAGATACAGTTCTTGGCTACATCCCATAGAATTTCGTCTACCGTATTTTTCCCGTAGAGCGAAGAAGCGAAGTAATTAATCGTGTCGTCGGTGGCCTCCAATTGTAGTTTGACGGCTTCAATTTCTTCTTTCTGTTTCGTAACTAGTGCATTGTGCGCTTCCAGACGTTCTGAGTAGATTTTTCGGGTGCGAAATTTCTGGTAGTAGAGCACTCCGGCCAACAGTAGTAATAAGCTAGCGCCTCCTAATGTCCACTTCCAACGATTCTCTAACGCTACCCGTTCATTAAGAGAAGCTAATTGGGTTGCCTGTGAGGCCAGTTCGCGGTCTTTTTGAGCGACTTCCATCTGCACCTGCTGTGATTTATAGAGTGCTGCGGTTTTCTCATTGAAGATACTATCCTGCCAGGCTTTATGGTTTTTATGGTGCTCGAGAGCTTGTTCCCACCTTCCGGCTTTTTGGTAAGCAAACGATAAGGCTTCTTCGGCTTGTGATTGTATGGCCGGGGTAGCCAGCGAGTCAGCTAAGAGCTTAGCTTGCCTAGCGTATTGAATACTTTTGGCGGAGCTTCCTCGGTTGGCTTCCAGATAAGAAAGGTTGAACAGGGCGGCAGCCCGCGACTCATCCACTCCTAATCGTTTTGCTTCGCGAAGGGCAATTAAAAAGTAGTACTCGGCCTGATCACTTTCCGAAGTCTTAGGGTATATACCCTCCCCTTCCCCCAAGGCAGTACGAAGGTAGAGATCACCCAGTCCTAGCAGGGCAAGGATCTTATCGGTCAGTATATTATTTTGAGTGGCGTAAGTAAGCGCGCTATCCAGCAGAGGGCGGGCTGTATCAAACTTTTCTAGCTTATTGTACAGTAGTCCTAAATTCAACTGAGCTGAAGCTTTACCTCGTTCATGATTCAGCTTGCTGTAGCTAGTTATGGCCTTTTGGTAAAATACCTCGGCCTGCTCAGTCTCTTCCAGCCGGTTAAATACCCCACCCAGATTATTACTATTTCGGGCAATACCGATTTGGTAATCCAGTGAATCGTATAGTTTACCTGCTTTTACTTGGTAGCGCATAGCGGTAGCGTAGTCTCCTATACGTTTGTATACCAGGGCTAGATTATTGTTACTTTCTGCTATCAGTAGCTTAAAATCAATACTTTTCCCTACGTTTATCGCTTCTTGAAAGGCACGAATAGCTTCGGGGTACTTATCTTGCATTCCGTAGCAAATTCCTAAGATGTTGATGGCTTTACTAGTCACCTTGGGTGCGTTCAGTAGGCGAGCTGAAGCTACGGCTTCTTCGGCATAAGTAGTAGCTAGTTTGGTATCTTGAGGGCGAACCTTACTGGTTAGCCGAAGTAGCGTCATTACATAGGCAGTGTCTTTCTCAGCAAGCTGCTCTAGCGCATTACGCAAGCTATCCACTTTATCCTGAGCCGATAAATGGGGACTGCCTAAAGTAAGTATGAGGCAAAAAGTATAGCTGATAAGTCGTAGCATAGGATGATGTCCCAAGATAACAATTATTTGTCACATAGAGGGGCATATTATCTAGCTTGTAGATGGCGTTGACTCTCAAAAGAAATCCATCGTTTCGCCAATATCAGTAAAAAAGAGAGTGCCTATATATGCGCTACAAGTCAACCTACTACTTATGGAACCGGTACGTCATCTTAATGAGAAAGGTATTATCGAGCGTTTTACGGAAGACCTGCTCCTTGAGTCCTTCTGTAAGATTGTTTCTGGGCATTCCGCGATCCGATACGCCTTGTGACCAAACCAGAAATATTTCAGACCCCGGTCGATACTCATACCTAAGCACAAGGTTTGACCGGAACTGAGCAAAGGAAAAATCAGGATTGCTAACGTGATAGTCAGATGCACCATCTCGGTTTTCGTCAACTTCAATATCTCCGCTAATGGCATCTTTACTTAGTTGATCGGCAGTAAAGAAATGCAGTTGATCGTTCTCAATAGATGATAAAGTGTAAGCAACATAACTGAAGTTTCGGTATTTACCGGTAGTGATAAATGGCTCGCTGTAGTACTGAATGGCCAGGTTGGCATTGATGACAAGGTTAAACCTTAGCGGAAGACTAAATGTCCGCTGATCGAGCATAGAGGTGATGTATCTTGGCTCTCCCTGATACTGCTGAGTTTCATTGTATTGCAACCGGTGATTGATCGTCGTATACTTGGGCCTAAGTGAAACACTAAGCCTATCAACGGGCTGATACGTAAGTCCGATACTATTTTCTAGTAAGTAGTAGCTGCCGCTTCCCCCCATTTTTGTCCAGCCGGAATAGCTAGCGAATAGCTTTTTCCTAGTGTCAGATGTAACCCCCCACCAGGTACCGTACTGTTTAGCTAGTTGTATTCTTGGCCCGCCCTGGAGTAACGAATTGGAATAATTATGGGGTTGAGAAAATACCCCAAACGTAGCTGACCAGTTGTTCTTGAAAGTAGCATTTAATTCGATATCCCAATCAATGTAGTTTAGATTACCATCAAAATCACCGTTGATCCAATGTTTGTACCCAACACTAGCATTCCGGAAAGCTCCAAATGAATTGATAGAACTGTAAGTGATGCCGAAATAATGTTGAATAACCCCCGCCTCGCGCATAAATCCAATGTCGTTGAGTTCTAACCCAGGAGAACGCCAGGTAAGGCCTGACTCAAACTGAACATGCCCGTTACCGGCTTTGCCAAACTTGATATCCCCACCCGTACCGGTTAACGATGTTCGGGTAGAATCCAGGGTAGCATAACTGGCGTCTTCCCGTTGAAACAGGTGCGGAATGGAGGTTTGAGTACGCAGTATGGCCTTGCGGCTACCTTTCACATGACTCATCACCAGGTTTGCGCTCAGGTACCAGGTACGGTCTTTCCACTGATGCATGATATCTACCCCGCCGGTGTAAGCAGATTCGTGCAGAAAGTTGGTGTACTCGTTATTATCACGATTTACTGCGGTGAAGATGCCTCCGATAAAGGTGTTTCGGTGGTTAAAATCCTGCTGAACCCTTCCAACGAAATAATTTGTCGTAGGCTCAATAAGCTGCCTTCTCACCCCCTCGTCTCCTGAGATTTCAGCGTATTCTGGGGCAGTAACGCTCTCTAAGACGCCAACTGATAAACCTTTATTGGTTTTTCCACTGAACTTAACTGCTCCCAAAATGGTGGTCTGCTGGTTGGCACTTACGTATTCGCCCGGTAGTGGCGAGACATGGGCTTGCGGGCTTCTTCCTATCCTTCTCGAGTAAAATAAATTGTCACTACTGTAAATTCCTCCGATGATTGGAGCCGAAAACCGGTAGTCAAAGATATTCTTATTCTCCACGAAAAAGGGACGTTGTTCCTCAAAAAAGAGCTGGAACCCATCTAAGGCTATCGCCGCCGGATCAGCTTCCACCTGACCGAAATCAGGGTTAACCGTGAAGTCAAGGGTGAGATCATTGGTCACACCTACCTTACCGTCCAACCCAAAGTTCATCGATGTAATGTTTTCGTTTCGGTAAGGGTTGAGAGGCTCTTTCTCAAAAGTTTGGACGGAGCCAACCGCAAAGGGCTGAATCTCTAATTGCTGTTGAGGTTTCAGGTTGATCAGACCGTGTAACTCGCCGAACTCGCTTACCCAACCGGGAGCGTTCAACGGAACCCGCTGCCAGGTAGATAACTCTTCCTTTCGTAGTAGTCTTCTTTGTACCTGAAGTCCCCATACCTGTTGCGGACTGTCGCCGAACCGTAGCTGGCTGAGCGGTATTTTCATCTCGGTAGTCCAACCATGTTGGTTGACATCACTTTTAGTGTACCAGATCGGATTCCACGCTAAGTCTTCCTTCGCTCCGTTGAGGGAAATACTTTTATCACTTTTAACCCCTGCCGCACTCACCGTAAATGAGAAGGCGGATCGCAAGTCGTGATAGCTATCAAAGACAACTTCTACCCAATCTCCGTTGAACCCATCTCGACGAGACATTCGACTGTTGATTTGATCGGGCGTAGCATCATAGCACCGAATACCTATGTAGAGGTATTTGGAATCATACACTATTTTAAAGGAGGTCTGCTCAGAAGGGGTGGTATTTTCATTAGGCATTCGTTGGATAAAGTCAGTTGCCCAAGTTGAATTTTCATCCTGATACCAAACTGCTTCGTCTAACTTACCGTCAACCTCAGGTATCAGGTAGTTGGTAATGGCAGCGGTAGTGTAGATTTTTTTGGCTGGTTGGATGATCTTCTGTTGCGCGAGTAGCGGTACGAAACTATAAATAGATACGAAAGTGAGGGTGATTGATAGCAGCCGCATTTGGATTATTTTTTTGGTATTATCACCAAGTACGGATGCTTATAGCCTTATGGTCAGGACTTTAGATGAGATGTTTTGCAACCCTTCGTTGAAGTTTTTTCAACTACACCCAATGTATATAAATCGTAAATTGCTCTCATGGAACTAAAGTATTTTCGACTCATCAAAACGATTGTAGAAGAGGGTAATATCGCCAACTCTTCGAACCGGCTGTTTCTGACTCAGTCGGCATTGAGCCATCAGTTGCGGGAACTGGAGGATCGATTGGGCTTTAAAGTTTTTTTGAGGAGTAGAAATCGCTGGCAACTGACCAAGGAAGGGGAAGAACTCTATAAACTGGGCAAACAGCTTCTAAAAACGCTAGAAGATGGCTTTAACACCATTCGGCAAATAAAAGAGGGGGCCAAGGGTACATTAAAAGTGAGTGCTGAGTGCCAGTCTTTCTTTCACGGATTACCGGCTTTTGTTCAGAAAATGGCAATTCTGTATCCAGAAATTGAGATTGATCTAAGTCTGGGTGCTACCCACCAAACAATCTCCCAGATACTATCCAATGAAATCGATGTGGCCATCGTAACTACTGAGCCTGCTTCCGAATCCTTATTTTCAGTTAAGGTTTTTAAAGATGAGATCAAGGCAGTTATCCACAAAGAAAACTATCTAAATGACTTACCCTATCTGGATGCCAGTCACTTTGCTGATATACATCTTTTGATTAATTCGTTTCCTATGGAAAATGTATCGGTCTACGAGCATTTTCTGAAACCTAATCGCATATCACCTAAGAAAATATCGGCTATTCCGTTCACCGAAGTATCCTTAGAGATGGTTAGAGCCAATATGGGGATAATGTGCCTTCCGGAGTGGACGCTGAAGCCCTTTAAGCTGTCGGAGGACTTGGTCTTTAAAAGAATTGGCAAGCATGGTTTAAAGAGAGCACACTATCTAGTGATCAAGAAAGAACAAAGAAAGCTCGGGTACTACGATAACTTCATATCTAACTTTCTGGAAGATTTCTCTAACCTTATTGATTAAAAGTCTATTTCAAACTAATCAGAAAAACAGCATTGGAACTTACTACGATTGGCAAAGAAATTCGGTTTAACACCGTGCTAGTGCTCCTTTTAACGAAATACAGTTAATGGGCAAAGTCTAGAGCTGCTAATTGTGTTGCTCCATAGTATGAAAAGTCGGACTTCTTATATTCACTAAATTAAGCTGGTGAAAGCGCTAGATAAACTTTAGTAATTCAACAGCGCCATTTAAGCAAACTGCTTAAGATATAATGCGCAACTTTGAAACCATGAGTAGCAGCTAGGCTTTGCGTAATAGCGCTCATTTTTCTAACTGTTTCAGGTCAAATTTAAGCTTTCGGTTGGTAGAGTTCTGCTCTACTAGGCGTTCAAAACGTTTTCGGTAGCCCAGTAATGTTCCTGTTGCGGCTAACAGATGTATTAGGGCTTTCTGTAGTCGCCAAGGCAGCTTTGGCGAATAGCTATCGAGCGTCTCGCCTAGTATGGCTAGCTCAAAGAGGTTGCGGGGCATGTTTAGTTTGTTCATCCGGCCAGCATTAGCCAAAGCATACGTTGCTCGTATGCCTTTTTCAATAACTGTTCCCGGACTAATCACGCTACGAAAGGTTACGTATTCGTCGGTATTGTTCCAGAAGCAATGCACCTCATTGCGTCCCACAATAACTTCCTCAGAATTGGGAGTTAGAACTATCTCCTTATCACCTACCATCATACTCAATTGCCCCAATACTACTTTGAAGGTCTCGGTAGCGCCAAGATGAAAATGAGGAAACTTTGACCATTGGCTATGAGGGTGTAGCGTTACCTCCAATTCAAAATCATTTTCGTCACCATCTAAAGATGAGCGGTAAACTCGCATACTATCGCCAGTTACTTTGTTTTTTATTATCTCCATTTTACTTTCCGGTATTTGGCCGTAAATTTCGTAGGCTTGCTGTAAGAAGTATAGTAAAAATCGGACATCTTGCGACCGGTAATTCTGCTCAAAAATATTCATCTATGACCTTGAGCCTGCCTCCCGTACATCCCGCACTTAAGCCTTTCATCAAAAGTTACCACCTGATAGAATTGGAAGCAATAAGCGGCTTTACGCAAATGGTACCCGCGTCTACCCGCTGCGTGCTCAATATTCCCTGTGGCAACGAAGTCTGCATTAGGCTTAAGAATAAGCAATTTACTTCGTCTGAGCCTTTTCTGTTGGGCCTTACTACCCAATCTTACAGCTTTGCATCTAGCACCTCCCAGCTAAAATCTTTTTCCGTAGAGTTTACCGATACCGGTTTTCATGCTCTTTTCCGGGAAGATTCACAGGTGTTTACCGACCGTTGCGCCCTTGTAGAAGATACCGGCAATCAGGGACTATCCGTGCTGTCGAGCCTGCTGGCCGAAGCAAAGACTGCATCGGAGAAGATTACAGTCGTAGAAAGGTATCTTCTACCATACTTACCCCCCGACTTAGATGTAAAGGGAATTCAGAGGATGCAAGCCGCTATTCATCTAATTCGACAACACTGTGGTAATATCAATACGGTGAGGTTAGCCGAAGAAGCCTGCCTGAGTGAGCGGCAGTTTAGAAGACTCTTTGCCGAATTTAAAGGATGTTCGCCCAAGTATTTCTCCCGCCTCGTCCGATTTACACATCTCTTTACTGAGGTAATGCAACAGCAAGCAGAAGTTAGTTGGGTAGGCCTTGCCTACAAATATCATTTTCACGACCAGATGCACCTGATTAAGGATTTTAAGCATTTCAGTCTGCATACGCCGTCACACTTTCCTCTACAGCAGTTTCTTTTATCTAGCTCACTCTCTTTCCCGGTGCCAGAGAATAAGAAATCCTCATGTAAACGGAAGATAAATTTCTGATTATCAGATTATTAATCTACGAAAATTATTCAGTTGATGGCGAGTAGGGCTGAGTGAGGTGTCCCGTTCAATTAGGCAATAGGCTTCCAGGTCTAGCTTTACGGTTTCTGTATACCAGCTGATGGAGCCAGCGAATCTCCCTTTTAGCTAACTTGATTGGTTAGTTTAGTATGCGTGAGTTATTCACCGTCTAATTGCGACAGAAAGTACTTGATTACTTCTGCCCGGTTGGTCTTTATTTTCTGAATAAACTCTTCTGTGACATTCAGTTCATTATTGTATTTAAACGACCAAACCATCATCTCCAGTAATATTGGGATTAAATCTTTTCCTTTTTGAGTTAGGAAATACTCTTTTTGGGTTTTCTTTTGCTCATAAACAGCAGACCGCACTATTCCAACGTTCTCCAATTTCTTAAGTCTATCAGACAAAATATTGGTGGCTATACCCTCTTTGGAGCCTTGAAAATCCTTGTAAAATCTTTTTTGCTCTAGGGCTAAATCTCTGATGATCAGCAGCGTCCATTTATCCCCGAAAAAATCAAGCGCATAACTTACCGGGCAATTCGATCTCATTCTCACTTGTTTTGCAAGCACGTTCATTACTTTTTCAGTACTTGCTATTTTATAGCGTTTAACGACTAAAACTATGAAATAATCAAAACGTTCAGATTGGGTTTTCGGAAACGGACAGCAGATTTTTCTGCGCTGTTCGTCATGAAGTCAGCTTAACAGCAGTCTCGCATTGACAAAGGACGAGAAAGTATGGATCAACATAAACCAGTTCTAAGCCAGCTACAAGTTCTTTATTATACTAATTTCAAATTGAAAATGTCAAATTACAAATTTATAAGTATTTGAAGGTCAAATATTTGCAAAGTTCGTAATATGCATTTTGTAATTTATAATAGTATTAACAGAGCCTCTTTTTCTGGAAAAGGTGACCCTTCAGTAGCAACTCAGTTATATGGTGATGGGTTAAAGTAGTTTTTTAAAAGAAATACAGATTGATAAATCGGCCAA
>CAKZYJ010000303.1 GCA_937884755.1 uncultured Flammeovirgaceae bacterium
TTTCACCGAGGCGGTTTTATCATAAATATCCAGTATGATAACTTCTTTTTTCGGGTTCGCCGGAAACTGGTCTCCATCTCGGTTGTAGGTTTCGGCTAGTAGAATCATAGCATCGGTAAAGGTTTCTCTCAAGTACTCCTTTCCCGTTGTTTTGTCCGTCCAAAAAGTTCTTTTAACCAATCTGGGATGAGCCGCTCGTTCAAATTGTTCGGGCTTCACATTATGCTGGGATTCAATGTAGTCCAACGCAACTTGTTTAATGGCCAGTGAGTCCTTTTGAGTTTGTCCTTGAACGCCCAATGCACTCAGGCATAAATAGAAAATCAATAGTATATTTTTCATTGGATGTGTAACGGTATTATCTCTGGGTTACTTGCTTCATAAATTTATTTCGCCTTTATACTAATTTTTGGTCATGTTGCCAGGTGTTACTTTGCCAAGTAGACTAAACTACCACCGACTAGGGAAATTATTATACCAGTAATCTTTGGTAAGCTCATATCTTCACCTAGTAGTTTATAACCAAGAAAGGCACCTACTACGATACTTAATTGCCTTACCCCTCCTACGTAAGTAGCTTTACTCATTGCTAAAGCGGTTAGTGTCAGGATGTAGGTAAAGCTGTTAAAAAAACCAACTTGGATAATTCTACCTCGGTTTAATTCCCACTCCTTTTTTAACATATTTTTTTTGAATTTGATAAAGGTTAAAGAACTGTACAAAATAGCCACTATGAGCGTGTACAGGTAGAAGTAAAGAAAAGGTTCTATCTTAGAAATGGAGATCTTATCCCAAAGGGTATAACCGGCCACAGTGAGTGCGGCCAGTATTGCATATAGACTTCCTCTGTTGCTTATGCTTTTAATTATTGTCTTTATTCCTTGAAAAGAAAGCGACTCCATATGCATCACAAAGGTTCCTAATAGGATGGTGAAAATGGCTATCCCGCCTGTAGTATCAATTCTTTCATCAATAAAGTAATAAGCCATGATAGGGAGAAAAATAATACTTGACCTGGATACTGGATATACCAATGAGAGATCTCCGTATTTGTAGGCACTTGCCAAAAAAAAGTAGTTTAAAAATGTTATTGAAGCAGCCACCAAAATGAGTAAGAAGAACTCTATTCGGAATTCAGTGGTGGATAAAACGTATAGGGCAGGAATTGCAAAAATAGTGACTTCCACCAGCTTACTTAAGCTAGTAAATGCATGTTTGTTTTTTGAGCTTTTAATTAAATAATTCCAGTAGGCATGGGTGAATATTGAAACAAGCACTAAGCTAAATGGGAGTGGTGTCATATATTAAAGGTTCCTGTTCTAAAACGTCGTTTATCGTTATTTTCTTTAGCTCCTTTTTTTAGGAACAAATTGTTTGGGATCGTAGAAGAATTGTTCTTGATAGATTTTTTCTCCATTCCATTTTTGATAGGCTATTTCCTCAATTTCGGTTATAGAACCATCCATCCATTCAAATCGAAATTTCCATCTTATCACAACCGTATCCTCTATACGGAAGAACGGTCTTATGCATTCAGAATAGACTTTTATGGCTTTCTGAAGCATTTTTCGTTCATTTTTAACTAAATTTTCAATTCCGATTCTTGGCGTATTTTGGTTTTCTTGGATAGAGGCATTTTCTGCGTAGTAATTTTTTATTACTTGGTCATGTGGATATTCTTCAACAGCTTTGATGAAGCTTTCTATCGTCCTTATTGATGGCATATTTTACCTTTTATTTTAGTCTTTTGTAATGAAGCACAACGGTTGCTTATATGGTGTGTATTCCGCAGGGTATAGACTATATATCTTGTTGTGCTTTTATACTTTCTTATTATTTATTCAGCAAGTAAGAAAAATTGACTACTTGCCCTTCTGTTGATGGATTAGTTTTCCTATAAAACTCAATCGCGTAATCGTCAATCTTGTCCGCTTGTACAAATATTTCTTCAAACCCTTTCTCCTTATAGAATTTATTCACTTCTTCCATAAGTTTCTTTCCTATTCCTTGTCTTTGAAGATTAGTGTCCACCGCCAAATCATAGACGTATGCCAGAGGTTTTTCCGAATAATATTGTTCCAATACATAGGTTGTTAATCCCCCTACAACTAGGTCATTTTTAAAGGCTACGAATACATCAAAGTCGGTGCGATTGAGAAGGTTTTGAAGATGCTTTACAGTAGGAACTGAAAAATTCTCCATCTCGAAAACTTCTTCAAATAATTTGATGAGGTCAGCGAACTTGTTCAAGTCTCCTGCCTGAAGCCTTTTAATTTTTACGGGCTCTTTGATACTCATTTTGTTCTTTTTTCTTCCATAAAGCAAAAATGGAGGTATTGTCAGCTAGCTTATTCACCGGCTATAGCTAGTACTTTTATTTTTTCTTGTCGTAAGTTAGAATTTGAAGTCCATCGGAGAATGATTCCCTGTCAATAAGTTCCCAATTTTCATTGGCCGTTGAACTGCCGAAGAGTTTGGTTCCACTTCCGAGCACAACAGGGTTCAGCTTAAGTTTTAATTGGTCAATCAAACCGTTTTCCAATAACCAACCAGCAAACTGCCCACCCCCGCATAAATAAATATCGGTTGTAGCGTTTTCCCGGATCTCTTCAACTCGGCTAACGCTTAGTTTCTCAATCTGAACCTGCTCCGATAGGCTGTCTATCGCCAATGAGTTTGAGAAGATATGATGATGCATATGAGGATACGCCGGCTGCCCCGGTTGCAGTCCGAATTGATAACCGAATTCATAGGTCTTTCTACCCATGATTACCGTCTCGAAGTTGGCAAGGTCTGACTGATACTTATCAACCCCTTCTCCTTGCAAGATAAATTGACTTACATCGTCATCTTTACCTGCAATGTAACCGTCTAGGGAACTTGCTACGTAATAGATAATCTTTTGCATAGTTGGTGATTTAGTTTTTTTAATGATTTCAGTACTACGCCGACGCTACTTTGCCCAGAAGAATAAGCCTACTAAGGCTGCCCAATCAGCCGTAGCGGCTATGACCATAGTGACTACTACCGTAGTGGCCACTACTATTGTGCATTAAATATCAACGGAATACGGTAATGATGCTTCATCGCCAGTCGTTCCCCGAAAGCCCCAGTTGGCAGCGGGTATTTCCAGAATGCATACCTCAATATCTGTAATAGAGATACCTAAAACTTCACTGACTTCCTGGAACAGGAGCTTGATTAGTTTTTTCTTGGTTTCAGCACTACGACCAGCTATCAACATCAATTCAATTATTAGGTAGGATTCTGTGCGGTTTACGGGATAGTAGAAGTTTTCTTGATCCAGTAAGATGAATCGATGAAACCGCTTGTCGGCCGGAATCTTCAGGGTTTTTACTACACAGCGATGAATAGTGTCGGAAAGCCTAGCTTTAATAAGGCTTAGCGATGATTCTAGTCCGTAAATTTTTACTTGAGCCATTCTTATTGGTTGTTTTATATTCAAATATCATAAAAAAGTAAGCGCACCCCAGCAGAGTGCACCTACTTGTCTTCTTTTAACCAAAAAAACTACCTCTCCTTAATGAGCGATAAACTGAGCCAGACAGGCAATCCGCTCAGCCGGATAGTAATCTAATGCTTGCGCGGCAAACTGCTGCGCTTGTTTTTGTTGGCGGTTATTCCAGGCGTTAATCGCTCGGTTATAAAGTTGCAAACCAGCCAGTTGGGTTAGTGTAATAGAGCGATGAATCAATGGATCATTACTCCCTGCTTCTTGATGAAGTAACTCGGCTTGCTGCTCATAGTATTCCCGATGTTCAGCGATCTCCTTCGGTAGCTCAATAAATCCATGTACTGGATCAGTAGTTTCAAGCACGAAGGTCATATCATCTACGCTTACCGTTAGGTACACATGGTAATCCATTTCCCAGATCTGATACGAAAAACCGTACTCCTCCAACATCAGGGCGTAGAGGGCTGAGCCAGAAACGCAATCGTAGCTTCCGTTTTTCATCACATCGGTTAGTAAACTGTACTGCTTGTAACGCTTCAGGTGCTTGCGATGAATGTAGTAAAACATGTACCGCAGGAAAGCCCGCTTTCGTCGGGCCTTCCGTAGCTTTTGTTGTAGATGGTCAGTGGTTGCTCTAAAGGGCTCCATCAATTCTACGGAGAATCCAGGTATTTGATTACTGGTATTGGCAGTACGCTCAGGGACTGGAAATGCCAGACCTTGGTTAAAGGTAATGAAGACCAACAATAAGCTGGTTAAGGTTGTAATTTTCACGGGAATAGGGGTTGTAAGGGTTAATGATGCTATTGGTTGTATTCGAAGTAAAGATTATGGTTGTAGTCGAGTTAAGTTTTTAGTGAGGTAGTCGTTATTTGCAAAGATCCGCCTTTCTATCTGCCGAGAAATAGATCCTAGGGCTTTTCAGTTTGGTACCAATTGTTTGCAGATTGGTATTTAACTAGCCAAATGCTAGTTTCGACTGGTTTTAATGTGCAGAAATAAGTTGACATTCTCTGGCTCAGGGTTAACGCTGAGTTGCCAATGCTCAAAACCCGATTTTGTGGCCAAGTCAACCAATTGCTGCTCAGTGCGATGATACAGAAACCAATCACCAAAAATTTCCATGTAGGCTCGACTAGGGTTATGATCTTGGTTAAAATTACCAATCACGATTTCCCCACCTGGTTTCAAGTAATCCTTAAATCGGCGAAGCAGAGTTACAAATAGTCTATCATCAAAATAATCAAATAAGCCCGCCGACCAGATCAGATTAAATGTTTGTTCGGAATGAAAACGAAGCACATTTTTCTGCACAAAATTTATGTAGGGCAAATACGATAAGTTGAGGCTTTTGGCGTAAGCAATGGCGTGCTTGTCCATATCTACGCAGGTAGTATGAAGCTGCTGGGGATGACTCAAATCAGCGTATACCTCGGCTAGGTCGCGGGCTGGCCCACTAGCAACATTCAATAGGGCGAATGATCTCTGGCCAATCATCCGATCCCTCATTAGTTGCTTAAAGTATTCCTTACGATTGCGTACGGCCTGGGGGGCAGCCTGTCGATGAAAATACTCATCCCATACTTGGAATGCCGGTTCTTTAGCCGTGTGGTGGGTATAAATTTTATCAATCATTAGAAAGTCTCCAGCATAGCCGAAGGGTTTTCGCCAACCATGCCCTTGGATCGTATTAGTCAGAAAGTCTTCTCCAAAGCCTCTGTACACTTCATTCATTTTTCTGAGAGATACTTTGCCCTGCCTGTAACCGGTAATTACTGCTTCTACGAAGGCATGTATACGGTGTAGGCTGCGTTCATCATGTTCTACCGCAGATTGTTGCGGTTGCGGCACTTCTAAAATGTCTGTTGTCATGGGTTAGTTATTTTGATGATGTAAGAAAAAAGCAGGAGTACTCCAGTAGAATACTCTTGCTCACTACTTCTCTATTATATTCTTCTACTAAGCTGGCTTAGCTTTATAGTTTCTCTTTTTTGTACAGTCACGAGACTGAATGATTGTATTACTTCTTGATTATGGGAAAATAGAATTCTAAAAAGGAAGCAGGGGCATTTCATTGAAACACCCTTGCTCGAAAAACTACTTCTCTATTCATTAATCTAACTTGTATGTCCTAGCACGTCGTTGCGCGTATTTTCGGCAATCCTGGATACTTCATCTATCAAATCTTCCCCTATGCATAACTCTTGTAGGGTAGACACTAAATGACCTATCACTGCATTGAAGTGACTTTCATTTAGTCCTCGTTTTACCAAATGGGCGTGGGCATCGCGCATATTCTTTCCGCTGTAATTAAGTGGTGCCCCGAAAACGTAAGCTAGAAAAACTTTTTGCCTGGCAATTTGGGCGTCCATATTGGTCCATCGAAAAAAGTGGCTGATGGCATCATCAGCTAGTACTTTTAGGTAAAATATTTCTACAGCGATATCTACAGTAGCCATACCACCAATTTTTTCGAAGAGATTTTTTTCCATAATCGAGTTCATGCTGATAAGAGTTAGAGGTTGGTTGATAAATTAGTTGATCTTTGATAGGAGAGATGAGTGACTAGTTTTTATATTTCTGAATGCTATTGCCGGTTTGCACAGTAATTTCTACCGTACGGCTGTTGGCGTAGAAATCTGCTTCAGACTGCACAATACGGATAGCACCGTAGCGAGCCGGAGTACGGTCAGTCTTGAACAAAAAGATGTCACCTGTCTCATAGTAATCAAAATTATACTTGTCCTCAACGTAGTCATAAGGCTGCACATCAGTAGCCGCGTAAATACTATTTTCAAAAGCATTTTCTAACTGAGCCGGATCATTATCGACGATGAATGCCAGTTCTCCTGCTGTCAAATTCGAGGGCTTAAACTGGGTAGCTGCCGCTTGTTCGGGATAGGTTAACAGAAAGCCATCAATGGATTGTATTCGGCCAAACAGAAAGTCCAGGTCAGCCTTAGCCGTAGCATTAGCACTCAGGTGCAGTTGCTTGATGTTGTAAAAACTACCATCGGTGGTGCTAAAGAATCGCTGATGCAAGTAGTGCAAATCGTAGTTAATATCACTGAAGGTAATTAACCAACGTTTGGCTCCATCCAGCACCTCTTCTTCAACTGATGTGGGTGGAATAGGGGTAGTAAGTGTCGGTGCGTACCCGCCCGGAGAGGTAGGGCGCTTACTGACGGGGAATATAGAGCTAGTGTCATCTGACTGGCAACCCGGTAGCAATACTGCGCTGAGGAGTGCGAGAATAATTATAGTTAGATATTTCATGATTTCTGGTGACTATGTATAGTTAGTTTTTCAGTTGAAAGACATTGTTATCCGCTTGTACAATAACTTCCACGATGCGAGGGCCAATACCCTGGTAAATTAGAGATGCCTCCACGATGCGGATAGCTCCGTAGCGAGCCGGGTTCCGGTCGGTCTTGAACAGGAATATGTCGCCGTCTTGGTAAAGACTAGACTCATCGCCGTACTTATCGTAATTGTAGGGCTGGAAAGAGACTGCTTCAAAAGGGCTGCTCTCAAAGGCAGTTTGAAATTCCGTAGGATTTAGTTCCGTAGCAACTGCTAAGTCCCAGGCGCTCATGTCGGAAGGCTTGAACTTCGTCATAACGGCTGCCTCAGGATACGTAAGATGGTTATCGTACTGGTGAGGAGATCGGGCGTATCCAAACAGAAAATCCATATCCACTCGGCTGGTAGCTTTCATGCTACTATTAAGGTCAGCCAGATTCCGAAACGAGCCATCTACCGTGCTAAAAAATCGCTGATACGCCCACTTTAGCTCAAATTTTGGATCGTTGAAGGTGATTCGCCATTTGGTAGCCCCACTAAATTCGGTACGAATAACTTCCGCAGGAGGAATACTAGTGGGAATGGGGTGAGGGGTTTTATCTCCCGGTAGCCAACCAATAGGTCGTAAAGGAGCTACTTCTTCGGTTTGGCAACTGCCTAAGGTCATAGCAAGTGCTATGATGGTGATAAAATACAAAATTGTCGTTTTCATAATACTTGATTTTTGGGTTTGGTTTAATAATATTTTTATGAGTCTTGGTCAGTGCGGAGCCAGCTCCGATACACGATTTTCCAGCGGTTACCTTGCTTTTCCAGAAATCGGGTTTCGTGCTGCACTTTTCCGCCCGATGTGTGCAGTTGGTAAGTAACCCAGGCGGCGTTTCGATATATTTTGAGGTTAATATGCTTAAGTTTCACTTGCGGGTGATTATTCAGTAGATTGTTATCCAGAAGTGAGCTAGCCGAGTCTGATTCATTTCCCTTGCTAAGTACTTTGTGCAATTGTCCACCTTGAGAACGCACGTAATCTTCATTAGCCCAGTAGTTGGCACAACGCTTCGTATTTTGCTCGTAGGTGGCGTAAGCTTCCTGTTCAATAATTTCCAGAATAGCATCGCGGTTTCGTTCGTATTGTCGGTACGATCGCTCGCGGGGGCTGGTGCCTCCCACTGAGACAATAGCCGTCATCAGGCCCAGGAATAGCACTGAAATAATCATGAATAAGATAGGTTTCATTGTTTTTTCTTCTTTAGTAAATCGCCCGAATAGATTCGGTGGTCGTAAATGCATCATTAACCTGAAGTGTATCCACTTCTTCGGTATTTTTTTCGTATTGATAAGGATGCGCCCAGTCACTGGCTTGATGAATCCGAAGGTTATTCACCTTGCGGACTTCTTCACCTGAATTAATAGGAAATTGCTCCAGCCAGTAGCTAGCGTAGCGATCAAAGCTTTTATCCCAAAAAGCGTAGTTTTCGTTCTCAAGCACACACCAGGCAGTTGTCTGCTGGGGTAGGCCAGTGGTTACCGATTGGCGAGGTTCGCTACTGCGGTGAGCTATCATTCCGATTAAGACAAAGGATATAAATAAGGCAAATAAGGGTTTCATAACTTTATTTTTATATGTAGCCCCAAGTATGCTGGGGGATTTAGTTAGTATAAAAGGTTTTACTGTTTTATGACTCGGACCGTGGATGTTTCTTCGCCAGTATTGAGTTGGATAATATACAATCCATTGGGTGTCATCTTTCCCAGTTGGTTGTGCCCATCCCAATGTAAGTGATGCGCGCCTTTCAGTTGTTCTTCCTCTACTAGCGTCTGCACTTCCTGCCCCATCAAATCATAGACTTTTACTTGCACTGGGCTATCTTCCTTCAGCGTGTAGTGCAGTTCAGTTTGGTGAGTGAAGGGGTTGGGAAAACTTTGTAATGAGGATTGCTCTTTCAATAGGCTGTATTCATCAGAAAGCACGTTAGAAGGATCATCTTCGTACAGATCAAAGGGAATAATCGGACGAGCTGATCGATGATTAGCGCTGCTTGATGCACCAATCACTACCTTACCTACTGGAGCACTTAACTTAAGTGGCTTGTCAATCGTCACGCTTTCGTCGTATGAACCACGAGCAATGCTAAGAATATCATGCTCGGCGGCCTGCTGCACTCCTTCACTTACAGTTAGATAAGGTTTATCAATTTGACCATTAGCGCCGTCATCATACAATCCTTCGGCATCTACGTATATAGCATCTTTAATGAAGTTGCTTAGTGCATTACGGAGGTAGTCATTCTTGAATCCGATGGCTCCGGTCAAAACTATGCTTTCTTCATCCAATCCGCCTGCATGAACAGAAGTGGTATGAATACCTATGGCTACGTTTGACTCATGATAGACTATTGGTGCTCCGGATGCACTTGACGAAGGGAAATCCCCTCCCCAATCTACCATATTATATACGAGTATATGCTCAACGTCTAATTCCCGATTACTGCCAAAATAGCCAGGTGGGTGTGCATGTTTTGAGATAAGCTCTTTAGGGGGGTAGAGCTTTGTAGTAGTCCTGCGTAGAGTCCGATAGCCCTCTTTTTCAATAGCATCTTCAGGGTAATCTCCGTAATGTAGCACATCAACATAAATACCAGCAGTTGTCAGTTGCTTATCATCCATTGCGTTAATGGCAAATGAACCGGGATTATTGACAACCTGAAAATATTGCTGCTGACGTTCACCCGGTCTCATTCCAGTACCATTTGGTAGAGCTTCTGCAATAGCCCAAGACATAATCCGACTATCATGTGGTGCGTATTTGTGCTTAAAAACAAATTGGGCGAGCGTTGCATTATCCAGGTACTTTACATCAGCTATAACTGGATATTGATCTTCAGGGGCTGGGTGATTTACCGATCCATCTTCGTTAGAAAGCGGAACATTGAACTCAATGATATCGTACCCATGATTGATAATTCTTTGAACGTTTTCTCGGGTAGTTACAATAGCCCCGTTAGCAGCAATCCACCCTGTACCCAAAGAGTTACTACCATTGGTAAATCTCCCAATGGCGTCAGTATAAGGGCCAGTAGCTGGTATAGGTTCTGAAGGAGGGCTGTAGAGTCCAGTACTGGCAGAAGCTAATGTTGGCGTAGTGATCTTCTTGGGCCGAGTATTTGATCGTGCCTTTTGCTGACCATTTTGGTCAGCTACTACTATTTTTAGCTCCTTAAGTTGCAAAGTTACTTCTTCCCCAGCAGCCTGATAAATTGATACCTTCACGTTTTGCCCGTTAAAGTAAGCTGAACTGTTATTCCAGTTTTGTAAGGCTTGGGCGTTCAGTTTCTGTTTGGCTCCATCGCTACCTTCTAGCAGTAAGTAGCTATTTTTGCCTAATTGAACATTTTCAAAGAAGAGGCGCATAGAGTGGGTGTTAGCGTAGCTAACCTGGGTTATTTCCTGCAACTTTTCCTCTTCTGCGGCTGGTGCCTGAAACTGGTAAGAGTAAGGCACTTTCTCCTGTGCCCAAAGGCTGAGAGCAGCCAACCAGCCCCATCCGACCAGAACGAGTTTTCGTATATTTTTCATTGCTACATTATTTTGCATAAGAAGTATGGTTCATTGTTTTGGCTCATTGTGCAGTGAGAAAAACTAGAGGCACTTTAGAGTGAATTTCTTTCTCGTTTACTGTTTCATGACTCGAACCGAAGAGGTTTCCCTACTGGTTTTCAATTGCATAATGTAGAGCCCCGAAGGCATATTTTGTCCCTGATAGTTGCGACCATCCCACTGTAAGTGATGCTCACCTTCAAGCTGTTCTTCCTCTACCAGTGTCTGCACTTCCTGCCCCAGCATATCGTACACTTTCACTACTACCGGGCTATCTTCCTTCAGCGTGTAGTGTAGTTCGGTGTGCTGCGTGAAGGGGTTAGGGAAGCTTTTGAGGGGTGATTGGGCTACTAGCAAATCTTCTTCCTCGGCAAATACTTCATCTTCGGTGAAGAGTTCTGCCGGTAATGTGGGCCGCACCCAGCGGGTGTTACTACCTTGAGGAGAGCCGATGATAACTGCTCCTAGTGGGGTTTTTACTTTCATCGGCGTGTTAAGCACCACGCTTTCGTCATAGCTACCCCGCACAATACTGAGTACCCCGTCTTCATCTACATTTTGCGCGGCATTGGCAATAGTTAGATAGGGCTTATCAATGGTTCCATTTTCTTCATTCCAGTAACTATTCGGATCAACGTAGGTGGTTTTATCGGAGAAGAACTCGCCTAAATGCCTACGAAACTCATCGTCTCGGAAACCAATCCCAAAGCCATACCCTGCTACTGATGCAACGTTTACTATGCCTATTGCTACATTACTGCCTTCATACGTAACTGGTGCACCGCTTGAAACCGAACCTAGAGTTTCTTTAGAAATAATATGGCCTGCATGATCATATAATAAGAACCGATCCTTATCACTTACACTACGTACCTTGTCGTTAGGATTCAGCGCTATCGCGTTGGTTCGTGTTACAGTATTGCGCTTAGTGAGATTTATTGGCTTGGTTAAATCTGTATGTAGGATACTCAATATCTGCTCATCCATTGTTTTGCCCGAGGGGTGTCTCGCTACTTGAAAGTATTCTTGAATATTCTCCCCTGGATATTTCCCAGTTCCGTTGGGAAGTACATCTACGATAGAATAGCCTGCTTGAACATTAACATATCCATGATCCCACCAGGACGCTATTTTTATACGTATAAAGTCCGGTCCATAATCATTCTCATGTTTTCCAGCGATGATTCTTCCGAATACATGATTAGTATTGATAGGGTATTGATCTTCTGGGGCAGCATGGTTAATGCTTCCATCCGGGTTAGAAGGAGGCATGTTGAACTCGATTACATCATATACTTCGGGAGAATAATCATCATTTAAACTATGATAGTCATAATATTCCATAACGTATTCATAATCTGTTACAATAGCACCATTAGCAGCAATCCAACCAGCTCCTCTAGCCTTCAGGCCATTGGTAAACCTACCCACAGCTTTAGCATAAGCTGGTAGAGATACTTTTGCTGCGTTCGCCGATTGGTTTACTTCTTTTTGATTAGTAATGGTTCGGGCATTGGATGGTTGGTCACTTCCGTTCTCAATGGCTGGAGTAACTTTAAGGGTGGTAATCTTGAAGGCCGCTGCTTCACCCGCGTGCTGGTGTAGCGACACCTTTACCCAGCTTCCGTTGAAGTAAGCAGAGCTATTGTTCCAACTGGCCAAGGCTTTTGCATCCAATAGCTGTTGTTTACCGTCTTTTCCTTCCAGCACCAAGGTGCTTTCCTCCCCGAGTTGTACCTGATCAAAATAGAGACGGATAGCCGCAGCATTGCCCTGACTAACGGTCGTCACTAGCTTCAATTCATCTACGGCTACCGCATCGGCCTGGAAGTGGAATTGGTAAGGGACTTTTTCTTGGGCCTGTAGGTTGAGGGTGACCAAGCATCCCCATCCCAGCAGGGCAACTATGTATAATGTTTTCATTGTTCTCAATCTTTGGTATAAGAAGTATGATTGATTTGGCTCATTGAACTCTAGGCATTTTAGAGCGTCTTGTTTTCTTTCTTACTGCTTCATGACTCGTATGGCGGAGGTTTCTCCTCCGGTGTGGAGTTGCATAATGTACAATCCTGTAGGCATGGTCTTTCCTTGTTGGTTGCGACCATCCCATTGTACAGAATGTTCACCCTCCAATTGTTCTTCCTCCACCAGCGTTTGTACTTCCAGTCCCAGCATATCGTATACTTTCACCTGCACCGGGCTATCATCGGTAAGGGTGTAGTGTAGTTCGGTATGCTGGGTGAAGGGGTTGGGAAAGCTTCGTAGATTTGCGGTTGGCAAGTCTGCCTCTAGCCCTTCTTCCAGCACATGCGTTTCGTCATCCACAAACAAATCGGCGGGCAGCGAAGGTCGCATGTTACGGGTGTTACTACCGCCGGATGCCCCAATGACTACCGGGCCTAGCGGTACTTTGACCGTCATGGGAGTGTTAAGGGTGACGCCCTCATTGTAGCTACCTTTGACAATACTGAGTACCCCGTCTTCATCTACATTTTGCGCGGCATTGGCAATAGTTAGATAGGGCTTATCAATGGTTCCATTTTCTTCATTCCAGTAACTATTCGGATCAACATAGGTAGTTTTATCGGAGAAGAACTCGCCCAAATGCCTACGGAACTCATCATCCCTAAAACCAGTACCGAGTCCAAGCACAGTTGCTCCTCGATTATGAATTCCTACTGCTACATTACTATTTTCATAGGTGATCGGTGCCCCAATTGCAGGTTCGTCTGCACCTATTTTCTCGAGAGACTCAAAGTGAACATAAACCAGAAATCGGTCTTTGTCACTTACAGAGCGCAATAGTTTAGCAGGGTCTTTAGCCAAAAGTGTTCTCAATTGTACTGTATAGTACTCGGTGGGGTCTAAATATCTTGCTTTGGTAGAGTGTATCACGTCTAATGCTTGTCCTTCCATCGTTGGGCCAGAAGGGTGCCGGGTTACTTGAAAGTACTCTTGTATCCGTTCACCGGGTCGTTTTCCGGTGCCATTAGGCAGTACCTCAACAATAGAGTAGCCTGCGTGATAATTCTTACCATATACATTTGTATGTAATTGCCTCATCTTGAAAAAGTCGGGCCCAAAGTCATTTTTTACCTTGCCGCCGATAACCCTTGCGAAAACGTAATCAGTATTAATAGGGTATTGATCTTCTGGGGCTGAATGATTAATACTGCCATCCGGATTAGAAAGCGGCATATTAAACTCTATTATGTCATATACCTCAGGAGAATAATCATCATTATAGCTACCAGCATCATAATTTTCAGCAACATAATGATAACTGGTTACAACGGCGCCATTGGCAGCGATCCAACCGGTTCCTCTAGCTTCTACACCATTGGTAAATCGCCCTACAGCCTGTGCGTAAGATGGCAAAGGGGCTTTTGGCTCATTTTCCTGCTTCGCCCCTTTCTCACTAGTAATGGTTCGGGCATTGGATGGTTGGTCACTTCCGTTCTCAATGGCTGGAGT
>CAKZYJ010000304.1 GCA_937884755.1 uncultured Flammeovirgaceae bacterium
TCGAGCAATAGAATTAGACTACAATACCTGGCCAGTTGCGGAAGCAGGAGAAGCCGAGGAAAATTTTTCAAAATCTTTTAAAGCTTGTATCTTGGCTTCTTCAACACGCAGCAGCCTATTATGCCTACCTCCTATTTGCTCGGATACGACATCGGAAGTTCTTCAATTAAAGCCAGTCTGGTACAGGTCGATTCCGGCCAGGTGGTAACTTCAGCTACCTCGCCTGATCAGGAACTACCTATGAAAGCTCTCCAAGAGGGCTGGGCTGAGCAGCATCCCGACCTGTGGTGGGAGCATTTGCTGAAAGCTACTCATCAACTACAGCAAACCCATGCCTATGCTTTACAGGGGGTAGCGGCTATTGGTATTTCCTATCAAATGCACGGACTGGTAGTAGTAGACGAAGAACAGGAAGTACTGCGTCCGTCTATCATCTGGTGCGATAGTCGATCCGTCAGCATCGGGGAAAAGGCTTTTGCAGACTTAGGACAGGAATGGTGCTTATCGCACCTGTTAAACTCTCCCGGAAACTTCACCGCCTCTAAGCTAAAGTGGGTGCAAGAAAACGAACCTGGCCTGTACCGACGCATCCACAAAATTATGTTGCCCGGCGACTATATCGCTATGAAGCTAACCGGTGATATTACCACCACCGTATCGGGGTTATCCGAAGGTATTTTCTGGGATTATAAATCGCACAATGTTTCTGATAAATTGCTGGATTACTACGAGATAGATCAGAAATTTATTCCTGACCTGGTACCTACCTTTGGATTTCAGGGAAAATTGCGAGCAGCTATTGCCGAAGAACTGGGTTTGCCCACGAATATTTCGGTCGCCTATCGAGCGGGCGATCAACCGAATAATGCGCTATCACTCAACGTACTGCAACCGGGCGAAGTAGCTACAACCGCCGGAACATCGGGAGTAATCTACGGGGTGAGCGATCAATTGGCGTACGATCCGCAATCGAGAGTGAATAGCTTTGCCCACGTAAACCACGACCAAAGCCAGCCGCGTTACGGTATTCTAGCCTGCGTAAACGGCACTGGAATTCTGAATAGCTGGTTGAAACACCAACTACTGCTGGATCGGCTTTCGTACGAAGAAATGAACCAACGCGCGCAGCAAGCACCCATCGGTTCTGACGGAGTGGTAGTACTACCCTTCGGTAACGGGGCCGAACGTCCGCTGGCCAATGCCGAGATTGGGGCACATATCCGAGGTTTAGAGTTTAATACGCACAGCACTTCCCACATGCTGCGGGCCGCTCAGGAAGGAATTGTGTTTGCACTGAAATATAGCCTGGACATTATGAAAGAAATGGGTATGCAGATTAACCGGGTAAAGGCTGGCAAAGCTAATATGTTTCTGAGCCCCCTCTTTCGCGAAGCTTTTGCTAATACTACCAGCACAGTAGTAGAACTATACGATACCGACGGAGCTGTCGGAGCTGCCCGAGGTGCCGGAATCGGTGCCGGTGAGTATACCGATGAGCAAGAGGCTTTCTCCCGCTTGCAACAAATTGATCAGATTGAACCAGATAGCAGCAAGCAATCAGCCTACGCGGAGGCTTATGAAGACTGGTTAACTGTATTGACGCAGCATCTACAAGGGTGATTATTTGTGCCGACCGCTAGTCTCAGGAATAGGTTCTTAACGTTACAGATAATTTTATGGGAAAACAGGTTGTATTTTGTGGTTCCGATAAAGTAATGATGATTGAACCCCCGATAAGCACAAGCTAACAGACTAAGTGGGTCTCCTAGGACCTGAGACTACTATTATTAGTCCCATTCCTAAGATTTTAATTACGATCCTAAAAAGATGATTGCCACCAACTTTATCGTAAATAGTTCTGTAAAATTTGCTTCCTAGGTAGCGTCGGAAGGCGGAAAATCACACTAAGAGCCAATATGCTCAATAATATCCTAATGGCGAAAAATAGCCAGCCCAGGTTATGGTCAGGATCCCACTGCAACCTGACTTCTGTCTTAGCTAATTCTTCCCGCCAATCTTCGTGGCTTTTGTAAATATGTTCTTGGAAAGATGAATGAGTTGCTGCATGAAGTATTTCTTTAAAGCCAATATGAGTTAGCTTGATGGATAAAATTCTTTCTTGACCTGCTTTTGTAGCCCACCCCGAACGATACATCATCCACAAAAAGTTAGGCTTAATCCAGCTCATTCTTGTAAAACTGTAGTCATTTCCCCCAAACTGCGGTTTGTTACTGCGTAATCAGCTATTGAAGGTCTAAAGGCTTGATAGACAAAAATTCCTTCATCGTCATAGTTGGCAATAATCTGCTGACCTGTTGTGGGCAATCTCTTTTTATACAATGTATATAGTTCGGTTTCCATTTGATTAAACAAGGGATAATAATTATTCATATTGGATGCGACGGCGGCTCTATACCTCAGTATTCAATCCAAAAAACGCTATGATATTTTATTTACCCAACAAATTCAGTAATCCATCCGGGTGATGAATAAGGTGTTGAGGTCGCTGGCGGGCGAGGGCTTCGGCGGTGTTGGCTCCCCAGGAAACGGCGATCATATCGATGCCTGATTTTTTAGCCGCATCAATATCGCGGGTTTCGTCGCCAATATAGACTGTCTCATTCCGTAGTAACTGATTCGTTCGGAGCATTCCGCGCAGCACACTGCTTTTACCGAATAGTGAGGATGAGGAATAGATAAACTTGAAGAAGAGCATTCCGTTTGCCTCCAAAAAGCGCTCTACGTTCGATTGGGAGTTAGAAGTCACGATGCCCAGTTGGTAACTGGATTTCAGTTCCCCCAATACGTCTTTCATAGAACTAATAGGTTTGAGGAGGTGAATCTCTTTTTGTAGTTCGGCCTTCATCCGAAGAGCAATAGCCGGAATGTTGAGTAGTGGAATTTTCAGCAGCTTAAGTGCTTCGCGAGAACGTACTCCCCTAAGCATTTCAATCTCTTCATCGGATACGCGCCGGTAGCCAAAGTCTTCTGACAGACGGTTGCTGATTGCCAGAATATGCGGTAACGTATCGGCAATGGTACCATCAAAATCGAAGACTAATGCCTGCTTAGCTTCCATTTTTCTTCCGTTCTCGTGGCGGAGGAATACCGCCAGCACGGCCAATGTAGGTATTAGAGTTAAATATCAGTACCGCTCCGGCCACCCCGATCACGCCGCCGCTAAAAATAAGTGGCTGACCCCACTCGCTGTATTCTTCGCTGCCCCCCAACACCCCACCTAAAATAACGATAGAGTAGCCAATGGCTGATGTCAACAATCCAGCTCGAAAACGATTATGCGAGATTCGTAAGTTGGCCTGGGTATTTTCAAAATCGGTACGCAGTCGCATAATCTCCGCCCGTAAAGAATCCTCACTGATGGAGGAGGGTGTTGGAGACGTTTGAGCTAAAAGCGGGAAAGAAAAACTGAGCGAGAGGCTAAAAAAGAGAAAAAGAAAAAAAATATTTCGCATGGGGTTGTTGTGAAGTAGTAAACACCGCCTCTAAAATAACCATTGCTTAGGAATTTAACCAAGCTTTAAAAAAGGATACTCGCTCACGGCTAACAATTATATCGTAGTCGGCCGGAGGATGAACAGTTAGTTTTAGGCGCCCATTGGCGTAATTCTGAATATCGCGGATAGCATCAATCTGTACCATAAAGGTGCGATTTACCCGAAAAAAAGTATCAGGGGGGAGCAAATCTCGCTCTAGGCGCTCCATGGTGTAGTCAATAATGTATCGTTTACCGGCTTGGGTGACTAGATACACAATTTTACCGTCGGCCTGAAAATAAGCAATGTCACTTTGCGTAATAGAATGATAATGGTTCCCCGACTTCACCAGAAAGCGCGATTGATAAGGAGGGTTGAGGTGCGTACTTAGCTGTTGTAGCAAACGGTGGTCAGTAGCAGGCCGCGATTGTTGACGAACAAACCGCTGTAGTGTTTCTTGTAGTTCGCTAGGATCAATAGGTTTAAGCAGATAGTCAATACTATTTACCTTGAAGGCCTGCAAAGCATACTGATCATAAGCGGTTGTAAACACTACCGGACTTTCTACTTCAATCCGGTCAAAAATCTCGAAGCTGATACCATCCGAGAGTTGAATATCCATGAAAACCAGGTCTACTGGGTCTTCTTTGGTAAAAAACTCAACGCAATCTTCTATGGTATCGAGTGTGCTACGTACCTGAATAGAGGTATCGCATTGAGCAATAAGTTCGGCCAGTCGTTCGCTAGCCAGCGGTTCGTCTTCAACGATCAGTACGTCCATATCATACCAGTACTTTCTTTACTAGCGGCAACTTAACAGTAAAGTGGGTCTGATTTTCATCAATCTGAACCTCTTTTTGAGTTAGGTAGGTAAACCGCTGCTGAATATTTTGTAGTCCTAACCCGCCAGATTCAATATATGTTTGCCGTCGTTGCAGATTGTTTCGAATCACCAGATGTTCGTCTTCAACAAAAATCTCGATAACTAGTGGATTTTTCTGAGAAGCTATATTGTGTTTTATGGCATTTTCAACCGGAATTTGTACCGCCGCCGGAGGGATGGTATAGCTCTCTAACTCGGCATTTTCTAAATCGATATGTACTTCCAGATTTTCACCAAAACGTATTCGTAGCAAAAAGATAAATGCCTCCACAAACTTCATTTCGTCTCGTAGCGAGACTAATTGCTTTTCCTGATTATAGAGTAGGTAGCGGTACACCTTAGAAAGCTGTTGAATAAATTCCGAAGCCAACTCAGCATCCTTATGAACCAGTCCGGTAAGTACGTTGAAAGAGTTGAATAAAAAATGAGGATTAATCTGATTTCGTAGTGCTTCAAACTGCGACTCGGCACTGAGTGTTTTAAGACGCTCAGCTTCCAGTCGGCTATCTCTTAGTTTACCACTGAAGTACATAATGGCATTGATAGTATGTAGAAACAGATTAATTCGGAAAGCAAACGCCAATGCTAGCTTAAACGAAGCGATGTTTTCGGCAAATGTATGGTTTTGCCATACCGAGACTGCGTACACCATTAGCCCTGCCGATAGCACCACAACTAGTAAGCTAAAAAGAAAGTAAGGAACTAGAGGTGTAATTTTGGTGGATCTGGCTAGAACACTATGCTTCAAGTACCCCCAAAGAAGGCGGTTGCCCTCCCACACCAGCCCACAAATAATGAGGATGATTAGGAAAAACTGCCAGCGCGGCAGTACTAACTCAAACAGTTTGTCACCGCTGGTAAATAGAATATTGAAGTAAGAATACACTGCTAGCAGCAGTATAAACAGGTAGCGGTAACGATGATAAAATACATTTACATTCATATAACACAATTCAGGCCATCACTGGGCGATCAATGAATGAAACTCGGTGAATGAATGAGAAACCCTGAGTACTCATGACTCAGGGTTTTCAATATACTACCAAATCGCCTATTCTGGTAGTAGAACTTGGTCTATTACGTGGATTACACCATTAGTAGCCAAAATATTTGTTCCAACGATAGATGCATCGGTATTATCTTCATTACCGTCGGCAATAGTAAGGTTGTCGGCATCAATGGTAATAGTGCCACCTATCGTTTCAGCTTCGCCGTTGCTCAGGTCAGTAGAGAACACCGGTTCACCACTAATTACATGGTATAACAATACCGCTTGCAACGTTTCAATCGGAACCTCATCTACACTGCCTACACCTAGTGCCTCAAGTAGTGCTTCAAATGCCGCGTTAGTGGGGGCAAATACTGTGAAGGGAGCAAGATCTTGTTCACCACGCTCACCACTGAGAATAGTTACCAAAGGCAAAAGGTTCTGGTCATCTCCACTGGCTTCTTCTACTCGCGTTAACGCCGCCACTAGCTGGCTAAATTGAGGATTATCAACCGCCACTCCTACTACTGATGCAGTGGGTGGAATCAACACAGCATTGATAGCATGGATGATAAACTCTTCGTTAGGAGTCTCTATATCAGCATCTACTACCTCCGAATAGCCAATCAGTATTAAAGTGCCGTCCACATTACTATAGTAAATTTCTAGTGGACTTCCAGTATTCGGATTCAGTAGTCGGGAATGGGTAGCTGAAGAAGCAGCAGTAAGGTCACTCCGTTCTTTACGATCAGCTCCTACGTGGAACAGTAAGATATCGCTTAGATTGTCCAGAGCTAATACATCTTCCAGACTATTAAGTCCGTTATTTTCGTTAATTAAAGCCTCAAAAGCAGCGTTAGTAGGGGCGAAAAGCGTACCGTCTACGTTATCCTGACGGGTAAGGAAGTTCAGTACAGCTTCTTGCGACTCTACCGCCGCTAGTAGTGTAGTGAATCGTCCTTCGGCATCAAATACTAAAGATTGAAGAGCAGTTCCGAGAGCATTACCAATGAATGGCGGTATCAGTACGGCATCAATCACATGTACTACTCCGTTGGCTGCTTCAATATTTGCTAAGTCACCAATCACGTTGGTATTTCCGTTAATCACTACACCCCCATTCTTCTCGATATCCAGGTTACTACCCTCTAGAGTTTCTTCCTGATTCATCAGATCATCGGCCAACTTGCCAGCGTTTAAGATGTGATACTCCAGAACGCGGCGTAGTACATAATCTGGTACATCCTCTAAACCGTTCAATTGTACTCCCAATACATCCGATAGGGTAGCTAGCAGATCAACAAATGCATCATTGGTAGGAGCGAAGACGGTGATATCAGCGTTGAAGTCAGCGGCAACCTCTAGTAGGTCAGGGGTGCGCTGTAAAGCAGCTACCAAGATGCTAAGATCTTCCGTGCCTACAGCAATCTCAGCAATGGTTTTAGGGGGAGCTAAGGCTTCAGGAACTAGTACTTTGTCAATCACATGTACTACCCCATTAGCTGCCATAATATCTCCGTCAGTTACCGTCACATCACCGTTGATCACTACTCCGTCAGACTTGTCGATAGATAGGTTATCGCCGGATAGGGTTTCCTCCATCTCCATCAGGTCAGCGGCTAGTTTGGTAGCTCCTAAAATGTGGTACTGTAAAATTTCGGTCAGCACGTCATCCGGAATATCGTCCAGGCTATTAAAACGTGGATCTTCTTCCAGCAACATGGCAAAGGCCTCATTAGTGGGCGCGAATACCGTCAGCATAGCTTCCGGATTTCCGGCGGCGGCTAGCAAATCAGGGGCGCGTCCTAGAGCCGCTACTAAAATGCTAAGGTTTTCATTTCCGGCGGCTAGCTCAGCAATGGTAGGCTGAGGCTGCAACGACGGGGGCATCAGAACCATATCGATCAGATGCACCACGCCATTGCTCGCCACAACATCTGGTGTTTCCACCTTTACTTCTCCATTAAGGGTCACTCCTTCGTCGGTAGCCATCACCATGATAGACTCACCGTTCAGGGTTTCTTCACTTTCCATCAGGTCGGCAGCTTTCTTAATGCTACCCAGAATATGATACTGTAAAATGCTGGTCAACACGTCATCCGGAATATCATCCAGGCTGTTAAAGTCTTCGCTATCCTCCAGTAATTTCTCAAAAGCAGCGTTAGTAGGCGCAAATACGGTCAACATAGCTTCCGGATCACCGGCAGCTGCTAGCAAATCAGGGGCGCGTCCTAGAGCCGCTACTAAGATGCTCAGATCATCAGTACCTACTGCAAGTTCAGCAATGGTGGGTTGAGGCTGTAATGAGGGAGGCATCAGGACTTTGTCAATGAGATGTACCACGCCGTTAGAAGCCGGAATATTCGGAGTAGTTACGTTAACGTCTTCATTCAGGGTTACTCCGTCTCCGGTAGCCATTACGGAAATAGTCTCACCATTGAGAGTTTCTTCGGTCTCTTCCAGGTTGGCAGCGGTTTTGATACTAGCTAGGATATGATACTGTAGAATAGTAGTCAGTACATCATCGGGGATATCATCGAGACTGTTGAAGTCTTCGCTATCGGCTAATAGTTGCTCGAATGCGGCATTAGTTGGAGCGAATACAGTCAACGCTGCGTTGGGATCACCAGCGGCCGCCAATAGATCAGGCGCACGCCCTAAGGCCGCTACTAGAATACTTAAGTCCTCGGTTGCTACCGCGATTTCGGCAATAGTGGGTTCAGTACGAAGTGAGGGCGGGAGTAGTACGTTGTCGATTACGTGAATAACCCCGTTGGTTGCCATCACATCAGGAGTAGTAACAGCGATATCTCCGTTTATGGTTACTCCGTCCTCAGTCTTAGTAATGGCGATAGACTCACCCTGTACAGTTTCTTCGCTCGCACCTAAATCGGCAGCGGTTTTTCCTCCGGCTAGTACGTGGTACTGCAATACTGACTTGAGTACGTCATCCGGAATATCTTCTAATGCGGCAAAACGATCATCTTCCTCTAAGAATTTGACAAAAGCATCGTTGTTAGGACCAAATACGGTAAATGGTCCGTCGCCTTGCAGGGTTTCTACAATATCGGGGAATTTAGTCAGGGCAGTTTCCAGAATGCTAAAGTCTTCGCCTTCGGTGACGATCTCTACGATAGATTGATCAGCTTCTTCACGAGCCATCGGACTGAGTACTCCATTAATAATGTGCACTACCCCATTGGAAACTTCGTTATCGGCACTTACTACCTGAATATTGCCGTTTAATGTTACACCGTTATCTAGTGTAATGCTCAAGCTTTGGCCCGAAAGTAGGGTAGGAATATCTCCGGCAGTCAGCTCGGAAGAAAGGGTCTTACCGGCTACTACGTGGTAGCTCAGTACATCGGTGAGTACATCTTCTGGAATGTCGTCTAAGCTGGAAAAATCGGGATTATCTTCCAAAAACTGAGCAAAGGCCGAGTTATTGGGCGCAAATATAGTAACAGGATTTTCCTCATCAGATAAGGCGTCAGCCAGATCGGTGCGGTTGACCGCATCTACCAGACTACTTAAATCATCATTGTCTTGCGCAAGTTGTAATGCGTTAGGTTCGGGTTCCGGGGTAACCGGGTTGTTCTCTTCTTCCTCACAGGCAGTCAGGACTACCAGTAAGCTTAACGCCAGCACCAGAGGGTGGCGGAGGTTTAAAAAATGATTCCAAAGTGTTTTCATCGTACAAAAGGTTTGGATGTGTAATTATACATTTCACCCATACTAACGTTACTTATTAGTAAGTGGAATTAGGAAATGGCGTAAACGGGACAAAGAGTAGAGCGAATTGTAGTAGAATTACCCTGAACTGTTGTAACAACATTTGTCGGATGATAGCTATCGAAGGGATGAATGATTGAGTAGTGAACAGTGTCCGTAGTCTCTGTTCTATCACTCAAGGATTCATTCTTTCCTTCTTTTATTCGTCCTCCTAACCTACTATTTTGGGAGTATGAAGAAATTCTGGAATTCCGATAAGATTGTGAGCACCAGTGCCATCGTGATTGGTATAGGCTCGCTGATTGTAGTCACCTACCAAACCAACCTTATCCGCAACCAAACCGAACTCATCCAACGTGAGCAGCGCACCTCAGTGATGCCTTATCTGCAACTAGGTAGCAGAATTCCAGATGGTAAACGAGAAGAGATTTACTTAGTAAACTCTGGATTAGGCCCAGCATTAATCAAGGAAGTATGGGTTCGTACAGAAGATGGAGACTATGCTATGGATTTAGATACTTATTTTCTAGAAAACTACCCATACGAAGGTCTCATATCGGTAGAAAGTGTTGAAATAGGCAATCTTCTGCCAGCCGGCGAGGAATATACTATGATTGGTGTTGAAGATTCTCAAGACTCTTCATTTGTAAAACTGGGTGACCAATTAAATGGAGGTCGGATCATTTTTGAAGTTACTTACGAGTCACTCTACGGTGAACGTTGGTTGCTTTCATCTACCGAAAATATTCCAAAGAGTCTGGAAGAAGACTAATTGACTAAACATCCTTGCGGGAAAGGCCGAAGCGTTCGTGTTGTTCTACGTTGCCGCGGGGTTCTACGTGGATCATTACATCGTACACATTATCCAGCTTGGCTTTGATCTGCTCTTCTACCGCTACGCCCAACTCATGGGCTTCGGCTACCGATAAATCCCCGGCTACTTCAATATCCAGTTCTACTACATAGGCGTTGGCCAGCTTACGGATGCGGGCCCGGTGGGGGTTATACACTCCTGGCACCGACTTTACCGCTGCGAATACTTGCTGATATACGGTAGTATCTTCTACGCCGTCCATCAGTTCGGTACTACTTTCTTTAAACAGCTTGTAGCCAATCCGCAGAATCCACAGGCTTACCAGCAGCGCTAGCACCGTATCTACCATCGGCCACCGCTGCCATACTGATAGCCCTACTCCCAGCAGCACTACCGTAGACAGCACAATATCCGCCTGCATGTTTTTGGCATTGGCAATCAGCATCGGGCTTTTCACCCGTCGCCCTACCCGGAACTGCCACAGCGCTAACCCCAGTTTACCCAGCGCGGAAAAGCCCGACACGTAGAGCGCCAACACCGAGGGAGTGGACCGTTCTACATCCTGTATTAAGTCCATTAGATTATTGTAGAAGAGTTGGGCCCCAGCAAAGAAGATGAAGAACGATAGGGCTTTGGAAGCAATTGTTTCAGCCCGGTGGTAGCCGTAGGGATACTTCACATCGGGCGGACGCTCGGTAATACGCGCCGCCACCAGCGTGACCAAGTAAGCTGCTACATCGGATAGAGAATCAATACCATCGCCCAGCACTGCCTGGCTACCCGACAGCCAGCCTACGCTAATTTTCAGCAGCGAAAGCAGCAGATTGCCAATCAGCCCCACCCAGGAGGCAGCAATAATGGTATGGGTGCGCTGGTTCAACGAGTACTGTCGGATTTATAAAAAGATATTTACTACAAGAAACAGCTTTATCTACGTTAGTTGCCCTTAATCTGTTTAGTTATACCAACTACCTGGTAGCAGAGGTAGAGGCATTTGTACGGTGGGGGTTAGGGTGGTTTTGAAGATAACGGTAGCTTGTTGGCACTTTTGCGGTAACAGTACTTGGGTGGTGAGAATCTCGAAGGCTTCAGTTGCATTGCGGGCGCGGCCAATTACGGTACGTAGCGCATAGAACTGCTCATTTTCCATATCCAGTGAATAAATTTGCTGCCCGTAGGTAAGGTAGAGGTAGGGATACACCAGTTTCCGCTCAAACGTGAACTCCCGAAAAACGGTAAAGTCAGCATTGTCAGTGGAGAAAGCGTTACCGTCGAAGGTAGAAACAGTTCTAGCTAAGGATTGGGGGGTAATGGTTACTTTCAAGGTTCCCTGTTCACGGTCGCCCGAAATGCGCTCTACCGTACACTGGCAGCGCTGCCAAGACTTAGTAGGTTGCTGTCCGTACACCATCGTGATGCTGCCTAGCAATAGCAGGAGTGAAAAAGTGAACTTCATAGACTGGTTAAGTTGGAGCAATGCTGAATATACGAAAAAACAGCCGTAGAGTAAAGCCTGAGGAACAGAATAAAAGCCTCTATTGCCCAATATGGTATACTACTCCAAGCTGCAAAGGGATAAACACCAGGTGCTCCTTCACTACCTCCTGAACAAAGGGAATATCATCAATGAAAATAGTCTGAAGACGAGCATCAGCCTGCACGCCCCAGCGATTGGATAGTCGCCATTCGGCACCGACGATGGGGGCTAGTCCCCAGTAACGGCGAGATATACTGATGCCAAAACCCTCTACCGTCAGGCGATTCGTGCTAGCCACAAACCCCACAAATGGAACAATTGATCGATAAGGTATTGAATAGCGGAAACCAACATTCCAGGTTTGGGAATTCATGTCTACGCTCAGAGCATCTGGTAAGTTGAGAAATTCTAGTATGGCCGAACCACCCTCAATCAGCTCATCGAGATTGGCCGAAACATCAAAGCGATACAAATCAAAGCCTACTACTGCGCTCCAACGGGAGGTTACTTGGTAACCTGCCTGAACACCATAACCTATCCGGGAAGAGGCGTATTCCTTGGCTGTACCAACTGGCAGATCAGTACTAACCTGAGGAACGATAAAAAATTGGGCAGTAACCGGTAGCTATATCAAAGCCAATACTGCAACCGAAAGGACCCATCTCGCTAAAGCATTCATACTACTCAAACTGACGCTTAACTCGAAATATTATCTGACCTAGCCACTGATATTTCAAGTGAATGTCACTAAAGCGCAATGTTCACGTCGTCTTCGTAGTCGAAGGGCACGCTGAAGGAAACGCCGTACATCTTGACGCGGGCTTTGCCCTTGTAGCGGATCTTTTTCTCTTCGCCATTGAGCATACTCATGGCCGTACTGAGCAGGTTCATGTTCAGATCTTCCAGCGTAAGCGTTACGTCAATAGGTACGGTTACTTCACTATTGGGTTCAGCGGTAATATCAAACTCCCGAGAAATATCCTTTACCTTCTGTCCTTCTACCGAAACTTCCACGTCTACCTTCTTCAGCGTAATCTTACGGTCGTTGGGGTTAAAGAACACCGCATCACCGTTGAGACGAGCCCGGCTCAGCCCCTCTACGTTAACCTTCATATTCTTTATTCCCTTAAAATCAGGAGCTTCGGGTGCAGCGCAACTGGCTATCATTACTGTTACTCCCACTATCATCAGCCATTTAGTCCAAAGCTGGTTCATAGGCAATTACTTTTTGCTTCTCACTATCAGGAATGGGTACTGGACGTCCGGTTTTCGGATTGATGGCTACCAGTACCGTAGAAGCGGTGTAGAACAGCCGCTCACTTCCTTCATCAGTAATTATATTTTCAATCGTCATGCTACTCCGACCAAAGCGTATCGTGCGCATCCGCACCACTGGTTGTATGCCGGGTATCAGCGGAATTTTAAAGTCCATATCAGCATGGGCCAGCACTAGGGCTATCTCATCCCAGGTCTGCCGGTTCACTTCCCGAAAGTAGGCCAACCGGGCTGATTCCAGATACGTCAGGTAAATTGCGTTATTAGCGTGCCCCAGCATATCCATGTCGGAGTAGCGTACCTGCATAACGTACTGGAAGCGGTATTTATTGATGTCGTCCAGTGAAATCACTACTCAATAATAATGGTGACCTTATTCATACGTCGGGCTACTAGCGAGTCGGTCTTAATACCAGCCCCGAAGTTATTCAGGTCGCCTTTTTCTACGTTGAGGTAGTACTCCCGCGACTCAATACCGATAAACTTCACCCTTCCGTTGTCGTCAGTAAAAGCCTTTTCGCCAACTGGGTTGGTCTCTTGTTGGTAATCTTCTTTAGTAGTAAATAACTGTACTTCGGCTCCTTCCACTACATTACCGATATTATCGCGTACGGTTATCTGAAGAGATGTTTTCAGCAGTTGAATAGGAGTATCATCAGCATCGGGTACACTGGCTGAAGGTAAATTTTGGCAGCCAAAAACTACTAAAGCCGTTAAGACTACTATCTTCTTAATCATAATCTTAGTGATTGGTAATTCGTTACTAAACATATAATAATCGTTTGATGCGAAAAATGGTTCGAAGCGTATAATGGGCTAATGTGTTCAAGTCCTCATGTGTTCAGGAGAATAGCTGATTACATTAAACGCTAATACATGAAAACCTAAACACTTGAACACCTGAGCACAGTTCTTAACTAAATGAAAAAGCAATATTACGTACTAATTTATACCATTGGAATAATATTGCTTCCCTTGCTTACTCGGGCGCAAAGCTACCCAAAACTTTCGGTAATTGAGACCCGGAAAGCCACAAAATACTATCATCAGATGGTTGGTGAGGTTGAAGCAGAGGCAACCTATCAGGTGCAGACGGTAATTCCATTCACCGGTCTATCTTTTCGCGCCAGCGTAGATGCCAACTGGAGTGATACGTATATTGTGATTGATCAGGATACTTTCCGGGTGCGGGCCGAAGAGCACGAAACCGAAGGGTTACGGTATAGTCAGAGCGCGTTGCTGGTGTTTGATAAACCGTTGCAGAATTTTCTACTACATACCGGGCAAGTGCAGGATAGCCTGGTTATTTCTCTTTTCAACGCCCAAGCTAGTACTTTAACTCCTGCGCTTCGCCAGGAGCGATTGACTGAGGATGAGCCACTTTGTAAGAAACCAGCATTAGTTACCCAAGAAGAATGGCGGGCGGGACTTCCGGCACCTACTTACCAGCGGGCTAGTACGCAGGTAGCGCATGTGATTATTCATCACTCGGCCACGTCTAATTCACTGGCCGATTACAAGAATGTGGTGCGGAATATCTATCTGTTCCATACCCAGGACCGGGGCTGGTCCGACATTGGGTACAATTTCCTGGTGGCCCCTGACGGAACGCTATTCGAGGGCCGGAGTTCGGGCAGACAAAGCGTAGAGAGCGATAATATTCGGGGCGCACATTTTTGCAGCCGCAACTCAGGCACCATGGGAGTTTGCCTACTGGGCAATTACAATTCCGCTATACCTACCGATACCGCACTAGCCACCATTATGCGGGTAACCAGTTGGAAACTGGAGAAGGAAGGATTAGACCCATTTGCTTCTAGTGCTCACTCGACCAATAGTAACCTGGGTGTAATTGCTGGTCACCGAAATGGTTGCGCTACTGAATGCCCCGGTGAAAACCTATACGCTCGACTGGAAGACATTCGTCTGGCAACCGACGAGCTATTGGCTACCAACTGCGGAGAAGAATCAGAGCCGCAAGCATTTAATGTATATCCCGTTCCTAACGATGGTATGCTAACCATTGCCCTTACCCAACCGGATTCTACGGTGATCTTGGATGTGCTGGATATGCAGGGACGGGCTTTATCTCTTCCGGTAATTAGTGAAAACGCTGGTCGGCTCACGGTACAAACGCAAATCTTATCTACGGGTGCCTACATTGTACGGGTAACCACTTCCAGAGGTGTGCTCACGCGGAAGGTACTGATAGAGTAATGAGGATAGCAATGAAATTGTACTAGTCTAAAGAGTTGATTTTAGCAAGATGATTTTTTGCTTCATTCATTCTTTTTCTAATCATTTGATGGCCTTTCTCTGAAACTACACGCTCACTTCGTACCTTGAATGTCGTGCTTTTCCTATACCATCGGCTGAAAACATACAATTGCTTCAATACTACTGTTTGAAATCAAGAATATTTATGCAAAGTCTATTTTTCACCTTCATGTTGTTTTTGGTTGGATGGGTTTCCACTAATGTTTATGCTCAAACAAAGATCGAGAAGTGGGGCTATTTTGAGGTTGAGCTTCGGAGTGCCGTAACAGATAATCCATTTACGGATATCCAACTGCAAGCAGTCCTTTATAACGATACTGATACTTTTCAGGTCAATGGGTTTTATGATGGCGGAGATTCCTATAAAATACGTTTTATGCCTCAAAAGGAAGGGCGGTGGAATTACACTACTCGTAGCAATAACGATGCTCTTAATAACAAGCAAGGTTACTTTCTCTGTGTACCGCCAAAAGCTGGAAATCGGGGGACGATTATAGTTAAGGATACCTTTCACTTCGCTTACAAAGATGGAACACCATTCTACCCATTAGGCACAACTGCCTACGGGTGGGTGCAACAAGATGAACCTACTAGAATAAACAGTCTGACGTCTTTAAAGAATTCTCCCTTTAATAAAGTCCGGTTTATGATATTACCCCACGCCCCAAGCGGAAGAGAACTCGCCCAATATCCGTATGAAGGAAGCGGAAAAGAATGGGACTTCACCCGATTTAATCCCGAATATTTCAGAAAGTACGAGCAGTATATACTCGAGTTACAAAGCATGGGTATTCAGGC
>CAKZYJ010000305.1 GCA_937884755.1 uncultured Flammeovirgaceae bacterium
TGAGGTCCCAAGAAATAAAAAAGTCGGAAGAATAAATCTTCCGACCATGACTGCACTCCAACCCCTTTTTCAGGGGAATATTTTTACAATCCTTATCATTCGTTAGACACCGGCTGGCAGAAAACCAACTTCCACTCCTATGCCACTGCCTGGGGAGGGATTACCAATGGCCATCAGCCTGGCAATGAAGTTCAGACTGCCTACCGGCAACTAGGGTACGATCTTCCTTATCTCTCAGATTATTTTTCGGTGAATTCTACCCAGGATGTTCGTTCGGATAGCTTTATGCCAATTTATGAACATGGCATGAATATTCATAAGTCTCACCGCTTAGCCATCGGTAGTCGTCAGGTTAGCTTCTTTGATGTGATGCTATTTCAAAATCAAGACATCCGGCAGTACCTGATTAAACGGTTAAAACAAATGACCCCTATTGTTGCCATTAACCATCCTACGATGCGGAATAGCCATCCCATTAGTATGCTTGAGAACCTATCGGGGTACGACTATTTAGAGGTGCTCAATAGCTTCCGGGTAGCCACCACTCACTGGGATACGGCCCTGTCTGCTGGTAAACCGGTTTACATCCTTGCCAATGACGATTGTCATGATATAAGAAAAGCTCATAAGATCGGAAAAAGCTGGACGATGGTGCACTCGAACCATCAGCACCGCGACTCAATACTACACGCTCTTCGTCGGGGTAAAACCTACGGGGTACAACGGTTACACGATACACTAAGCATAGCGCAACTGCGGACTATGTTATGGAGACGTCAGACGGATAATATTCTAAAATCGTTTACTATCGTAGATGATACCATCAATGTGAAGTTCACCAAGCCCCTTAGTCGTATTCGAGCGATCGGCCAGAACGGCACGTTGCTAAAGAAAGCAGTTGACACCGATGAGTTAAGGTATGTAATACAACCCGATGATTCCTACATCCGTCTGGAGGCTCAAACCTCAGCACTGGCCTATTTCTTTAATCCGGTCATTCGATATGATGGCAAGCGCATACCTAAGAACGTTCTCACTGCTAAAGTCCGGTTTTGGCCTACCTTCTGGTTACGACTGAGTATTATCTACGGCAATCTGTTGGTAATCGTCTTGCTCTTTAGACCCTACTTGCTTGCCAGGTTACAAACTATGCCACCTTCTCCGGTTTTCACCCCTAATTACCAACGATCTGATGCATTCAGCTAAATTATTTGCGGTATTATCTGAACTCGGTACATTCAAACTTAACCGATCTAAGCATAGTCGTTCGGCATACACTAGCGTAGTTAATAGTCGATTACCAATTGTTATTGCCTTAGGAACCCTATTGTTCTTTGGAAATCTAGCTGGTTCAGATATTTACATATTGGACGAAGCCAAAAATGCCAGTTGTGCCCGAGAAATGCTGGAAAAAGGTGATTGGATTGTACCGACGTTCAATGATACCCTACGCGCTCAGAAACCGCCTTTGCACTATAATTTTATGGCCCTTGGCTACCGTATTTTTGGTGTTAATGAGTTAGGGGCACGTTTCTTCTCAGCGGTCTTTGGATGGCTTACCGTAGTAGTCCTATACTTATTCACGAAGCGGTTTTTATCCGGCCGAGTGGCATTCATCGCCAGTCTCGTTTTCTTATCATCACTCCATATGATAATACAGTTTCGTTTAGCTGTACCTGACCCCTATTTGATTTTCTTCGTGTTGCTTAGCATCTTTTCGTTTTATGCAGCCCTTGCTATTCCCAATCGGCGGTTTCTCTGGCTGGCCTACAGTGCGTTGGGACTGGCAGTACTGGCCAAAGGTCCGGTGGCTCTAGTGATAGTAGGAGGGGTAATGCTACTGTTTTTACTCTATACGAAAGCGATAAACCGGTCAACACTACAGTGGCTTATGCCTTTTTACGGCATTGGCTTGTTTCTACTCATTGTACTACCCTGGTATATCGCAGTTTCGGTGGCAACCGATGGTGAATGGCTACGGCGGTTCGTATTTCAAGAAAATGTCAACCGGTTTATGGCTCCCATGGAAGGTCATGGCGGTCCGTGGTGGCTCATGGCAGTTCTTACCTTCACCGGTATGCTACCCTTTTCATTTTTTATAGGGCCAGCGCTTTATAGGGCCTGGAAACAGCGTTCGGATAATTTTCTCATAATAGCGATGGCTTCAATAGTGGTAGTCGTTGGGTTTTTCTCGGTTTCAGGAACAAAACTGCCTACCTACATAGGCCCTAGTCTACCGTTTGTGGCTATTATTTTAGGGTACTTTCTCGATCAACTATGGATAGCTGGTAATTTAAAGCGGTTCGCGGTAGCCACTACCCTGCTAGTCTATTCCTTACTAATGATCGGACTCCCTATTGGAGTGTACCTGTTTCTGGAAACCCAGGTTTGCCTGGCAGCCTTGAGGAATTTATCCTTTTTCTTCATCATCATTCCCCTGGGCGGAATCGTATCCTGGCTGGCCGCCCTTCGTCAAAATGTGGAGGTGATGATCGGATCACTGGTGGTCTCCTGGGTAACGCTAAGCCTGATCGCATTTTTTATCATTCTTCCCCAACTGGATAAGCTAAATCCGGTGGCAGCAGCGCTTGAGCATATTCCCGAGCATGCGCAGGTGGTAAGCTATAAGCGATTTCATCCAGCCTTTGCCTTTTATTGGCAAAAACCTATCATTCAGTATCAGCATATCGATAGTCTCCAGAAGTACGTACCTAATTCTTTATCAGTGATCATCATAACGGATCATCGCTACAGCCCGGAATTAGACTCAGCGAAGGTATCTCCTAACTTGTTGTATGAACAGTCACAGTTATTTGAACCGATTCGTATCAGGCTGTATGCATACTAATCGTAAAGACGAAAGATGTATCAATCACGGATAGTCAGAATATCCAAACTATTTGTAGTATGAAATACCAACATGAACCCGATAGAATTCTTGAAAGGCGTAGAAAGGTACCGGTTATGGACTAGTACTTCAATTTGGAGCATACTATTCAAATACCTAAGACACGATAACTCACAATAAGTATGGAACTTTCTGTAGTAATCCCTCTCTATAACGAAGAAGAAAATGTATCTATCCTACTAGCACGATTGTACGAAGCGTTAGGAAGTGATGGCTACGAAATTATTTTGGTAGATGATGGGTCTACCGATCATACGGTACATCAAATTCAGCTTTATGCTAATGAACAGGTTCGTTCAATATCGCTGAAAAAAAATCAAGGTCAATCGTATGCGATGAACGCTGGAATCGCCCTGGCAGTGGGAAAGTATATCGTCACGATGGATGGAGATTTACAAAATGAGCCATCAGACATTCCCCGTTTGCTCAACAAACTCAAAGAAGGTTCCTACGATATGGTCACCGGTTATCGGAAAGACCGAAAAGACGCCTGGCACCGTACCTTACCCAGTCGGTTGGCTAACTCGCTTATTCGCAGTACTACGGGTGTACACGTGAGGGATTACGGCTGTACACTAAAAGTGTTTCGCGCTGAATTGGCGAAGCACCTGGACCTCCATGGCGAATTACACCGGTTTATTCCGGTACTGGCTCATCTTAGGGGTGCTCGTATTGGGGAGCTTGCCGTACATCATGCCCCACGTCTTTACGGAACATCTCACTACGGACTGAATCGTACCCTTAAGGTAATTAGCGATCTATTATTAGTGCTATTCTTTCAAAAGTACTGGGCTAGGGCCATGCACCTATTTGGCATCATAGGCCTTCTGCTGATTGGAGCGGGTGCCGTTGTGCTGATGTACTTGGTTAGTCTGAAGCTGTTTGGGCAAGACATAGGCGGACGGCCATTGCTACTCTTGGGGATCATGTCCATATTAGGGGGATTACAGCTAGTTTCTTTTGGATTAATTGCCGAGATGTTATATCGCTTACATCAACAGAAACACATTGAGATTGAGAAGATCACTGACCATGAGCAGATTTCTTCTGGTAAGAAGCCTACTTTTCAGCCAATGCCCATATCTGCACGTCAAATTTAATAAGAATAGCCCGCCGCAAAGGACGAGGTAGCTGTTCTAAATCATGAAGCCCCATTCCAGACAGTAGTTTATCAAAAGTAGTATCGGTAGGGGGTAAAACCGTGGTCCTGTAGTAGGTAGGATGAAAGCTAGCCTACTTCTTGCAATGCTCTAGTATGGAAAGCAGTATATAAGCTTCATACGGAGGAAAGGTTTTCATAGCAGAGTGATTTAAGTTGAAGGGAAAAGAGCATCCGCGTATTAACTCAAGATGAATGTAAGGTTAAGAAGAGGTCTCCTCTGGAAGGTTGGGGAAGTGATGAAAGTTTGCCCCAACTTAGCATCTTTAAAACCTTTTTTGATACGATAAACACAATCTTCCTGCTTACAACCGGTAATGGCTGTGACAATGGATTACCAAACCAGAGTCTTTACTTGATAATACGTTAACAGTTTCTTTACATTCAGATAATGTTGGGTGGGTACCTTCACCGAAAGTACTAGCCAAACTAATCTATGAAATTTTACCCCGCGCTTCTAGCTGTATGGAGCACCTGCTTTTTAGCATTCTATGTACACGGACAACCCTCTGACTCTAATCCCATCCGCACTGTCAGCGGAGTAGTCACCGATGCTTCAGGGTACATTTTACCATTTGCGAGTGTAGGGGTAGAAAGTACCAACCAGGGTACTAATACAAATGCCGAAGGCCGTTTTAGTCTAAGTTTACCCGAAGGTGAACATATACTTATAATCTCTTACGTAGGTTATCAAGGTAAAAAAATGACCATTAACGTAAGCGATGAGCCATTAGAGTTGGATATTGACCTCCAAGCCGATGCCGCCCAATTAGACGACGTGGTGGTTTACGGACAGCTTACCCGTGGACAGGCTAAAGCTTTAAACATTCAAAAATTATCTCCTAACATCGTCAATGTAGTGGATGTGGAGCAATTCTCTCGCTATCCTGATGTGAGTGCTGCCGAAACGGTGCAGCGCCTACCAGGTATCTCCATTACCCGTGATCAGGGGGAAGGTGAATTTGTGCAGATTCGGGGGGTACCTGAGCAATTTAACTCCCTAACGATTAACGGACAACGAATGCCCAGCATGGAGCCTGACGCTGGACGAGCGGTGGGATTGGACTTGGTGCAATCGTACCTTATTCAAACCATTACTGTCAGCAAGGCGCCAACTCCTGATATGGAGGCAGATGCCATTGGAGGAATGATTGACTTTAAGCTACGCGAAGCAAACCGGGATGAAGAATTAGAACTTTACGCGGGTTACGGACTAAACCAACAAGCATCGGAATACGAGACTTTCGGTCGCGATATCCTTTCCTTCTACGGGGTAGGAGGAAAACGTTTTCTTAATGACAAACTCGGAGTGCTAGTCGCCGGAAGCTACTTCGATACTGACCGGGGTAGTTTGTTTAACTCTCGTCGCTTCACTGATATCGAAGAAAATGTGCTGAGACGTCGCCGCACTACCGACTACGATGTAAACCGAGAACGTTACGGATTGGTAGGTAATATCGATTATCGGCTGAACAGCACTAATAAGTGGACATTGACCACAAACTACAATCGCTACACTGATGATGAAATTCGTTTACAGGCCCGCTACACTTGGGATAACGAGCGGGAAGAACGCCGCACTCGTAACCGCATCGAGGATCAGGAGCTTATTTTTACCATGTTGAAAGGCGAGCATCAGTTTAACCGGATAAAATTAGACTACTCGGCTTCGTATTCAGTAGGAGAAGAAGATTTGCCAGATCGTACCGAATGGCGTTACCGACGGGATAATCCGGTGTTGGCCACCTTGGATCGGGCAGGCCAGGATGCCCTTTCGGCGAATACTACTTTTGGTTAAGATACGCCCTTGGAGTTTAACAGAGTGGAGTTTGAGCCTCGCTTTACGGAAGAATCCAACACCACTGCTGCCCTGGATCTAGAATTTCCAGTAGCCAGAGATGACTTCTCTACTTTCAAGGTAGGGGCTAAGTATCGTTTACTAGATCGTTCTTTTCGAGAAGGAGGTTTTCGTCCAGAACCGTTAGAGGGAGCAGAAATCCCTACTGTGCCCGAAGGGCAATTTCCGTTTCCGGAACTCCGGTTTACTGATGCTGCTTTTGCTGATCTTGGCTTTGACTTACTGCCATCTGATATTAATCTGAATGAAGAAATGGAGGGCTACAGTGCTTCGGAGCAAGTATTTGCTAGTTATCTGATGAACACCACCCACTGGACGGATAAGCTAACTTCCGTAGCCGGAGTACGAATTGAAAACACCCAAACCGACTACACCCGTACTGACAATGATTTACAAGGCGAAGGTAGTTATACGAATATCTTACCCTCAGCGCATCTTACCTATCGCTTTACTGAGCAAAGTCAATTACGAGCTGCTTTCAGTACAGCCTTGAGCCGACCGAATTATACTTCATTAGTGCCTTTTGAAACCATAGGAGAAGACGAAATCAACCGGGGCAACGAAGACCTAGAAGCCATCACGGCTACCAACCTGGATTTGATGTATGAGCGATACACCAGTAACGTTGGCTTTTTCAGTTTCGGCCTGTTTGCGAAGTTTATTGAAAACCAGATTATTACTGAGCAGGTAGGCACGGAAGATGAGTTTCCGATCATTAGTCCGGTAAACGGGGCTTCGGCTCAGGTGTTTGGCTTTGAAGTAGCCATCAACCAAAGTTTAGCCTCGCTCAATTTACCACTAACCGTCAACGCCAACTATACCTTTACGCATAGCGAAGCTGATTTTGGGGATGATCGGGACGATCTGCCGCTGGCGAATAGCCCTCAGCATATTGGCAATCTATCTTTACTGTATGATAATGAAGAGAATGGTTTATTCGCAGTGATCGGCGGAGTGTACCGTCACTTTATTTTTAATAAATTTGAGGATACCAGCGACGCTCAGGAGGGCAATGAGGAAATATGGTTAGATCGTACCTTCCATTTAGACATGTCGCTAGGTTACCGCTTCAACGATGCGCTAACGCTTAAGCTCCAATTAAACAATTTGACCAACCAAGCCAACACTGAAGTAAGCGGCAAACCGTCCGAATCTTTCTCCCGTTGGACCGAGACCGAATCCTACGGTATGTGGGGAGTGTTAGGCATTGAGGTTAAGCTCTAGTAAAACATGAGAAAAGAAATTATCCCTTTTTGCTTTATCGCTTTTTTCTGGTGTAATCAACTGTTCCCTCAATCTTCTCATGACGCTCATATTGTCAGAGTATACAACGTAGAGCGAACTCAGCAGGCGGTGGCAGTAGATAATCAGCATTTTTACGTCATTAATAATCATAGCATTACCAAGCACGATAAGGAGGATGGCCAACTGATAAAAGAGTGGCATGATCAGGACTCAATACTGGTACACTTAAATAGCGGTATTATCCTGGACGGCCAACTTTACAGTTGCCACTCCAACTATCCTGAAGCTCCGATGGCTAGTTCTATAGAAATATTTGATCCGCAAACGCTCACGCATACCGGTAGTCATAGTTTAGGAATTCAGTACGGTTCAGCCACCTGGCTTGATCGTTATCAAGACCACTGGTACGTTGCTTTTGCTCATTACACCGGGCGGGGTAGTGAACCGGGCAAGGACAATCGCTGGACCCAACTCGTAAAATTTACTGATGACTGGCAGGCAGTAGCCGCCTGGGTTTTTCCAAAAAAGCTAATAGAACGATTTGCCACCCGCAGCAATTCGGGAGGAGTGATTTTGGAAGATGGCAAGTTGCTAATCACCGGGCACGATGAAGCGGAAGCACACGTGATGGAATTTCCTAAAAAAGGCTACACATTACGCTGGATAGATACGCTACCCGTAGGTTCATTTGGTCAAGGCATCGATTATGAAAATAAGGATGGCAAGATTCACGTCTACGGAATCATTCGAGATAAAAATCAGGTAGTTGTCACGGAATTACCTCCGCTGTAGCCATAGATTCTTCCCCTCATTTGGTAAATAGTAATTCATCACCTTCTTTTTCGATCACTGTAAATCCAGATTGTATCTCAAACCAGCATTGAGAGCCAATCCGGTCACATCGCTGGTGAAGTCGGATCTCAACATCACAGGTATTGAAAACTTCTCCCCAAGGTCGATGGTGTACCCCACAGCCGTCATGAAAGCAAAGCTGGAAAATTCTGCAAAAAAGTAACTTCCGAGGCCCGCTTCAACAAAAAATCTCTCCGATAACCCAAACCTGCTCACAGCCATCAAATATGTTGCGTCGACGTCGCGTATGCGTGTGATGGTCTGCTCACCAAAAGGCAGCCGTATCTGATACCAAAATAGGTAATTGTAGCCGTACTCGAGACCTACTTCAACATTGTCATAAATGGCGTAAGAGCCCCTGAGATTGAATCCGCTTAGTGTTTCATTCCAGTCCATTGGCTCACGTCCGGCCCACTCTTCAAGATCAACAATTGAATAGCCAAGAGATCCCATCACCTGCGCTTTCCATTGTGCTGATAAGTCGATAGGACAGGCCATGGAAATACTACTTATCAGCAGTAATAACAAAACCCTGAGTGACATACATTTAGTTTTTTGTAATAACAAAATAAAATTTGTCTTAAAATGAAAGAATTTTGTGTGAAATCGATGATTGTGAGATAACTTTCTGTCGATGCGCTATGGGAATATCAACTGAAAACCAATTTCCACTACCGAACACTTTTTTCATGGCTGTAGATTGAAGCCGCGACTCTTTTGGTCGGAGAAGAGCGTCTCTATCGCCCGAGCAACCCGGTTTGAAGCACTTCTTGTAGAGCTGGGCGATGTGGGGGGGGAATCCAGGTTACTCAGCAGATAGATAGCTTCTTTGTACTTGCCTTGATGCCAGACCGTAATGTTGACCGGGCCATAGTGCTGGTGAGTGAAGTAGGCATCGGTGAGGGTGAAGATGGTTTGCCCAAAAGCCGGGGCTAACCATCGCCCGAAGTTCTAAGATAAAGCAAGTCAAAAGGCTATAATTTTTTCAATA
>CAKZYJ010000306.1 GCA_937884755.1 uncultured Flammeovirgaceae bacterium
GTGAGCGCAGAGCTCCGCCGCCCCCATTTTTCCGTAGCTGCCACTCACTATTATCGTTTTGCCATAGTCGCCTTTATGAGAATGCCACTGACGCTTACGACGAAGCGTCTTCATCCAATCGTGGGTAAGATAATGGTACTGCGTATCTACTTCTTTCAGAAAGATAGCATCCAGACCAATATCCAGCGTAGCCCAATCGCCTACAAACGGCTCGTTTTGCGATAGTAAAAAAGCAAGTTTGGGTAACTGGAAAGTGTAGGTATAATCCGCCCGCACCACGGGATCATTTTCCCCAATGCTCTGATCAGCATACAGGCCCGAAGGAATGTCTACCGCTACAAGGGTATAGTCAGTTTCATTAATTGATCGAACAGCATCAGCATACAACCCTTCTAACGGGCGATTCAATCCGGAACCAAACATAGCATCAATGATGATCCCCGGAGCCGGTAAGGTTGGTAGTTGTGACGCGTCTTCTATTCGTTTGATAGATGGGTGATCGGCCAGCCGCTTCAGGTTTACTTCAAAATCTTCCGAGCCTTTTCCCTCCCCGACAATGAATACCGAAACTTCGTACTGTTGTGCTAGCAGCATACGGGCGATTGCCAGCCCGTCGCCCCCGTTATTGCCCAAGCCGCAATAGATATGGATTGGGCAATTATGTTCGGGAAACTGCTGCACGAACCGCTGGGTAAAGCGGCGGGAGGCGCGCTCCATCAGGTCAATAGAAGCGATAGGTTCGTTCTGAATCGTTTTTGCATCGGCTTCGCGGGTCTGGGTAGCAGTTAGTATTTTCATTTACGCGGGCGTATTAGGTTTTCGGAATCCTATTTAAGATATTCACTTTTTTAGAAAGACTGATATTGTGAGAGAAAGTTTGTTGTAGGGAAGTTGGAAGACGGAAGCGAGAGTTGCAGGTTAGAAAGTTAAAAGTTTAGAAGGTTACAGGTTTCAAGTTCTTTAAACCTCGCGAGGGTCACTTTTAACTTTCTAGAGGAAGGATAAAAAACAATTGAGCAATAGAACCATCGAACAATCAATCATATGCCTAAAAAAATCATTCAAACTTCGGAAGCTCCGGCTCCTATTGGGCCTTACAACCAGGCTATTCTCTCGGGTGATACCCTCTACGTTTCGGGGCAAATTGCCATTGATGTAGCTTCGGGCGAGTTGCTCACCGATAATATTACCCAGGAAACGCATCAGGTGATGAAAAATCTGGAAGCTATTCTCCGGGCAGCGGGAATGAGTTTTACCGATGTGGTGAAGTGTAGTATCTTTATCAGTGATATGGGGCAGTTTGCTACGGTAAACGAAGCTTACGGACAGTATTTTGCCGTAGATCCGCCTGCCCGCGAAACAGTAGAAGTAAGCCGGTTACCTAAAGATGTGAACGTAGAGATCTCGTGTATTGCGGCAAAATAATATGCTGGGGCTACCCGCCGAAAACGAAACCTTAGTACTGCCCTACTCTGGCAAAGAAGCGTTTCAGCGTATCCGCCGGGCTACCCGTCCGTTAGAACCCTACCTTCCCCTATCGGTGCAAGAAGAAGAGTTTCGCTTCAACGGAGTGGTGGAGGGAGGCGAATTTCGTATCTCGCGCAAGATTACCCGGCCCAACAGCTTTCTGCCGGTCATTACCGGAAAAGTAGCACCTACTTCTAAAGGCTGTATCGTATTTATATCCTATCGCTTGTTTTCGTCTACACTGCTGTTTATTGGCTTTTGGTCGGTACTCACCTTACTGATTGCGCTCTATTTCTTTCTCTACGAAAATCTTTACAGCTACGGCTCCATCGCTATTGGTATCGGCATTGCCAATTACACTATCGCTCTGCTTAACTTCCGTAAACAGGTTAGAATCAGTAGCTGGCTGATCAAGCAAACGCTGGAGGCATAAGCAATTTGGTATCACCGTGGTAGACTTATTATTTTGCCATAACTTTTGAATCAATCAATCGGTTGTAGTATTAATGGAAACAGTACGGGTTCGATTTGCCCCTAGTCCGACGGGGCCACTGCATATTGGCGGGGTACGTACCGCTCTGTATAACTATCTGTTCGCGAAGCAGCATCAGGGAACGTTCGTTCTACGCATTGAAGATACTGACCAGAGCCGTTTTGTGTCCGGTGCCGAAGAGTACATTGGGGAAGCACTGGACTGGTGCGGTATTTCTCCTGACGAAGGAGTGGAACAGGGAGGAGACTACGCCCCTTACCGACAGTCGGAACGAAAAGATACGTACCAGCAGTACGCTCAGCAGTTGCTAGAGGCAGGCTACGCCTATTATGCTTTCGATACATCAGATGAGTTGAACGCCATGCGGGAGCGGCTGCAAGCGGCAGGAAAAAATCCGCAGTACGATACCGCCAGCCGGATGAGTATGAACAATTCACTGACATTGTCGGAAGAGGAAACACAGAAAAAATTAAGCAGTGGTGCGCCTTACGTAGTGCGGATAAAAATTCCGGAGAATGAGGAGGTACACCTAAACGATCTGGTACGAGGGGAAGTAAAGGTTGATTCTTCTACGCTGGATGACAAGGTGTTGGTTAAATCGGATGGATTGCCTACCTACCATTTGGCCAATGTGGTAGACGATCACTTAATGAAAATTACCCACGTAATCCGGGGTGAAGAGTGGTTGCCTTCGGCTCCCTTGCACGTTTTGCTGTATCGCTATCTAGGGTGGAAAGAAAGTATGCCAAACTTTGCTCATCTACCCCTACTGATGAACCCCGATGGCAAAGGTAAGCTAAGTAAGCGTAGTGGCGACCGCTTTGGCTTTCCGGTCTATCCCTTTAACTGGAAAGACCCGCAATCGGGAGAAGTGTCGCCCGGTTTTCGGGAATCGGGGTACTTGCTGGAGGCAACGATCAACTTTTTGGCGCTGCTGGGTTGGCATCCGGGAAGCGATCAGGAACTATTTAGCAAAGAAGAGCTAATTGAAGCGTTCAGTTTGGAGCGTATCCATAAGGCGGGGGCGAAATTTGATATTGAAAAAGCTAAGTGGTTCAATCAGCAGTACTTGAAAGAAGTACCTAACACAGTGCTGGCCAATTATCTGTTGAAAGATTTGGAAGAAGCCAAAATCGAGAGTAGTCAGGAGAAAGCAGAGCAGGTGTGTGAGCTGATGAAAGAGCGGGTTACGTTTCCGCACGAACTGTGGAGTACGGCTCAGTACTTCTATCGTACACCCGAACATTACGACGAAAAAATCGTGAAAAAGAAGTGGAACGAGGAGGCTTCGGCGGCTCTCTCAGCCTACGCTGATGCCCTAGAACAATCTAATGACTCATTGTCGGGCGAGCAAGCCAAGGAGCAACTGCAGCAAGTGATGGAAACAAGAGGAGCGAAGTTTGGTAAAGTAATGCCGGCTTTACGACTGGCCATGACCGGGCAGGGGGGCGGTCCCGATTTAATGAGTACCATAGAAGTGCTCGGAAGAAATGAAGTAGTAAAACGCATTCGGCAGGCGGTAGATACGCTAGCTGCTACAATAAATACGAACTAAACTTTTTTAATACAGAGACTATGGGAAGAAAGCGATTGAGTAAACGAGAAAAACCGAAAGTGAACCCCGAATTGGATGGCTTCGATATCAAAATAGATACGTTTGGCGAGATTCAGACTAACTTTGATATTGACAAAATTAATAAGTTTCTGAACAAACACGTGGACGACAAGAAACTACGCGACCGCGATGATATCGAAGGCCGCGATATAAATACTGAAGACGAAACAGAAGATACCGAGAATGGAGATTCCCGCGAGGAATAATCTACCTACTGCTTCATTCGCCAACTTAGAATGCTAGGTGGAATGATATGAAGATTACCTTCCGGATCTTTTCCTAACCGGATGCGAGTAAACTTGCCTTGATAGTACCAGTAAAAGTGAGGTGATACCGGGGTAGCGTGCTGATTATACTGCTCGAGTACAAACCCGTGTAACTGCCGGATGAAAGCCTGATAGTCGGCCAATTCCTCTTCCCCTAAATTCTGAAGTAGTACCATATCCCGGTGCGGAACGGCTACTACGGCCCCGTGCTGCCCGATGTGTTCGGGCACAACCTGATCCAGTACAAAAGTGGCATTAGCCGCATAATCTCCTCCCCCCAAAGCAATCAATTCAGTTGAACCCTCTAGCGATTGCTGATGTACTTCGTAGGGTCGCGTCTGGCTGTTCTCACGGGCCATCTGAAACACCTCCTCCTCATTTATTCCCCATTGAGCTAGCTGATTTTTGTCTACTGTAGCAAAACCATTGGGTAAATCCAGTGCTACGCAAACGGCAATACCTTCAATGTCGGAGCGGACTATCCAGCGATCGCGGTCGGCATTATCAATCGCTGTTTCGGGAAAGAGGCGCAGGGTTAAATACTTTTTGACGGTAGAGAAATCAGCATTGGTTAGCAGTTGCTGATCGTGGTAGGCATCGATTAGTGAAGAAACGTAATCCTGAATAATAAGCTCTTTGTTTTGCTGACTTTGTTCAGCTCCCTGCTCGATCAGCGGTAGTAGAGAGAAAGTATGAGGGTACTCACCCAATCGGACGCTTACCATTCCCTGATTAACCCCTACTATGTCGTATCCTTCTAATTGCCGGAAGGTATAATCCAGCAACTGCCGGTACTCTTTTTTCTTCAGAAATTTCTGGTGCGTTTTAGGTAAGGAATAATCTACTTTTTGCGCAAAAACGGTAAACTGAAAAGCAAATAATAAAATAAATACTACTCGAAACTTCATTATGCGACAATTTTCCCATAAAAATGAATAATTTTTATATAAAAATCAAATTTTACAAGAAATATTACTCGAGTGAGAATAGCCGATAAATCAATAATTATAATTGCTAATTTTCGGATATAGGCGGTTGCCAGGGTATCTGCCCACCCTGCTGAATGTGTTTCATCAGGAGTTTAAGTAGTTCCTGGTATTTTTCCGGCTCTTTTTCGGCTAAATCGCGTTGTTCTTTCGGGTCATTAGCTAGGTTATACAATTCTAGGGATTGCCAGGGGCTGTTTTGTAGTAGCTTCCAGTTACCCAACCGCACGGCATAGATTGACTGACCCCCGTAGCGGGTTCCTCCCTCCCGCCGGGTAAAGAACAGCGGTCTTTCTTCTTCGGTAAAATTTTCTCCCAATAGTGTAGGTAAAAAGCTGCGCCCTTCAATAGTGTCGTCAGAAGAAGCGCTCGCTGCATCTAGCAGGGTAGGATACAGATCCATAGAGAGATTGATCTGATCAGTTACGGTTCCGGGTTGAATTTTACCCGGCCAGGTTATGGCAGTAGGAACCAACAGCCCGCCTTCGTACATACTTTGTTTACCATCGCGTACCGGACCGTTGTTCGCCTCACTGGGCAAATGCCCCCCATTATCACTGGTGAAAACGATGAGAGTGTTCTCGTACTGACCGGATTTTCTCAGGGCGTTTATCACCTGGCCGATACCATTGTCCATATGCTCAATAAAGGCTACTAACTTAGCCCGAGTTTCCGAAATATTCGGTTCTCGCTCTTTCACTTTCGCTAGCCAGTCCTCCGGAGGTTGTACCGGAAAGTGGGGGGCATTATACGCCAGATACAGAAAGAACGGTTGAGAGCTTTTTGCTTGTTGACGAATATATTCTACCGACCACTGGGTAAAAAGGTCGGTGGCGTGGACTTCGGGATCAATGACTTCATTGTTGTGGCGCATGTAATTGATGTCGAGGCGGCGGTGCGTCCAGTAATCGTCCATCATATCGCCCAGCCAACCCCGGAATTCGTCAAATCCTCGCTCATTGGGAGTGTTAGGCGATTCTAGTCCCAGATGCCACTTGCCAATAATTGCGGTATGGTAACCGGCATTTTTCAAAGGAGTGGGCAGTAGCGTGGCACTGGGATCAAGGTAACCCCAACTATTGTTAGTGTGGGTACGAATGACTCCGGGCACACCTACATAGTCCTGATACCGTCCGGTGAGCAATGCCGCCCGCGTAGGCGAGCAGACCGGACAGTTAGCGTAGAATCGGTCAAATCGTATACCGTCAGCAGCTAGCGAATCAATATGCGGGGTGCGGATGTCTTCGGTGCCGTAGTACGACACATCGTGGTAGCCTTGGTCATCGGTGATAATAAGTAAAATATTGGGTTGAGCTTTGACGACAGAAGTCAAAGCATAGAATAATAGTAGGGTTAGAAAGAAAGTAGGTTGCAGTATAGGCGATTTCATTATTCTTGAGATTTTTGCGAATTTTGGTTATGACTTAAGACTAATGTATCATTTTTCTCCACGACTTAGCTAGAAACAACCTATGAAACGATCTCACGAAATTGATTATCAGATTCACGGCGAAGGAATTCAGGTAGTAGAAGTAGAACTAGACCCCAACGAAACTGTGATTGCCGAAGCCGGAGCGATGGTTTATATGGAAGACGGCATCAACTTCGAAACCAAGATGGGCGATGGCTCGGATCCCAATCAGAGTTTTTTCGGTAAGCTGGTGTCGGCCGGTAGCAGGATGCTCACTGGTGAGTCGGCGTTTATGACCCACTTCACCCACCGGGGTTACGGTAAAGCAAAAGTTGCCTTTGCCGCTCCGTATCCAGGAACTATCAAGCCGGTAGACTTATCTCAGATGCAGAACCGAAGCCTGACGGTGCAAAAAGACTCTTTTCTGTGTGCAGCCTTAGGTACCAAAGTAAGTATTCAGCTTAACCGCCGGTTGGGCTCCGGTTTGGTGGGTGGCGAAGGATTTATCTTACAACGACTGGAGGGTGATGGACTCGCTTTTATTCACGCCGGGGGGACAATTATTGAGAAACAACTAAATAATGAAACCCTGCGGATTGATACCGGCTGTGTGGTGGCCTTCGAGCCTTCTATCAATTTTAATATTCAGAGTTCTGGCGGGCTAAAGTCTATGCTATTCGGTGGTGAGGGAATGTTTCTGGCTACGCTGTCGGGTAGTGGCCGGGTCTGGCTGCAATCCATGCCCTTCCGAAAGCTGGTAGCCGCTATTGCCCCTTACGGTAAGAACCGAGACAAAGGTGAAAGCTCCATTCTAGGTAGTTTCTTTGAGGATTAGTCCAGCTAAACAATCAATAGCAAAATAACAGAGTAATCAAGGTTATATTCTGACTGGTTCTTTTTCTGAAGAACGCATAAATATTTTTCGGCAGCATTGATGACCTTGCCAAGATGGATTCTATAGATAAGTAGATTACTAACCATTCTACTTATTTAATCATGGAATCCTCTTTACTGTTTTTCGTACTACCGCATTTCGCCTGTATCGCTCTTTTCCTGACTCTATCAATTGTCTACTCTACGAAACGTAGCAAACGTAAAGGAATAAATTCTCTACTGAGTGGATGGGGAACAAATCTGAAGAAACCACTCATTCTCATAGTGTGTCTGCTTTCAATCACAGCTTGCAACAACGGTGAAGATGAAGCGGTAGGTCCCAATATCAATGCTGCTACATCGCAGATTTGCCCGAACGTTACCGGTGCTCAGGCAATTTACTGGGATTTGCATAACGGTATTCCTCGTGGCGATATGCCCGGCGGTATACCTCCTACTGTTGATAGGGTGGGCGGCTCATTCTCTCATCCGGATTCACCCGTGCTAGGTTCTATCTATCCCGAAGGATACAGCCCCCAAACCATTCGCGTACCCCAGACAGTAGGCCGATAACCTTGTCTCCTGATGATCCCAATTGCAGTTAATCATTGCTTTAGAGAGCGCAGCCGAGGAATCAGCATCGGTACGCGCTCCCGGTATTTCTGGTACGCTTCGCCATAAAGTTCCAGTAATTTCTTTTCTTCCAATTGAATACCCACTAGAATGTAAACAATCCAGGCGATTGCGGTGACGAAGTTAGCCAACGTAGGAGAAAAACACCATAGTCCAACCGCGATTAAGATAGTACCTGAATACAACGGATGGCGAACGTGTTGAAGAATACCTCCCGTACGAAGTGGCTCAACATCATTCTCTTCGGAAGCCGGTAGTCCGATAAACTCTCGCTTGGAAAATTGCCGGAACGATAATCGGATGACGATGACTCCGTACGCGGCTAGCACCAAACCAAAAAACTGTAAAAAATTACGCAGTTGATCCGATGATACCAGCGAATCAGTAGAAACCAGCGCATTGTACAACAACACCGGAATGATAGTAACTACCGCGAAAACGTTGTATCCTAACCGATAGTAGCGGTAGTACTTTCCTAACCAGCACTGAGCGTGTTGTTTAACTTCCGGTGATGCCAACAGGCTATGCAGGAAAAAGTATACCAGCCACAGGCCCGCCAGAATTGAGTAAGGTAATGCCATTCACCAAAGATGATAAAAATCACCGAAGATGTAGGACAGTCTCTACCATTTTGAGCCTTATTGTCGAGCGAAGTGAAAGCGGTAAACTACTCGTAGCGCAATGCCTTCACTGGGTTAGCTCGGGCAGATTTTAGCGTTTGACCACTCACTGCCAATAGAGCAATAAGAACAACCAGAATGCCGGGTACTACAAACAGCCACCAGTTAATGCCGATGCGATAGGCAAACTGCTCTAACCACTCGCCCATCACGTAGTTGGCTACCGGGATAGCAATTAACAGAGCAATCAGAATAAGGCGGAAATAACTTTTAGTGAGCAACAGAATGATATGGCTCACCGATGCACCCAGCGCTTTACGAATACCGATCTCCTTCGTACGCTGAATACTGGTGTAAGAAGATAAACCTAACAGCCCTAAACAAGCCACCAGAATAGCCAGTCCGGCAAATAGCCCAAATACCTGACCAAATCGGGCTTCCGCCTGATACTGCTGGTTGAATTTATCGTCCAGAAAGAAGTAAGAAAGAGTGCTACCGGGAAATATACTTTCAAAGGTGGATTCTATCTGGCCAATGGTTTCAGGTGGGTTTTGGGTGCCCAGGCGGATATACTGGTGAGCGTTTAATTCGCTGTACCAGTGAATAAACGGAACCCCCGGCTCCTTCAAAGAGAGATAGTTGTAGTCCCGCACTACCC
>CAKZYJ010000307.1 GCA_937884755.1 uncultured Flammeovirgaceae bacterium
GTTGATCACATACTGCCCGATACCCTTGCTAGTCATGGAGGTGAAAAAGTTGGCTGCAATATGGGTTCTTTGATGATTTTCTGCCAATACCCCAGTAACCTGGTAATCATCCGTACCAATGCGAATGATTTCTCCTAAGCCATTTGACTCACCAAAAATTTTACGCGCTAATTTTTGCGTTAAGACGACAGTGTTGGGCTGACTGAGAGCAGTTTTCGGATCTCCATCCGTAAACTGATAGTCAAACATCTCAAAGAAAGTAGAGTCAACTACTAACCCTTTATCTTCAGAAAACGACTTTTCTTGATAGTATATCTGGTAGAAGTCGATTCCTGGATGGCTTACTACTCGGGTAGCCTTCACTACTTCGGGAAACTTGCTCCACATAGCCATCGCGATGTGTGGGGAAGCAGTAGGAAGGTCTTCGGTCATACCTCCACTATTATTAAAATGGGTAGTAATTCGGTATAGATCTGGAGCATGGGTATGGTGCTGATCATAGCTCAATTCATCCTGGATATAGAGAAACAGTAGCAGGCAACAACTAATCCCGACCGTTAGCCCAACGATATTGATGAAAGAGAATACCTTATGCTTTGCTAGGTTGCGCAAAGCAATTCTAAGATAGTTTTTAAGCATAGCCTTATGGTTTACTGAATGATGATATTGTGATCGTTTAAATACCGAAGGCCGTAAGTACGCTAGCACCTCCCGCCAGTAGGTTCTCCGGGCTTTCGTAATTCCCTCCTTCTTTGCTCGCAGGTGATAGCGTTCGTGTAAGTCGCCCAGTACTTCTTCCAGGAGCTCGGGAGCACAAAAGCGTTCGAGTAGTTTATCTATCCATTTGGGTGGTGGTTGATATGGATGGTCGGATTTACTCATTCCGTAAGGAATCTACCGGGTTGGCGAGGGCAGCTTTGATCGCCTGAATATTTACCGTCAGTAGTGCGATAAACAATACTAAGCCCCCCGCTATTCCGTACATCCACCAGTTGATACTTGTTTTGTAGGCGAAGTCTTGCAACCACTGATTCATGGCGTAGTAACCGATTGGGGCAGCTACGATAAAAGCAATCGCGACAAGCACAATAAACTCCTGAGAAAATAATTTGAGAATGTGGTTTACCGAAGCTCCTAATACCTTGCGAATGCCTACTTCTTTGGTACGTTGCACGGCCATGAACGATACTAATCCATACAACCCTAAGCAGCTTATCAAGATAGCGATCACCGCAAATACGTTCAGCAGTCGCATCGTTTGAGTCTCCCGTTCATAAGCTTGAGCCAGAGTTTCATCCAAAAACTGATAGCTAAAGAGTTGTTCGGGAAAAGCGGACGCCCATACTTCTTCAATATTTTGTAGCCCTTGTTGAATTCCTAACTGAGTGCCAGCCGTCTGTATTTTAATTCCGGCTTGATAGTAATGCTGGGGCGATAACTTAATAATTGTGGGATCAATATTTTGATGAAGGGAGTTAACGTGAAAGTCTTGGGCAACCCCCTGAATAATTAGCTCTTGATTACCTGCATCAATGTATTGCCCTACCGCCTCTTCCGGTTGAGCAAGCCCCATTCTTTGGGTGAAAACTTCATTGACAATCACTTGCCCCGTCGTGTCTCCGGCTTGTAAAGCCTTGCCAGCTAGGAGATGAATACCGTAGATGTCAATAAAATGAGTATCAGCCAGCTTAAACTGGGTTCGGATACTAGTCTCCCCATCGTTCGTTCGATAGATTAACTCGCCCATGAAGTTGCTTTCGGCCGATGGGCTATTGAAAGAAAAGCTAGCCTCTCGTACACTCGTAAGTTGTAATAAGCGATTGCGTAATGTCTGAAGTGTCTCCGCCCGTTGATTGGGCAATGGTACGGTGATAATTGCTTCAGACGTAAAGCCCAGATCAGTACTTTGGAACAGATGCATCTGACTGGCTACCACGATGGTTCCAATAATGAGTATCTGGGCCACTGCAAACTGAAGGATAACCATTCCTTGTCGTAACGTGAAGGTGTTTTTCCGTCGTAGATTTACTTTGTTCTGTAAGGCAGTAATCGGGCGAAATCTCGATAGTATCCAGGCGGGGTACCACCCTGATAGCACACTCACCACAAAAAGTAAGCTAATAGTGAAACTGAGAAAAACGGGTTGAAGTAAAGAAGAGACCGAAATATCAACTTTTATCAGTCTCGAAGCAAAAGGCAGTAGTAAAACTGCCGATGCTATTGCTATGAGGAATGCTACTAAGGTAACCAGAAATGTTTCACCCATTATTTGGCGTATTAGCTGCCCACGAGAACTGCCTAATACTTTACGAATACCCATTTCTTTAGCCCGCTTGGTGGCTTGTGCTATAGCTAAATTGACAAAGTTGATGCAGGCTATTAACAAGAGGAATAAGCCGATGAAGCCCAGCGCATATAACGTGCTGTTGTCACTGGAATGTACTTTGAGCAGCGGTAGTAGCCGATGACCTCTTTTCTCTGAGGTGCCTCCGCCCTTATATTTTTCAATCATTTCAGGAAATCGGGTCTGAAGTTGTTGCGGAGTGCTACCCTCAGATAGTACAATGTAGGTCTGGTTGTTATCACTCCAGCCACCCCAACTGGTTCGGTCCAAATCCTTTAGGGTAGATGACGAAATAATAATATCATAGGGAAAGCTGGTAGTATTAGGATAGTTATCCAGTATTCCGGTTACTTTTAGGCTGTATTCGTTGTTGAGTTGTATAACTTTGTTTAATGCTTCGGCTAGATTATCCCCTACTGTAGTGCCAAAGTATTTGCAAGCGAAATTTTTGGTAAGGACTACCGTATTGGGCTCAGATAAGGCGGTTCGTTGATTGCCCGCTACCCACTCGTAGTCAAATAGCTCAAAGAATTCATGATCGGCAAACGCCACCGACTCTTTGAATCTTGCTAAGTCACCTTCTTCGTTGGGTACGCCAATCAATTGCTGATGTTGAAACATAATGGTTGCTACCTGCTCAACTTCCGCGAACTCATTTTTGAGAACAGTAGCTACACCCAATGGTGCACCTGGATACGTATGAGTGCCTTCAGCACTAATCTTTTGCGTTTCTACCCGATAGATACGATCGGCTTTTGTATGGTAGCGGTCATAGCTCAGTTCATGGAAAATATACAAGGCAATAAACAGGCTAGCAGTGACCCCTACCGCCAGTCCGACTACATTGATGACGGTAGTACCTCGCTGCTTCTTCGTTAAGCTTCGGTAGGCTGACTGAAAGTAGTGACTAAGCATAAAAATAGATTTAGAATTATTGTATGACTGTCGTTTAAAAATAGAAAGTCGAATATAGGAGAGGGCATCTCGCCAATAGCCTCTTTGGGCTTTAGTCTTCCCTTCTTTCTGCACTCGGAGATAATAGCGTTCATGCAAGTCACCTAGTACTTCTTCCAGTAGATGAGGAGCACAAAACTGCTCGAGGAGTTGATCAAGCCACTTGGGCGGTGGTTGATATGGATGCTCTGATCTACTCATTCCGCAGCGAATCTACCGGGTTGGCGAGGGCAGCTTTGATGGATTGCCAGCTTACAGTGAGCAGTGTAATCAATAAAACTGAGATACCTGTAGCAGCAAACATCCACCATTGAATATTGATGCGATAAGCAAAGCTCTGTAACCATTCCATCATAAAAACCCAGCCAAGAGGAGCAGCTACTGTAAAGGAGATGCCTACTAACTGCAAAAAATCTTTAGAAAATAGTGCAACAATACTGCTAACAGAGGCTCCTAGTACCTTTCGGATGCCAATTTCTTTAATGCGCTGTTCGGCAGAGAACATTGCTAATCCTAGTAAGCCTAAGCAAGAAACCACGATGGCAAGAAGAGCAAAAACATTAGAAAGCTTAGAAGTGATCTGTTCACTCTGGTAGAGTTTTGCGTACTCCTGATCTAAAAACTGATAGTCAAAGGGATAATTAGGGTTTATATCTCGGTAGACTTGTTCTAAGCCCGCTAGTGCTTCTTTGGTTTTACCTGGCTCGGTGCGAATGAGGACTACACCAAAATATTCGTATTCTTTTACATCCATGATTATGGGCTTGATGGGCTCATGAAAAGAATGCGTATGATAGTCTTTTAGGATACCAATAATCTTCCCTTTTTTATTCCAAGCCGACACCCACTTCCCAATAGGGTCTTCCATTCCCATTTGCTTTACCGCCTCCTCATTTACCAGAAAAGCTTCCGCAGAGTCGGTGGCAATTTGTCGAGAGAAATCACGCCCTTCTACAATCTCGAGTTTCATGATCTTGTTAAAGTCAAAGCCTACGGAAAAAGGTTTGAAGTTAATGACAGTTCCTTCCTGCTTTCCCTCCCAATTGATAGGGTCGGCGATCTCAAATCCCATAGCGTGAGGTGCTTCGGTACTTCTATCTACCAGAGCTACTCCCGGTAATTTAGAGGCTTCATTTTTAAATAGGTTATACTTGCTCTGCTTAGTGAGTTCACCTTCAGTTCGTACATAAATTAAGTTATCCCGATCGTAGCCCAAATGAGAGTTTTGTATGTAATCGGTTTGCTGGGTCACTACCAGCGTACCGATCAAGAGCAAAATGGAAAGACTAAACTGAAAGACTACCAACCCCTTGCGAAACCAAGTAGCAAAACGGGTAAAACGTACATTTCCTTTCAACACTTTCACAGGTCGGAGAGAAGCTAAATAAAGTGCCGGGTAGCTGCCAGCAAAAAAGCCAGTTATCAGCATCAAGCCTGATAAAACAGCCCAGTAGGCAGGCTCTGAGAGCGATAAGCTTACCTGTTTGCCAGTGAATTGATTAAAGCTTGGTAGAAATATCTGTATCAGAATAAGAGAGAGTAATAGTGATAAGAATGCTAGCAGAGTAGATTCTCCTAGAAACTGACTTACCAGATATTTGCGAGAAGAACCAACTACTTTGCGTATGCCCACTTCTTTAGCGCGCTTAGTAGCCCGGGCGGTCGATAGGTTCATAAAATTAATGCATGCGATAATGAGTATGAAAATCGCCACGCTAGTGAAGATACGGATATACTCTATGCGCCCGCCGCTTGGTTTTCCATTCTCGAAATTTGAGATGAGATATTTATCTTTAAAAGGCTGTAGCCCCAACTCAATCTTCACGGATTCGTCTTGATCCAAATACGTTTGAATAAAACGATTGATGTTGCCTTCTATCCGTTCAACATCGGCATTATCTGTTAACTGGATAGTAGTAAGAATAACGTGAGACGCCCAGCCATCTCCTCTTTGGTTATGAAAATCCCAGTTGAGCAAAAAGTCAAACTGTAGCGAGCTTTTAGCAGTAACATCTTCAAAAACAGCCGTAATGATGAGGTCGAATTGATTCTCGTAACGGATACTTTTTCCAATAGCCTCTTGAGGACTTTCAAAAAATAGCGCTGCCATCTTCCTTGAAATAGTAATGCTGTTGAAGTCCTCTAATGTATTCTCACTGCTGCCAGCGACCAGCGGGTAATTGAACATCGTAAAAAAGTCTGCCCCAGCGCGTGAACCTTCCAACTTATGGACTTCCTCACCTACCTGAAATGTTTCTGGATGCCCCCAGGGTAATTCGTACCCAGTAGCATAGTGGTTGATACGTTCAATTTCCGGGATAGCTTCTTGAATACCTTCTAGTAAGGTGTATCTCTGATTATCAGTAAACCTTACCGGGGTTGTATACCTGCCATCGACTTCTTCTTGGGCGTAGGTGGTTTGGTACACATTGTACAGGTTCTTGTTATTATGGAAGTTGTCTATACTTCTTTCATCTTGCACCCAGAGAAAAATAAATAGGAAGCAGGTCATCCCTAGAGCCAGTCCGGCAATATTGATGGCGGAAA
>CAKZYJ010000308.1 GCA_937884755.1 uncultured Flammeovirgaceae bacterium
GCATCATTCTTGGATTCGTCCTTTGAAGGAACAGCCCTTATCTGCTGCTAAAACGGAATAGTAGTAAGACTAGCCTTAGATTAAGGTTTTGTATCTACTTATTACTCTGAAATAAAGCGATGAATAGCTATTACAATCGCTTCTCAGTAAATCGCCCGTTATAAGTACTCTGTGAAGTAAGTAAGTTAACATCATTGCGAGGATAGTACGCAATTATCCTTACCTTTATTCCTGATCGACAAACCCAGTATATTCTCCCCAAAACAGACTACTGACTGATAAAAATTCAAACAAATCAGCCAGTTTATGTAAGCGTGGGTATCGCCTTAGCTAGGAATAAGCTACTGCTCTCCTGAAGTAATGAACTATAGTGACTTAAAGATTTTACCAAAATTAGCCAAACGATATCTGCTTTAGTCTTGAAGTAGAGTGACGGAAAAAACCGGGCTTAGACTGAGAGGAAATAGAAAGAATCAACTATGAGGAGGTGATGAAAGCGTTCTAAATCCCCTTAGTCCCCCGCGCCACCCATCGCATGACATATTGGCTTTTTCTAAAGGGGAGAACACTCTCAAGATAATTCTCTTTTTTTAAATATTATTCTGATTTTCTCCACGGGATGACAACCCGTACCTTAAGCTAGTGCGCTATTGTAACGCACATCATTCAGCCCTGAAACAAAGCAACGGGGAAGAAAGGGTATTGAGTTGACAAAGCTAATGAACTAGGAAGATAAGTGTGTAGAGAAGGTAATAAAGTACATTGGTCTGAAGTAAGCGGGAGGGTTTTCTCAGGATAGTTTAGCCTAAACGATCTTCTTGGTTAGTGCGACATAATTCTACCTACCGATTGTTTTTGGGAAGTTATCTCGACCAACAAAAAAAGCCCTCCCGAAGGAAGGCTTTTCTGTTTAAGGTATTGATTAACAGTTGATTACTGTTTTATTACCCCTTCACCAAAATTAAAGTTATAATTTGCATTGGTAGAAGAAGGCTTAAAAGTACGACTAGCACTCTGAGATGCTGGGGCTGAGATTGAGTAATCAAAATCATTTACCTCTCTCATATAACCAGAGCCAGGATTAGTAATGGTGATATAGTTTATTTCACCTCCTGTTACCCAAGCTACTCCGCTAGCACCACTACCCATATCTCCAACTGACTTGAAGGTAACAGTAGGAGCAGTTAAGTATCCCGATCCTTCGTCAGCATCTCCACTACTGAAGTACAGATATTCATCATCGTCCTCACCTATGATCTGACCTTGGTCGTTGACGAAAAAGTCGTCTAGATCAAAATATGCTTGACGAGCCTCCAACGGACGCAGCGTGATAGTAGGCACAGAAGCCGAGGTCACATCATATACTATTCCATCAACATTATTAGGCCGTAATTTGCCATTTAGTAAGTCTATGCTATACATATCATCATCGTAAGCATCCTGAATCAGAACACCATTATCATAATAAGAGTAAGTTACAATGATATCAGGCTCTTCCCAATAACCACTACCTTGGTTAGTTACTTCAAACTCGTAGCTAAACTCAGTAGTCATCAAGTAAGTAGCTCCACTTCCTGTAGCTGCATCATCCTGCGTTAAAGTAGGAGTAGAAGTATAATCTACTGCACCGTCATCTACCAATGTCCAGCCAGTAATAGCTCCATTATCAGCATCTACCGCAGTTACTTCAATATATGCTTGATTACCTGCAGTATCAGCTGAGAAATTAAATCGGTCGCCTACGGTATAACCGGTACCTCGATTATCTAGCTCTACATCGCCACCATTTAAGTCTTTAGCAACTGCTCGGGGTGAAACGGCAAAGCCAGAAGCAGAACCCGTAGGGGCACCAATTTCTACCCATACACTAGGTAAGTCATAGTCTAGGTGATCATCGTCATTGCTAGTACCAGTAGACTCAAAGATTACAGCTTTAGTAACTACGGCTAATGAATCTCCCTGCCACGCCAGGTAAGTCTGCTGTGCTTCGTAAGGTAAGAACTCAATATCAGCGCTAATACCATCGCCACCATCAGCATTTCCGTTAGGGATTACTAACGAGTAACGCCCGTCAGCTCCTACAGTATCAGTCACTACAAAGTCAGTATAAGACGCAGTACGGATTTCACCTTTGCTGCTACTTCCGAATGACACTCCGTATGAACCTAGTGCGCCAGCAACACTGATAGAGCCACGTACTACGGCACCTTCAGCAAATTCAGGCTCATTGTTCGTCAAGTCTAGCTCAGCCCAGGCAATACCACTTACTTCAGAAGCACCCTTTTCTACAGTTAGAGGGAAGATAGGGATCATAGTTTCAACATTGTCTTGCTGCATATCAAAACTAGGGTCGCCGAGTGAAGTAGTATACGTCACTGTAGTATGATCTTCGGCTTCAACGGTTACTACCGCTTCACCTATCCGCAGGTCACCGAAAGTAGCAACTCCACCAGCACTTGTAGTGGCAGTACGAGATACGCCACCTTGTACTAGGGTTACAGTAGCACCTTCAGCAAAATTTTCACCTTCGGTGCGAGCGTTAGTATTAGAGCTACCACCAGCAACAACTGTTACTGTGTAATTAACAACGGGGCCAAGTCGCTCTAAAGAATCTTGGTACATGGCGAAAGCCATTTGCTGCTCGTGATCCAATTCATCAAGAGCAACAGCATTTTCATTTTCTAGACGCTTTAGGGCAGTCAGGGTTGAGTCCTGAGCGGCAATGGCGTCGGCTTCGGTAAATTCATCTTCACAGGAAGTGAGCGCTAGTCCGCTGACAACAACGCCAGCCCCTAGCAGGGTGGTGAACCAATTCTTAGTGTTCATCTTTTGGGTTTGATTTAAAGTTAAATAAGAAAATTTGTTATTATTCTGATTAAAGCGTTAGTCCTACAGAGAACATGAAGCTATTGGATCGTAAATCCGTAGCGTCGCGAAGTAAGTCATTAGGGTCAAATCCATTATTAATAGGATTAATACCATGACGGTAGCGCACATCGAATAAGAAAGTATTAGACCCGGTAGGGATTTCAGCTCC
>CAKZYJ010000309.1 GCA_937884755.1 uncultured Flammeovirgaceae bacterium
GTCATCACTGGGGAGCAGATCGATCGCATTGGTTCGCTGCGGCTCGATGAAGTGCTACAGGAACAAACCGGATTGCAGATGATCTCGGATCATGGTTCCGGCTTACAGATGCAGGGACTCTCCTCTGATTATATTCTGATACTAATTGATGGCGAACCGGTTATTGGTCGTACCGCCGGAACAACCGACCTTACCCGACTAACTGTGAATAATATTGAGCGAATAGAGATTATTCGCGGCCCTTCTTCTTCCCTCTACGGCAGCGAGGCGATGGCCGGAGTTGTCAATATTATTACGAGAGGTAATGACCCCGGATGGAACGGTAACCTAGGAACCCAATTCCGCTCCTTTGGCACTTGGGATGCACGGGCTGAAGCAGGCTATCGCAACGACCGGCTATCGGTACGCATGTTTGCTAATCGCCTTCGCTCCAATGGATATGACCTGAACTCGGAAACAGTCTCCCAGACCGTAGCCCCCTTTGAGGCTCTTACATTTGGTCCCAAGGTTTCCTACCGTATCAATAACAAACTCAAGCTGCGAGTGAGTAGTCGTTTTTACCAAGAAAGCAGTGAAGATCAATTGGACATCACGCTGGAAGAAACTCCTACTCGGATGAACAGCAAGAATATTCGTTCTGATTGGAACGTATTGCCGATTCTGGAGTACCGCCCCAATGATCACCACCACTTGCAGGTACGACACTACATGAGTGGTTACCAAACCGAAAGTAATCTCACCTACCAAACTGATGGACAGATCTACGACCTTAGTACTTTTGATCAAACGTTTCAGCGCTCTGAAGCGCAGTACGACTGGTACTATAGCGACCGGCATATTATCACCGGGGGAGCTGGTCATCTCACCGAACGGGTAGAAGCTACCCGCTACGACGACGTGAACCGCTTCAACTCAACCTACGTTTTTGCCCAGTACCAGTGGCAACCTACTGACCGTTGGAATGTGGTAGCCGGAGGGCGTTACGATGCTCATAGTGCTTACGCCAACCGACTCAGCCCCAAGCTAGCGGTGGGCTACCAAGCCTCTGACTGGTTTAGTGTACAAGCCTCCTTCGGAGGTGGTTATAAAGCCCCTGATTTCCGCCAATTACTCCTCAACTTTACCAACCCCGTGGCGGGCTACAGTGTGCTCGGATCTCGCATTGTGCAAGAGGAATTTGTCAAATTTCAGGAGCGAGGAGAGATTGAGCAGGTACTGATTGACCCCGCTACCGTGGAGGAAATTAGAGCCGAAAGCTCGTTGGCTTATAACCTGGGCTTCCGAATGAAGCCTTCCGATAAAATTCAGTGGCAAACTAACTTTTTCCGAAACGACATCCAGGACTTGATTGAGACTGCCCCCATTGCTCGTAAAACTAACGGACAAAATATCTTTAGCTACTTCAATTTTGCCGAAGTACTAACCCAAGGGGTAGAAACTCAAGTAGATTACGAACCATACCCTGGTTGGGCTTTTAGTGTGGGCTACCAGTATCTGGATACCCGCGATAAGGAAGCGTACCAACGGGTAGAGGACGGCGAAATATTTCGCCGGGATGAAAACAACCGCACGGTAGCCGTCACAACTAGCGATTACGGCGGCTTGTTCAACCGTTCGCGCCACTCGGGTAATGCTAAACTCTTTTACACTAACTCAAAGTACAACTTTGATGTGGCCTTACGAGGAATCTACCGGGGCCGCTGGGGGCTGGGCGACTTCAATGGTAACACCGTGCTGGACGGAGACAACGAATACGCAGATGGCTATTGGCAAGTAAATTTGTCCGCTCGCAAGCACTTTGGTGCTTGGCTAACGTTGGAAGCAGGAGCAAATAACTTGACTGACCAAACCACCCCCTATGAACCCGCTTTAGCAGGAAGAATTTTCTTCGCCGGACTACAACTAAACTTTGTTAAATCTAACCCATAAATTTTACTAACTATGAAAGGAATACATTCACTATGTTACTTAGCCTTATTCAGCAGTTTACTAGTTTTCACAAGCTGCGATGATGAAGATGATACTGCCCCAGTGGTGGATATTGAGGCCGTTACGGTAGAAGATATCCAGACGGCAGGTACTCGGCAAGCCCCTGATCCCACTTACTTTGATCTAGAGAGCGGTGAAGTTGTAGATGATTCCCGAGCAGGTACTAACGATTGGGATATTGCTTTCGACAACACCACTATTCTGATAAACAGCGGCATTTCGGGGCCTGGCAGTGTAGAAGCTCAAGTGCTGGAGCAGGGGTTTGATAATATCGAAGAGGCTCCAGAAAGCGGCTACCAGCAGGATACCGAATCATCCTTAGCCATTCCGAGCGGCTCCGGCAATGGTTGGTACAACTACACTTCGGATACACGACCTACCAACGCCATTCTTCCTATTCTAGGTAGAACCATCGTGCTGCGTACTAACGAAGGACACTACGCTAAAATGGAGATTTTAAGTTGGTATCAAGGTAACCCTGATCCATCCACCGAAGAGTTTGCCAACTTTGATACCCGTCCTGAGTCACGGTATTTTACCTTCCGTTACGCCTTACAGACTAACGGGAGTCGGCAATTTTAATAACAACTATCTCCGGATGAATCTGCCAAATTCACACAAACACATATAATGAACCGGAGTTTGAAGACCCCGCCCAGGGTGAATACTACCCTGGTGCTGGGGCACCAAAGATTAACTTGATAATGTTACTACTACTGAAATAATAATTAACAACTACTCAAAAATACTGGCTTAGGGGTTGTACTGTTGATCCCCCCCTTCTGAGCCAGAAGTCTCCGATGGGCCGGGCGAAGCTTGATAACCTTCGTCTGGCCCGGCTGGAGCATTAGCTACTTTAAGAACATCTACTGATACAGTAACCTAAAGCTATAAACCATTAATTCTTATACGATATGCCCTGCTGCGAACCCCAAATACTCTATCAGGAACACCGCATCTGCATAGCCCAATGTAAGCAATGCCACCGCATTAGTCTGTACTACGCTAACTTGCTGGCGGGTTTCTCTCCCGAAAGTTTTGAGGGCTTTTGCCACAACGTACAGCATACTGACTTTGATGAGTTCGAGATGCTATTTCCGGAAGGTGAAAAGCATATTGTGCTACAAACCTGTCACCGCGACATTCAGTTTACCTTCACTCGCCCCGAGTACGAACAGTTACAGCACGCCCTAGCCGAAGCCCAGGTGTTGCTCCAAGTACAACAGGTATTAGACCCTAACAAATGATCATCCGACTACCCATCATACTGTCCATTCTTTGCCTAATGGCCGTTAGCGGTTGGACGCAAAAGATGCCCGCCTATCAGTTATTCAACGAGAAAGGAAAACCTACGTCCTACGCTAAAATGCTCCGTACCCTAGCCAAAGCTGATGTGGTACTGTTCGGGGAACTGCATAACAATCCAATTTGCCACTGGCTAGAACTGCAGCTGTTGCGCGATCTGCACCAAACACATGATAGTCTCGTGCTAGCAATGGAGATGTTTGAAGCAGATAATCAACTGGTATTGGACGAATACTTGCAAGGTACCATTCAGGAAAAGCATTTGCTCAACGAAGCCAAAGTATGGAATAACTACAGTACCGACTACCAACCACTTATTGAGTTCGCTAAAACTAAAGGTATTCCGGTGGTAGCTTCTAACATTCCTCGCCGGTACGCAAATCTGGTTTACCGCCAAGGATTACCCGCGCTAGACTCACTCTCGGGTGAAGCTCAGCAGTGGATTGCCCCCCTACCCATTGAAGTAGATATGCAATTGTCCAGCTACCAGGAGATGCTCGCTATGATGGGGGGCAGCAGCCACGGGGGGGAATCTGGGGAAGCTAAAACCCTGGTACACGCCCAAGCGGTGAAGGATGCTACTATGGCCCACTTTGTGCTGAAGCAATTACCCCGTCCGGTGTTCCACGTCAATGGTGCCTATCACTCCCAGGATAAGGAAGGCATTGGGTGGTATCTGCTACAAGCAAGGCCTGATTTAACGATTATGAATATCAATACGGTCGAGCAGGAGTCGGTAGATAAATTACTAGAAAAAAACCAGACGAAAGCCGACTTCACTATCTGTATCCCCAGCGATATGACCAAAACTTACTAAACACTAATTTTTATGAAAAAGAACGTAATATATCTACTAATAACCATTATCAGCCTACCACTAGCTGCTCAACAGCGTATTGTAACGGCAGGTAGTTCTTCTTCCGAAATTGTTTGCGCCCTCGGTTACTGTGACAAAATTGTAGCTACCGACCGTACCAGTGTGTACCCCGAACACCTGCAAGGTCTTCCTTCCATTGGCTATCGTAACAGTATTGGAGCAGAAGGCATCATTTCGCAGAATCCAGATCTGGTGATTCTGGAAGAAGAATACGTAAAGGATGCGCTGGTAGACCAACTCCTCTCCACCGGCATTCCTACCGAAATAGTAGCCCAGGACCGCTCCTGGGAAAGTACCCGAACCCGGATTGATGTAATTTCTGAAGCCCTGGATGAGGAGGACGCAGGACGAGAACTGATTACTAAGTTGGAACAAGAACTAGCAGAAGTTAAAAAACTGGTCGAAGAGAGCGATAGTCGTCCTAAAGTACTTGGCGTGTACGCTCGGGGAGCGGGTAGTATGCAGGTAGGCGGTAGCAACTCAGCCTTTTCCATCATTGAGCTGGCTGGCGCTCAGAACGCGGTGCCCGAAATTGAAGGTTTCAAACCACTCAACACCGAATCGCTCATTAAAGCTAATCCCGACTACATTTTATTCTTTAATTCAGGATTGGCCAGCCTGGGTGGTATTGATGGAGCGTTAGAAATTCCTGGTGTAGCCCAGACAACAGCGGGCAAACAGCGGCAGATTATTGCCATGGACGGTGTAAAGATGACCAACTGGGGACCTCGCTTAGCCGAAGCGGCTCTTGAACTCTTTTATCTCACCCATCCCGAAGCCCATGCCCAGCGTACTGACCGTCCGGAAAAGTAATTCCCGCACCCTGACGCTTAGCCTGCTGTCCGTACTGCTCATCGGATTGTTACTCAGTTCGTTGGTAGTGGGAGCCGTTTCCATTGGCCTGACCGATGTATTACGGGTAGCGGGACAAAAACTAGGGATAGTAGCCGATACACAGGATACAACTCAGATTGTGCTACTTAGTATCCGCCTACCTCGATTGATCTTTACTGTACTGATTGGAGCGGCATTAGGTTTAAGCGGAGCGGCCTTACAAGGCTTATTCCGTAACCCACTGGTGGAACCTGGTATTATTGGTATTTCTAGCGGAGCAGCTCTGGGGGCAATATTTGTTATTATGTTCGTCAGTTCCCAATTTCCGGAGCTCGCCGAGCGGTTTCAATCTTGGCTACTGCCACTCTTTGCTTTTTTTGGCGGTTTAGCGGCTACCTACCTAACCCTACAACTGAGCCAAGCCGAAGGTCGCACCCATATTACCTACCTGATTCTGGCCGGGGTAGCCGTTGCCGCCCTCGCAGGAGCAGCCATTGGCCTGGCCGTTTTTTACGCCGACGACAATCAACTGCGGGCGTACACCTTCTGGACGCTGGGCGACCTGAGTGCTGCGACTTGGGATAAAGTGAGTATTCTCACTCCCCTAGTGGGCCTGGCTATTGTTGGATTATTAGCCGTAGCCCGTCCGCTGAATGCTATTGCCTTAGGTGAAGCGGAAGCTTTTCATTCCGGGGTAGCTGTAGAGCGGGTTAAGTTAACCGTTGTACTGCTTAGTGCCCTGGCCGTGGGAGTATCGGTGGCGTTTTCTGGTATCATTGGCTTCGTCGGATTGGTCGTACCTCACATCGTACGGATTGCCTTTACCTCCGACCAGCGGTTGGTATTGCCCGCTTCGGCCCTCGGAGGAGCGTGTCTGCTACTACTGGCCGATATGCTAGCTCGTACCGTAGTGGCCCCGGCCGAACTACCCATCGGAGTAATCACTGCCACTATCGGAGCTCCTTTCTTTATTTATTTGCTAAAGTCTACCCAAAAGCGCCGATTGATCTGATGCTGAGAGCTACTGACATATCGCGCACAATTGGGCAAAAAACCATTCTCAACCGTTGCTCCCTTACCATTACTCCCGGTAGGTTTACTGCGGTAGTGGGAGCTAACGGAGCCGGAAAGAGCACCTTGCTCCGCATTATCTCCGGAGAGAATCAATCAGATAATGGACATATTCACCTTAACGGTAAACCATTAGAGGACTTCCCTAACCGGGAGTTATCGCAACTACGGGCGGTACTGCCGCAGCAAACAACCGTCAACTTCCCCTTTACCGTAGAACAGGTCATTGAGATTGGCCGCTACGCTCACCGCACTTCAGATCAGGAAAATCAGCAAATCATTAACGAAGTGATGCAACTCACCGGACTAATCCCTTTCCAGGGACGAGCTTACCAAACGCTTTCAGGCGGAGAACAGCAACGGGTGCAGATGGCCCGGGTGATCGCACAACTCTGGGGAGGAACCTACCGCGGGGCTTTGTCACAACCCCGGTACTTGTTACTTGACGAACCCACTTCCAGCCTGGACCTAGCCCAGCAGCAGCGGTTACTAGGACTTGCTCAAGACTTATGCTCGCGATCCTTTGGATTGTTAGCCATTCTACATGACTTGAACCTAGCCGTACAGTACGCTGACGATATTCTTTTTCTCAAGCAGGGTGAGACCGTCGCCTACGGTGCAGTGGAAGAAGATGTCACTAAGGAAGTGATTGAAGAAACCTTCTCGCACCCCGAACAGCGACTAGCAGTACGTCTCATTCGTGACCAAGGTCAGTTGATCATTGTACCTCAGGTCAGTACCCGAAAATCCTTCATTACATTAAACGAAAATCGCTATGAATCACACTCTTGAACAATCTGCTGATACCATTCGCTCCGCTTGGGGGGAGCTATTAGCCCAGGAACCTAATCTACGTATCCGCGAAGCGGCCAAACGACTCAGCCTCAGTGAAGCTCAGCTATTGGCAACCACCGTGGGCGAAGACTGTATTCGCTTGCGCGGTCCCTGGCCGGAGTTTCTGAAGCGGTTGCCCGAGCTAGGCTACGTGATGTCACTCACCCGCAACGATGCCTGTATTCTGGAACACAAAGGCCACTTCGATCAGGTAAATGCTTTTGGAAAAGGCGACCATTGGATGGCGACGGTCAGCGGCCCGATTGAAACGAGAGTCTTCTTTTCTAGCTGGCACGTAGCTTTTGCGGTTCATCAAGAAAAGAATGGTCGGGAACTAACCAGCTTTCAAGTATTTGATCGGGCCGGTGATGCCATAACCAAAATCTTTCTGCAAGAGAAAAGTAATCTGGATGCTTACCAAGCCATTTTGAATGACTTTCGGGATGATAATCAGGGTGCTGAGCAAAGCGTGCCGGGAACCGAAGAAAAAAATTACTCCGATGAAGTAGATCAAGATTCTTTTCTATCCGATTGGGACAACTTAAAGGACACTCATGACTTTTTCCCCATGCTACGTAAGCATAAGGTGCACCGCTACCACGCATTGGAGCTGGCCGTAGAAAAGTACACCTACCAGATTGATCCCGAGTCACTGGAAGGCATGCTAAAGCGTGCCTCCCAGACCAAGCTACCCATTATGATTTTTGCGGGTAACCGGGGGAATCTACAAATTCATCAAGATACGGTGCGAACTATCCGGATGCTGGAGAGAGGACACAATGGAGTGGAACGTTGGCTCAATGTGTTGGACCCCAAGTTTAATATGCACCTCCGGATGAATATGGTAGATACTGCCTGGGTAGTGAAGAAGCCCACTGAAGACGGTATCGTCACCGCCGTAGAACTGTTTGATGCCCAGCGTAATCTAATCACCCAGTTTTTCGGTCTGCGTAAACCGGGCATTCCCCAACGGGGCGATTGGGCCGATTTGGTGACTACCTTGCCCAAAATTTAACCGCTCAATCAATGTGTTTAAAGCTGCCCAATGAATAAACTAACCGAACCAAACTATTAACCGAGTGAAAACTTAATTGGCGCACCTATGACCTTCAAAAAGCTCATTGGAAAGATTCACCTATGGCTAGGGTTCCTAGCCGGACTCGTGGTAGTGATTAGCATGACTGCGGCCGCCATCTTTGTATGGGAAGAAGAACTTACTGATTGGTTCTACGCTGACTACGTATTCGTGGAAGAACAAACTACTCAGCAACCGATGGCAAAATTGTTTGCGGCCGCGCGCGCAGCCTTGCCCGGTAAAGAAATCTACGGGGTTGAGGTGTTTAATGACCCTGAACGAGCTTACGCCTTCAGTGCTTACCAGCGTAATCAGAATGCAGGTGGTTGGACCTTTTGGGACGATTACACGTATTGGGACAAGGTTTATGTTGATCCCTACACAGGTCAGGTAACTGGAACGGTCAATATGCTTACTAATTGGATTGAACTTACCCGTCGCCTGCACCAGAACCTGCTACTACGCTATGATATTGGTCACTGGATTGTGGGGGTAGCCACTCTCATCATCCTAATCATGGTGATTACCGGCCTGGTATTATGGTGGCCCAAAAACCGTAAAGTACTCTGGCAGCGGTTGAAAATTAAATGGAATGCCCGTTGGCGACGAGTGAATTACGATATCCACAATGTAGGTGGATTCTATACCTACTTATTCATCATCATTCTGGCAGTGACGGGACTGGTCTGGACCTTTGACTGGTGGACCGATGGCATCTATCGGTTACTGGGAAATGACCCAGAAGAAGTATTTGCTAAACCACCCGAGCTGCTGCGTTCGGGGCCTACTCCAGAATCGGCAATAAACGTAGCCTGGCAAGACGCTCAACAGCAACGTTCCACTTGGCAGCGGATTTACTTTAATCTTCCCAAGTCTGAGGAAAAGGGAGGTATATCCGCCTTTGTAGAGTTTGACGGAAGCTCAGGCTGGCAAGAATCTGATCAGTACCTCTATCAACCGGAGGCAGGAAATATACATTTTCGGCGGCGACAGGAAGATAAATTATTGGGTGAGAAATGGCGTAATTCTAATTACCCTATTCACGTGGGTAGCATCTACGGTCTGTCTACCAAGCTGTTAGCTTGTTTTGCGGCTCTGTTCTGTGCCTCACTACCAGTCACTGGTTTTTATATCTGGCTTGGGCGACGTAAGAAGAAAAAACCGCAGTTCACTTCAGCCAGAAGGAATAAAAGCAAACCCGCTCATTCCCCATCTCGCAAATCGAAACTTACTGCTGCTAAACCAAAAGTACAACCCCGACCTAAGGTAGTTAGTCGTCAGCCACCTCGAACGTTCACCATTAAACAGTCACCAAAACAAACCAAGAGTAAGCATAATGATTGAAACTAACTTTTGGCTCAATCGCTGGGAGAACAACCAGATTGGCTTCCACGAAAGCGAGGCTAATCCGCTTTTGGTCAAATTCTTTTCAGGCCTTTCCCTAGAAAATGGAAGTCGGGTGTTTTTACCTCTCTGCGGTAAAACGCGAGATATAGCCTGGCTGCTATCTCAAGGCTGCTCCGTAGTAGGAGCGGAGCTCAGCCAATTGGCCATTGAGCAGTTGTTTGCTGAGCTACACGCCGAACCGAAAATTACTCAACAAGGAAAGTTACGTCACTATCACACCAAAAACCTAGACATTTTCGTAGGAGATATGTTTCATTTGACTGGCCAGACCCTCGGTCCGGTCGACGCCATCTACGACCGGGCCGCTTTAGTAGCTTTACCCCAAGAAACCCGGCAACGCTACACGGCGCATTTGATGGAAATTACTGAATCAGTGCCGCAACTACTGATCACCTACGAGTACGATCAAAGTCATATGGATGGGCCGCCCTTTTCCATCAGTTCGGAAGAAATTGACCGACACTACGCCCAATACTATGAAGTAAAACACCAGTCACGGACGGAAGTAACTGGCCCCCTGAGAAAAAGGGTAGCGGCCCAGGAAGAGGTGTGGCTGCTAAAGTGACATTCACTCTCAATAATTCAAAAATATTATTCACTAACGATTTGTAAGCAATCTTTCACCAAACATATTACACTACAATGAACAAGTCTATACTTTTTTTTCTCTTTTTATTTTTGAGCGCCAGCGTGCTGCTCGCTCAGACCGATACTGGCACCATACAGGGAACAGTTACCGATAATGAGAACAATCCGATACCCGGATTAAATGTTGCACTAGAGGGCACTACACTGGGAAACATTACTGATGTAGACGGCACCTATATGATAACTAATATTCCTACTGGACCCTATCAGCTCATTGTCTCAGGCGTAGGCTATCAGACTCTAGAAAGATCGGTAGAGATAACCGGTGGCCAGGCCACGCAGCTAGACTTTACGCTCCAAACCAGCCTGATGCAGCTACAGGAAGTGGAGATCATGGGACGCAAGGAAACTACCTACCAAAACGAAGTGTCATTTGTTGCTTCCAAAACCGCCACTCCCTTACAGGATATACCGCAAGCCATCAGCTATGTGACCAAAGAAGTGATGGCCGACCGCCAGGCCTACCGCGTAAACGATGTGGTGAAGAACATCAGCGGTATTAACCAGTTTTCCTACTACAACGACTACACCATTCGGGGCTTTCGCTCTCAGCAGGAACTCATTAATGGCTTACGAGTCATTGGATTATTCGGACCCCAGATCATTACCGCCAACCTGGAACGCGTAGAGATCATCAAGGGGCCTGCCTCGGCGATGTTCGGTAATGCCTCACCAGGAGGTACGATGAACCGGGTCACTAAAAAACCATTGGACGAAGACCGTAAGGCTATTACGTTTACTACCGGTAGCTTCAATACATTGCGTTCTACATTGGACTTTACAGGTCCCCTTAACGAGGATAAGACCCTGCTGTATCGCCTGAACCTGGCCTACGAGAACTCCAACGATTTCCGTGACCTACAGGAATTCCGCTCCTTCATGGTAGCTCCGTCCATCACCTTCCTACCTACTGATAACACCAGTATCAACTTTGATTTGGTGATCACCAACTACGACGGTAAGCTGGATCGAGGGCAGCCTATTTTCGGTGCTTCAGCCGGCACTGATCTTACAACAACGCCTATTTCATTTGCGATTGGAGCACCCAACGATTACCACGAAAGCAACGAATACTATAGTACCCTTTCAGTCAATCATCGGTTTACTGATAAAATATCATTCAATGCTTCCTATATGCGATTCAGTATTCGGGAAGATTTGTTCGAGCACCGCACTTCCAACCGCTTTGCCGTAGACAGTTTGGGCCAGCAGATTCCCACCCTGATGGGTATGCGCATTAGTGCTCGGGAAGGTGAGCAGACCTCGGATAATGTCACCACGTACTTTGTTTTTGATGCCGAAACCGGACCGATTGAGCACAAAATACTGGTAGGCTATGACTTTATTCAACAAGTACAGCCAGTAGGTAACGGTAGTATATTTACGAGTAGTAATGCTATCTACCGTACTCAAGATGGTGGCTTAGCCGTGTATGACCCAGAAAATCCGCAGAACTTCTTTTTTGATGAAAACGGTAATCCCGTACCTAATATCCCTCACTTTAATCTGGAAGACCCAAACTACGTTTTAGGCTACCCCAGTGACTATATTCTGGGACGGGCCGAGGTATCGGCAACTCGCTTTTTCTCTCAGGGAGTGTACGTTCAAGATCAACTGAAGTGGAATCGCTGGCAAATGCTACTGGGACTACGGCAGGAGATCTATGTGGACGTACCCAACGACAAGCAACCTGGTGGAGAAGAGGTACAGAAGGAATCATTACACCCCCGTAAAGGG
>CAKZYJ010000310.1 GCA_937884755.1 uncultured Flammeovirgaceae bacterium
GAGACTACTTTTTCGTAGGAGCTATCCTGGGTGGCAATTACTACCACTGGCATTTCTTCGTCAATAAGGGCGATGGGGCCGTGCTTCATTTCGGCAGCTGGATACCCTTCAGCGTGGATGTAGCTGATTTCTTTTAGCTTCAGTGCTCCCTCTAGTGCTACTGGGAAATTATGACCTCGCCCGAGGTAGATAGCATTGGCAGCATCTTTATAAATGGCGGAAATATACTCTATCTGCTCGTTTAGCTTTAGTGCCTTTTCTACTTTCTCCGGAATCAAACTCATTTCTGCCAGTAAATGCTGGTAAGTGGTCTCATCTAATGTTCCTTTTCGGTGCCCCAGCAGCATAGCGAACATCGTCAGAACGGTAAGCTGAGCCGTGAAGGCTTTAGTACTGGCTACTCCTATTTCCGGGCCAGCGTGCGTGTAGGACCCGGCGTGGGATATGCGGGCAATAGAAGAACCTACCACATTGCATACTCCCAAAACTACAGCTCCTTGGGCTTTAGCCAACTCAATAGCCGCTAAGGTATCAGCCGTCTCGCCCGACTGTGAAATAGCGATAACTACATCCCCCGGATTGATGACCGGATTTCGGTACCGGAATTCTGAGGCATACTCTACTTCCACCGGAATTCGGCACAAATCTTCGAAAATGTACTCTGCTACTAGTCCGGCATGCCAGGAAGTACCGCAGGCAATTATGATGATCCGATTAGCATTCACCATATTATCAATGTACTCCCGGATTCCCCCGAGCATCATTGTATTCGTTTCGGCATTTAACCTACCCCGCATACAATCACTAATAGACTTAGGCTGCTCGTAGATCTCTTTTAGCATAAAATGCTCAAAGCCACCTTTCTCAATAGCTTCCAGTTCAATATCTAGCGTTTGAATATAGGGGGCTGTTTCATGTTCAGTATGAATATCCTTAATGGTGAATTGTCCATCTTTGATCACACAAACCTCATCATCGTTCAAATACACTACATCACTGGTGTATTCCACAATGGGAGTAGCATCCGAAGCCAGGAAGAACTCTTCTTTTTCTTTGCCTAACCCTAGCACCAGCGGGCTACCTTTGCGGGCAGCAATGAGAGTCCCTGGATCATCAGCCGAAACAATCGCAATAGCGTAAGCTCCCACCACTCGAGTTAAGGCTACCCGGACGGCTTCTTCGAGTGAATAGCCTTCGTGTTCTTTAATATCCTCAATGAAGTGGATCAAAACTTCAGTGTCGGTTTCACTGACAAACTGATGTTCTTTGCCAATCAGCTCCTTGCGAAGGGAATCGTAGTTCTCAATGATACCGTTGTGAATAATGGCTAGTCTCTGATTGCTAGAATAGTGAGGATGGGCGTTGACATCATTTGGCTCGCCGTGAGTAGCCCAGCGGGTGTGACCAATGCCTAGAGATGCATGTAGTTTGTCCTGTCCAACCTCAAGTAAGTAATCTTGCAGATCAGCTACTTTTCCTTTCTTTTTATAAACGGATAGACTACCGTTCATTAGAGCTAATCCGGCACTATCGTACCCTCGATACTCTAACCGCTTAAGACCTTTTAAGATGACTGAATAAGCCGGACGATGGCCCATATACGCTACAATACCACACATAAAATCACAAGGTTAAATAGTCTGTATAACTGTTTTATTACCAAATTCAGTGCTACACCTGACTTAATTTATTAGACTTTAAGAATAATTTGTAGACTTAATTTTGGAAAATTCTCGTAGATACTATTCGTATTTACAAAGATCTAATCTATCATTATTGGAGTCGAATAAAACTTGAGTAATCCTGAAAACGGTACATTTGTACTCTAAGTACTAAGCTTTAAAAAGTTATAGCAAAAAATAATTGGAGGGTGAGGAGTTCAGCACTTTAGTTTCGGGTTCGAGTACCTCAAAAAAAGGTATAGATCAGTACCATCAGAAGCTGGGTATAGAGCATTCCGTTAAGGCACATCTCAATCTTTCAATATAAAATGTATTTACCTTAAACAGGCAGACTCAACACCTCTTAATTCAGCCAGGCCTCGTAGACGGCCAATGGCTGAGTAACCAGGGTTGGTTTTTTTGTGTAAGTCATCCAGCATTTTGTGGCCGTGATCGGGACGCATGGGGATAGACGAAGGAATTCCCTCGGCTCTTCGTTTCCCTTCCTCCTTCACTGCCGCTTTTACAACTTCTACGAGGTTGGCACTTCCTTCTAAATGATTGGCCTCGTAAAAACTCCCAATTATACTTTCACTTTCTCGTTGTACGCTTCGGAAGTGCAAAAAATGAATACGATCGCCGAGGCGTTGCATCATTCCGACTAAATCGTTATCCGGTCGGGCGCCGTAAGACCCCGTACAAAACGTCAGGCCATTGCAAGGTTCGTCTACCATGTCTAATAAAGCTCGAGCATCAGCTTCAGTACTGACTACCCTCGGTAAACCTAGCAATGGACGAGGAGGATCATCGGGGTGAATAGCCAGGTTAACATTAGCATTTTTTGCAATGGGGGCTACTTTTTCTAAAAAGTATCGGAGGTTTTCTCGTAACTGATGTTCATCTACCGATTTATATTGATCAAGTACTTCCTGAAATTCAGCTAAGCTGTAATCCTTATCCGAACCAGGTAAACCGGCAATAATATTTTGCTGAAGTAAGGTGGCTGCTTCATCGTCTAACTGATCAGCGAAAGCCTTTGCATCTTTTTTTTCTGCTTCAGTATACTCATTCTCTGCTCCCGGTCTCCCTAAAATATACAAATCGAAGGTGGCGAAGGCAGTCTGGTCAAACCGCAGGGCAGTGGAGCCGTCCGGTTGGAGAAAGTCCAGATCAGTACGGGTCCAGTCCAGCACCGGCATAAAATTATAGCAAAGGGTGTGAACACCCATGGCCCCGAGATTCGCAATACACTCCTGGAAAACCGCAATATCCTGGTCGCGACCCTGGATGCCGGATTTGATGGCCTCGGTTACTGGAACACTCTCTACCACAGACCACCTTAGTTTGCTGCGAGACGGATCAGGATGTGTCTCGATTAACTGCTTACGCTCCGAGATTAATTCTTTTGTCCATACCTGTCCGGGAGGTACTTCGTGTAACGCAGTGACGATACCTGTTGCTCCGGCCTGACGAATATCATCCAGCGAAACCGGGTCCTGTGGTCCGTACCAACGCCAAGTATATTCCATATAAAAATCCTTATGCGCTAAAAATACGAACTACAATGAAGAATCAAATCTTAAGGCCTAATGAAAATTTAATATGCTCGTCTTCATACTGCTAAAAAAATTGCTACCTTTATCCCGAGTGGTCATAGTTTTTACTTTAAACCGATTGCTTAGCGGCAGAAAAAAAACTTATCCTTTATTGTAATGACTAACCCATTTTCATCGTTACAAAAAGACAATGATTATTGTATTTTTTTATCTAGCTGACGACGCTCTAAACTGATCGTTATGAAACTGGCTACGCTAATTATACCTCTTTGCATTTTTCTCTTCCTTTCTTGTGAGGAGGCTGAAGAAGAAGCTATCAATACCCTTGGTACTGATGTTCAGGTAGAAATGGGTGAATATCTAAATGATTCTCAGCGTACGCTGATGTTTAAATTTTTTACTACCCGCGATTTTGGCTGCATTAACCACCGGATTAGCTACGCCATGCAGCAGAATACTGATGAACTGGTAATAGCTTTAGAGGAAGTTAAGGAACCAGAAGCCTGCTTAAAAGCTATGGGGCCTGCTTCAGCCTTTGTAGAAGTCGGTGCTCTCAATATTGGAGAATATGATTTCACACTGAATATCGGTCAGGCAATTTCTAATACAGGCATGCTTACTGTAACTCCCGAAGCTTACGAGTTAGCTTTGTATGACGAATTGGGGATGACTATTGAATCAGTAGCGCTCCAAAGAGTTCCGAAGGGAGCCGTTTGGGGAACTGTACAATTTTTCCAAGAGCGTAACGACACTTTTGCCAAGTCGTTTGTGAATCAACTGACCCGACTGGGGGCCACTACCGACAAATTTAACGAGGGCGACTATGGATTTTTTCAGGTTGATGCCTCCGGAAAAATCACTCAACCAACCTTTACGCTAGAAAATCCCCCGTTTACTTTTCTACTAAATTATCGAGGTGATCAACAAGAGTTGGTCTCTCTACTTTCTGAAGTTCATCGCAACTACGGTGAAGAAATTGCCATCCGCTTACGTACTGCCGATGGGGAAGAGTTCCGAAGCTGGGATTTACCTTAACCAAATTCATTGCTACTTATCATTAGCTTAATCCGCTATTCCTGCCATTTTACTTTTAGTACCTTAGCGGAAATTTTCTGCTTTCTGAAGAATTGTAGCCAATATAGCTGCTGAGCTGAAAGTTGATCGTTAGGCGATTTCACTTCTATAAACTGATACTCCTTACTTTTCCAGACGAAAAGGTCCGGAAAACCCCGAGTATGCTCCCGAAGGTCTTTAGCCATTTCCAATAACACCGAACTTATCTGCTTGGCCTGAAGCTGTCGGTAGCACTGTTCTACTAACGGTAACAGTGATTCGTGCCAACCCACCATAGGGTTGCTTATGCCCATTTTAGTATCGTAGTGGTGACGAATGATTTTTTTGAACCGTCGGGGCTTATCCAATACTTCCAGTCGTTGCATCAATTTACCCTCTCGCTTCTTTAGAAAGTCGGGAGTATAAAAATCTGCTGGACGAGCCTGAAACGGATGGTGCAGAGCTTCACAGTCCTCATCGTAGATTATGTCCCAGAATAACAATCCAAAAAATCCTCTCCAGAGATAATTCTCCACAAAGCAACCTTCGTAGCCTTCGCTTTCGTAGTGCTCCAGCACTCCAAGTTCTACATTTCCTTGGGTTGATATGGGAAGAAGTACGCTGGGGCTATCTTTCAAGGCATCAGTAGCTTGCTTGCGCCGCTTCTTCTTGGTGATACGGTTGTAGAAGTCTTCGGCAAAAAAGCGCTCTTCGGCATTCTGCGGGTCAGTCATCATTTGTTGGCAGAGCTCTAATGATTCGTCCTTGAGACCTAATTTATACATCAGACGGACCCGACGTTCCCGGGCGGGGGCTTTCTCCGTATACTGGTACATGGTCAGAGCGAATTTGGGATGACTCTGCTGCTCGAGCATCTTTCCAATTCTTAGCGATAACCGGTCAAAAGTCGGTAGGGCCAATTCGCAAAACTGCTCCCTAGTTAGGCTGCGGTTCTGAAACCATCTATAAATATCGTCGGCCGGGGCGGCTAACTCATCGCGGAGTATCCGAAAGTCCTGATAAACTTGCAATAGTAAGTACGTGTCTTCTACTTCTTTACGGTTTTTAAATGCCGCCTGTAGCTTATCTTCGTCGAATAGTTCGTGCTTGATTATCCCCAGGTCGCGTACTACGAACTGGGTCATATCACTATGAATATCGCCAAAGTACAGAAATCGAAGCATGGATACTTCCGCTTCATAGTTCACCCGCACAATGTCTTCCAGATGGCGAAGCGTATTGATGATTTTTTTGGGATGTAGTTCAGCTTGGGCGGAGGCAATCAGCTCAGGTTTTTTTAATGAACGATAGCCCCTGGGCATCTCATCTTTTGGCAAATAAGATAGCAGCTCTACTTTCGGAAAAATGCTCAGTACGTCGGCGAATTCATTCTGGTGCCGGGGAGCCAAGCGGCTAAGAAAACGTTGTTCACATAGCAAACTAGCCGTTTCAGAAATACTATTGATCTCGGCATAGGAAAGTTTCTCGAGTCGAAAAAAACTGCCTTTACGATTGGTCAGACGAACAAACAGGCAACGGGCATCTTCCGGTAAAGCATTGAACTTACGGATGAAGTTTTTCTCCTTTCGACTCAACAAATACCCCGACTTATCCCGTACAAACCGAAGCAGTGCTTCGAAATTATCCAGGTAGTACTTTTCGGGTAATTCTATCGGCGGAACGTTTCGCATAATAATAGTCAACAGTCACTGTTGATAGTCCACGGAATATGATAAGGCTGAAGAATGTAAAAGAAGGCAGCTGATAAAGATTCTTTATTAAGAATATATCGTATTCCTTCTTGTCTAATCCAGGTTCATTGTAAACTGCTCATTGCTTATTTCCCTCCATATCACTTAGCTGTAAGCTTAGGGCGTTGATGGAAATCTGAATTTCACGGACGGATAAACCCAGTGAAGCCAGTAGTAACAACAGACTTACTCCAAACACCCATTTGCCTAATTCGTACTCATCAGCGAAGAGCAAGAACATACATAATACACATAAAAACAAGCTTAAAATCCCCAAACTTTGCATATTTCGGGTAAGGATTACCCGCTTACGTAAATTCTCAATTTGCCCTTTAATCCGACTATCCGGATGGTCGTTGTATTGACCGTGTAACTGGCGAATCAGAGCTGCGATGGCCAGAAAACGATTGGTGTAAGCCAAGAGCAACAGTGAGATGGCTGGAAACAGTAGGGCCGGGGTAGTAAGGGTTAGTTCATTCATACAGCTGTTAAGGAGAATCTTTCTTCGGTAAGAACCATTGAGTATTCGTAAATTGGTAAAGATAGTAAATCCTGTTTAGGCTCTGATAAAAAAAGCTTGTGCTCTACGTTTGGCTAGATACGATTTTTTGGTGGTTGCATGTGCTGGTTATTGGTTTTAATCTAACGGGTTGGATATGGAATAGTACCCGACGTATTCACTTAATTCTGGTACTGCTTACCGTTTTTAGTTGGCTTATTCTGGGGTTCTGGTACGGCTTCGGATACTGTTTTCTCACCGATTGGCACTGGGAGGTTAAAAGGGCACTGGGGCAACAGCATTTACCCAACTCATTTATCACTTACTTGGTTAACTACCAACTGGGCTTCTCCATTCCGATCCAAGTAATCGATATGTCCACCGCAATCACATTTGTTTCTATCATCATTGTGTCTGGCTACAGAAACCTGGATCTTGTCAGGAAGAAGAGCCAATCAGCCGGATTTTAATGTGCGAATTTAAATTCAGCTACTATGACTAAAACCATTTACCTTATTCGTCACGCCAAGTCCAGTTGGAAAGATGCTTCACTGGCCGATTATGATCGACCGCTCAATAAACGGGGAAAACGGGACGCGCCCGAGATGGGGCAACGCCTGAGAAAAAAAGCGATAAAGCTGGATTGGATGATTAGTAGTCCGGCCAAACGTGCCAAACTAACTGCCCTGGCCATTGCCGAAGCTATCGGTCATGCTCCAGAGAAAATTCAGTGGGAGCCTGAATTATACCACGCTGCTTCTGAAACCATACTTGAACAGATACACCAAACTGGGAATCAGCACCAAACAATAACGATATTCGGTCATAATCCTGGCCTGACTGATTTTCAGAATGAATTGTGCAATGAAGCGATCGATAATATTGTCACTACCGGTATTACCTGTATTCAGGTAGAGGTAGATAACTGGAAGAAAATTAGCTTGAACGGGAGTGGTAAACTGTTGTGGTATGATTATCCTAAACGGATAGCCCATCGATCATGAAAGACAACTTTTCAGCTCAGTCAGTAGGTTACGCTCGCTACCGTCCAGTCTACCCTGATGAATTATTACAACATATCTTGGCTCAAGTTCCGGAACTCCGGACTGCCTGGGATGCGGGTACCGGAAATGGGCAGGTAGCAGTCTGGCTGGCCCAACACTTTTCTCAGGTGTACGCTACTGATATCAGTGAAAAACAGTTGGCACAAGCCCCTCAAAGAAAAAATATTCATTACCAGCTCGGGGCGGCTGAACAAACCGGTTTTTCCGAAAAATCCATTGATTTGATTACGGTGGCCCAGGCTTTTCATTGGTTTGAACATGAACGGTTTTTTCAGCTCGCGCAACGCTCGTTGAAATCAGGTGGAGTTATCGCCTTGTTTGGTTATGACTTTCTTATTATTTCTCCGGAAGTAAATAAAGTACTCACCTATTTATACCAACATATGCTGGGTGACTACTGGGATGATGAGCGGCGACAGGTAGAGCAGCATTACCAGAACTTGCCTTTCCCTTTTCAAGAATTAACCACTCCGGAGTTTTATCACCGTACTACCTGGACAATAGACCATCTAAGTGGTTATCTTAACACCTGGTCGGCAGTGCAGCACTATCGTAACGAGCATGATACCAATCCGATAGCCTTGATCGAGCCAGAATTGAAAGCTGCTTGGGGACGGGCAAAAACCCGAGAAGTCACATTTACGATGTTTATGCGGCTAGGGAGAAACCTAAATGAGTAGGCTTGAATTTTTAGTGAAAAATTAGCTAAGTTGCCCGAGTACCCGTACCAAATTATTTTCTTACTTCCACGAACAACCTACTATGATTACGCACTCAAAGTACGCTGCTTTTTTCTTTCTGCTGCTATTCCTGGCGATGCAAGCCTGTACCAACCAGTCCGAACAATCTACTGCTGAAGCGAAACCGAATATTGTCTGGATCATGCTGGAAGACTGGGGCTACCAGCTTTCCTGTTACGGCGAACCCGGAATTAATACTCCACACGTAGATAAACTAGCTGCTGAAGGTATTCGGTATACTAATGCTTTTGCCACCGCTCCAGTTTGTTCACCGTCTCGTTCCGCCATGATGACCGGTTTTCATCAGAATTACATTAGATCCAATCAGCACCGCACGAATGGTTCCGGTTTCACCCGCCAACCGCTTCCTCACGGAATCAGGCCGATGACGCACCTTTTGCAAGATGCTGGTTACTTCACCTGCTTTATGGCTAACCGAAAAACCGATTTAAATTTTACCTACGAGGGCGACTTGTACCAGGGAGAAGATTGGAGCGAACGGGAAGAAGGTCAGCCGTTCTTTGCCCAGTTAACCTTTCCCGGTACTCACCGACGCTGGCAGCGCGACTCGCTCAACCCGATTGCTACTAATGATGTACGATTGCCGCCTTACTATCCGCAGACCGAATTAGCCAAGCGCGACTGGGCGAATGGGCTGGAAGCTATGCAGAACGTAGACCGGCAGGTAGGAGAGGTGCTCAACCGTTTAGAGGAGGAAGGGCTAGCCGAAAACACCTTAGTATTTTTGATTGGCGACAACGGGCGCTGTATGCCTCGAGGTAAGCAGTTCCTCTACGATGGGGGTATTCAGGTACCGATCATCGCCCGCTGGCCCAAACAGATACAAGCCGGGCAGGTATCTGATGCAATGGTCATGACTATCGATATTACTAAGACTATTCTGGACGTTGCCGGAGCCCAATCACCGCATCCGTTACATGGCGAAAACCTTCTCGAAGAAACTATTAATGAGCGAGAGTTTATCTATGCCGCTCGCGATAAAATGGATAGCACCCACGATGCCATGCGGGCTATTCGTTCCGATCGGTATAAGCTTATTCAGAACCTAATGCCCGAACGGGCCTATTGTCAGTATAATAATTATAAAGAGCGCAGCTATCCGGTATTAGCACTACTGAACGTAATGCACCTTAAAGGGGAACTTACCCCTGAGCAGGATCAATTTATGGCAGATACTAAACCCGAACTGGAACTCTACGATCTACTGGTTGATCCCTACGAAATAAACAATTTGACTGATGATGCTGACCATCAGGCGCTGAAAAATTCGTTGTTAGCTGAACTTGAGCAGTGGCGACAGAAAATCAATGATCAAGGGGTAAGCGAAGATTTCCAGCAGGGTGGTTGGCCCGCCACGTATCCTACGAAAACGCTGGCTGAGTGGGAGGAGACTCTAGAGCAGTTTCGTCCTTGGGTATTCCGCCAACCGGGCGAAAAGATGAAGCATCCATTCTATCCTACCAAATAGGCAGTACCAGCATACTAATTTTTCTCTACTAGTCAAGTTACCAGGAACTACACAACTCTGCCTCTTTGGTAACTTTTAAAATGTAAGCATTTGCTGTAGTTAACAAGCTTCAATATTGCTGCCTATAACTTTAACTCATTCATTACGCTTGGGCAGACTGGCTACATACTTGTAGGTTGTAAGGTGGTAATTTGTGTTTAATCAACTAACTACGAGCGCATGGCATATGTAAAGAAAAACATTGTAACTGAAGGGCTTAGCGGTAAGCTAGGTAACACCATAGTATTTCGCCAGAGGGGAGGAAAGACTATTGTATCAACCACCCCCAGGAAGGTTGAACGAGAGCCATCTGAGGCCCAAAAGGAACATCATCAGCGATTCCGGGCTGCGACTAAGTATGCTAAGCAGGCTATCGAGGATGAGCATCTGCGAGAAGCCTACCAACTGCGGGCAAAAGAGGGGCAAAATGCCTTCAACGTAGCGATGGCTGATTTTATGCACCAACCCAATATTAGCGAACTGGACCTGGAGGCCTACGATGGGAGAAGAGGACAACAGGTAGTAATCAAGGCGCAAGACGATCATATGGTAGCGGAAGTACAGGTAAGTATCTTTTTGCAAAACGGTGAGCTTTTAGAAGAAGGCTACGCTCATTTAGATGATAATGGAAGCGACTGGGTATATACTACCCAAAGGGCCAATGATCAGCCTAGCGGAAGTAAGCTGGTAGTGAAGGCTAGTGACTTGGCGGGCAACGAAGCCGAAGCAGAAGGCTCGGTTATCTAACTGTTTTTTCCCTATTTATACCAAATTCATCCGATCTGTAACTAACAGGTCGGATTTTTTTGTGCTTTACTTAAGAAAGCTTACGCAAGTAAGCCATCGCCTTTTCCTACACAGGTTAGCTAGTTCGCAAAACTGCATCCGAAATTAGCTCAAAATCACACCCTTTCGTTACCATTCTTCCTTAATATCATTCCAATGGTAGATAACTTTAAGGCCGGGACGTTCGTCCATCCACCGATGTACTTCGGCAGTATCTACTACATTACCGATAACGGTTACTTCCCGAAGCTTGGGTAACGATTTCAGCTTTCCCCATTCAGCACTAATGTTCAGCTTGTTATGCGTCAGATCAAGAGATTCTAGGTTTTTTAACTGGCTAAAGTTTTGGGGAAGTTCAGCTAAATTTAGTCCACTAATACTCAAATCCTGGAGTTGGGTCAGGGTGGTAATTTCGTCAGGCAAGAACCGATAGGGAGGAGGAAACTTAGCTAGAGGTGGATAAAAAGATATGGGGGGATAGACCTGCCAGCCCCGGTCCTGTACAATTCTGAGGTCAGTAGCTTTACTGAGTAGCTCTATTTCGGGCGGAACTTCATCTAGTTCGTAATCATCCAGCACAATAACTACTTCACCACTATTCGCTAGTTCCGAAAAATAACCATCATCCATAGTTTGACAAGCCCCAATCAGGATAAGTGTAAAAAAAATAATATGTTTTACTGGTGATACTATGCTCATTTCTACTGATTTGGTTTTCTGTCAACATACAGATAGCGTACTATTGCCGCTATCTCCCGTATAGTATTTGATTACAAGATAGTCATCAATTGAGTCTATATCGTAAGCCCTGATTCGTAATGTAACTAAGGTAATTATTTTTTAAGCCATTAGTAAAGCCTGATTATTAGCTATACACCAACATATTCCAACTAATTACTACTCAGAAAAGAGTACAGCTAACATAAATTTCTGCATCATGGTCAATATGATATAAGAAGGCAATATGGTAGGTATTCAATATTGCTAGAAATTAGGTGAGATCATTAACGATTGCGGCTATACAAGCATGCAGGCGAAAAGACGCAACTAAATCATTTTCAGTTTTTTATTTCTCAATCATGAAAGGGCACTGAAAGCTTTTTGGTAGTGATCTTAAAGTAAGGATGGCTTTTTTGCTAAGATGTCAAAATTA
>CAKZYJ010000311.1 GCA_937884755.1 uncultured Flammeovirgaceae bacterium
TTCATCTTTAGGTAATTAGCTACCTCTTCTAACGTCATAATATCGTGCATGGCTTCCATTTTAAGGGTCAACAATAGTGTCGGCGGGGACATAAATTTTTTCATTTACGGCAGCAGTATCCTGCGGTGCTTCATCAGTATTGGTGGGTATCTGGGCTCTTTTTACTTCGGCCGAGCGGCCCATCTGGTCAGTGCCCAACAATTTACCCGTGGCGCCTAGCACCGTAGAATAGAAATTTCCCTGGGTCTCGCTACGGAAAAGCTCAAACTCCAAAGAAGGGCTGCCTAAAAACGGACGCATATTCCACGCCAGTTGTATGCCCACGAAAGCAAAAATAATCATCCAGATACGGAAGATTGTCACTCCAATTCTTGGATAGACATTGGCCTGATCGCAGGCGTGTTTTAGGGCTTCGGCTACCAGTCGCATTCCGAAGATTCCGGCAAATACAAACACGGCTACGTGTAGCAACTGTAAAAAAGCGTAGTTGTCTCCGGTGAGTTGGAAGAACACAACAATAGGTGCGAAGGCCAGCATAATGGCGGAGATGAAAACAAACCCACTTAAAATGACAGTCAGCATATGCCCTATCCGAATCTTCGATCCCAGAATCAGTTGTACGATATAAAATGAGGGAAAGCAGATCAACAGTGCCAAGCCGAATAGCAGAAAAAGCTTCATTCCGGATGATACCGCCTGAAGTAGGCTATGGTAACTACCCATCACTAAGCCGTAGCAAAAAGTAAAAGCCAGTATGGTCAATAGCTGACTGAGTATCATCCGACGGTACTGCCGCTGATCGTTGAGACGTTGAAAATAGGCGTTCTGATTCTGGAAAACTTCAAAAGCTGGGGCGAAAGGGTTAGCCATAGGTAGTAGAAAAATAAGTACTACCTAAAAATGATAAACCTCTCCATCAAAAGCAATTATTTTACTGTTTATTATTGTTTAATACTGTTTTATATAGTTTAAGTGGTAATACACTTCTCTTGAACCTTACTAATCTATCTATGTATCACGTACTAGCCATCTGAATACCCAAATACTGTAGTACAATAACACTCTAGCACATGAAAACCCTAACACTAATTTCTCTCTTTTTCATTCTACGTAAGAAAACGTAATTTAAGCCGGTTGAATCTAGCCTTACTTTCTATTGGATCAGCTTAAGATTTTATTCGATGCCCTGATTGTTCCGCCCAACGAACGTTTTGGTTTGGTTTGGGAGGAAAGCGCCCATCCCGAAACCGTAGTGGAAATGGCTGAGCAGATGTTTCCTGCCCTAAAGCCGGTACCCTCGCTGGATATTACTGGTAAGGAGGAGTCGCCACCACACTACATTATTGAGGGGGATAATTACCACGCTCTTTCAGCTCTAACCATTACCCACGCCCAGCGGGTAGACGTTATCTACATTGATCCACCCTACAACACGGGTAACCCTCATATAACCTACCACGATAATCGGAAAGGTAAGTCGGCTGCGAACCGGCACAGCAAGTGGCTGAATTTTATGTACCATCGCCTACGGCTCGCTCAGGAATTATTAACCGAAGACGGAGTACTGTTTATCTCCATCGATGATCGGGAAATGGCTCATTTGAAACTGCTGTGCGATGGCTTGTTCGGCTCCGATAACTTCATCGGCAACTTCGTTTGGGTAAACCGCACTACTCCTAATGATGCGGCTAATAAGTTTGCTGCCGACCACGAATACATTCTGGTGTACGCCCGCAACCGACAGCACTTTCAGCTAAAGGGCGTGCCTAAAGGCTTTAGTAAGTACATCAATCGGGATAACGATCCGAATGGACCCTGGATGCCCGATAACCCCTCAGCCGCTTCTGGAACCGAGAAAGATCGTTTTCCTATCAAGAACCCGCATACCGGAGAGGTGTACTATCCGCCGGACGGGCGCTACTGGGCGTTTGCGAAACGGAGAGTGAAAGAGTGGACTAAGTCCGGTAAGCTGGTATTCCCGCAGGAAGAAGGCAAGCGATTTGTTTTGAAGAAGTATTTATCCGAACTGAAGAGCGACTACAAGCCCGCATCTTCCATCATTAACAGTGTGCTTACCAGCCACGGAACCAAGGAGTTGAAACAGCTTTTTAGCGGAGGCAGCCCGATCAAGTATCCTAAGCCGACGGCTTTGCTCAAGTATCTTTTAGGATTGATTGAGAAGAAAGACGGGGTTTTTCTGGATTTCTTCGCTGGATCGGGTACTACCGGCCAGGCTATTCTCGAACTTAACCAGGAAGACGGCGGAACCCGGCAATGTGTACTCTGTAATAATAACGAAAACGATCTGTGTCGTGAGGTACTACATCCCCGCCTACAGAAAATTAGCGAGGGCTATACCGTAGACGCTCCCCGTAAGGAAGTGCTGTACGAACGGAAATTCACCGTAAATACACTTAAAAAAGCTGGAACCTATCTACGAGAGATTAGCGCACTGAGTGAGCAATATCAGGACGACTACGATGAGCTGAAGCAATCGCTGAAAGACAACACCCTGCGGTTGGAAGGGATACGTAAGCGGCCCGTCACCGTAGCGGGATCGAATACCTCATTCCGTTATTTTCAAACCCAGTTTATACCACCTCAGGATACCCGCATCCGGCAGGCCTGTGCTCACCTGTTATGCCTTCGTGAGCAGACCTTTGACCCGGTACACGTTACGTTACACTGGCAAGTATACCGCAGTGCTAACCAGACTATGGCCATTTGCTTTGAGAGCCCCAACAGTTGGAAAGCATTGGCCGACGCCTTGCCGCCAGATTTACCTTTGATACTTTACGTATTCCAGGAGAAAGACCATCAGGAAGCTTCGGCACAATTTGACAAAGCCGACATTCAGTACGCTCCGGCGAAAATAAAACGATTATTTACATCGTAAGCTTAGACTAGCTATTGCCCAGCAAAGAAAGGAGTTGTTAAGTTTCTTTGTAGGCTATGAAATCTCGAAATACCTCTTACCGGCTCGATCGTACGTTTACTGATTTTATCCACCAGCAGGTAGCACTGCCCCAGGTATATCGCCCCTTGGGTTGGGAGCCTTTCCGGTTAAGTAATTCGGAGAAAGAAGAATTAGATATTCATCATGGAATAGATCGAGTGTTCAGCCAAGCAAACGGTACGTTGGTGACCGTTCAGGAGCGCTTCCGAATCGCCCGCTACGCCAACTATCAGGATGTTACCTTTCGGTACCGCCGCGACCAGCACGCTACTACGGAACGCCGCTATTCGGAGTTTTATAAAATTCAGGCGGATTACTTGTTGTACGGCATCATTAATAAAGATTCTAAAGATCCGGATCAGATAGCCGGTGCGGCTTTTCAGAAAGTGGCGTTGATCCATTTGCCACCGCTCTGGAAGAAATTAGAATCCGGAGAAGCAATAATTGACGAAACCGCGAGTGGCCGTTGCCGATGGGAAGAGGAAAGGTTGGTGATACCGGTAAACCATAACCGGGACGGATCATCCAGCTTCATTGCCTGGGATATTCCGCTCATAGCTCAGCACTGGCCCCGCCAGATTATTTGCTACCAGCGGGGATTCGGGACATAAAAAAACCGGCGAAGATGCCGGTTAGTAATGCTAAAAATTAAGGGCTGCCTCGGTTTCAGTCGGCAGCCCTTTGATATCAGATAAGGTGAGTTTTATACTTTCTAGCTGCCCAGTGAGCACCTGATGCGTAGACTCTTTCACCTCGTAAAGCGCCAGCGTCTGCTTGAGCGACTTCAGGTCGGAAGCCTCTATGCGTAGGCAACCATCCAGCGTTTTTTCTACAGTATTGAGCGTCAGCAGCAGATCAGGACGGGCGAAAGCATCTTGGATAGGTCCGGCTACCTGACGGAATACTTGAGGCTTACCACCTAAGCTGAGAATCTCTTCCCGGATAATTTTTTTGAAGTTGTCGCGTTGCTCAGACAAACTCATAAACAGCCCTTTCAGAGATGGGTCATCTAGTTGTTCGGCTGCTTTTCGGTAACCGCGTTTAGCGTCGCAGTTATCCCTAAGTAGATCATTCAGTGAATCTATTACGCTTTTTTGTGTCTCCATGTGATTTATGCTGTTTCTAATAATTTATTCCACGTAACTATTATCAATTAACGAAAAAATTCAGACAACGATTATAAAATTCTAAATTATTTTAGTTGAATTTTAGTTATTTTTAACACATGTCCAACATAAAATTATTCTAAGTACAAATTGAACAGAATCTTAGTTGGCGCTAGGTGGTCAATCAATAGATTATCGTTTTTTCAGCAATTATTGTGCAATATATTTCGCTTTTTTAATATGTACTTACTGAATCTATTGCATAATGTTTCAATTATAAAACATTTTTTTTAATTGAAACTAAAAATCAGTAAAAAATATTGTTTGATGTAATGTTTCTAGATTTTTATACTGATTTTTTTATTCTTTCATTCGGTTTATATGGCTTGCAGTCAATTGAGGACTTTTCAACCACAGTGAGTATTATTCTACCCTACTTGCGATTTTTTTATTAGTTACGGCAGAATGCAGATATGTCAACAACCAGACATACCTTTTTGTAAAATATCTGGTATATATTGATGAATATTACGGCTTATGGTGTTGGCTACAAATGATCTATATCATCATTATCCTTTAATATCTTACACCTAAACCTATTGTCGCTATCAGGCTTACCTGACTAATCAGTTAACCGAAATAGCACTCATAGTGTACAGTTTACTATGCTGAAATACATAACCATCGTTACGAGCCTACTTTGCGTTACCCAGTTTGGGTGGGGGCAGTGCTGTTCCGGCGGGGTGCCCATGGGAAGTAACATTGGACTACCCGCCAGCGAGGCCGGGGTATGGCAGTGGATGCTTAGCTACGACCTGAATGTACTGCGAACCCTTAAAGATGCCGACAACATACTGGACGATGATACCCGTGAGCGATTGACCCAGGCTTGGTTATTTCAGGTAGGCTACGCTTTTAACTCCCGCTGGGCAGTAGATGCCTTTATCCCTTACGTGCGGCAGGAACGAACCATCCGGCAAATTGGACTATCAGAAAACTTCACCTTTACGCAGGGAATTGGCGACCCTACACTACTAGTGAAGTTTAAAGCGGCTACCCTGAATGAAGGGAATGGTGAGTGGTGGGTGGCCGCCGGCCCTAAATTTCCACTAGGGGCCTCCGACCTGACCGATGAGCGAGGTATTACACTGATAGCCGACTTGCAACCTGGCAGCGGGGCCTGGGACGGAGTGCTATGGTCTCAATTTTCTCATCAGATTCCTTGGCGGCCCTCCATGAGTTTTTCTTCCCGGGTTATTGTCCGTCTTACTGGCGAGAATGATACCTACCTGGGTGACCAGGTGTACGAATTTGGTAACGAGTTCCAAGCCTTGCTAAGCCTTAGCGACCGGGTGTTACTGGGTACGATTCTATTTGACCCCGGATTAACCCTTCGCTTTCGTCACGCTGGGCGCGACCTCAACGATGGGGAATTAGTCCCCAACTCAGGCGGATCGTTCTTATTCATTGCCCCATCTGCCGGAGTACAAATTACCCCCAGTCTGTCGCTACAATCGAGATTGGACTTGCCAGTGTACGCCTATGTTGATGGAACCCAGCTAGCTCCTACCTACCTTGTAAATGTGGTATTGTTATTCAGACTGAACCGCACCTATTCATTTAAACCAGGAACATTACCTCTGTTTGAAGATTAAGTATTCATATAAATGTCAACCATATGAAACCAATATTCGTACTACTGGTCTTGCTTACCCCGCTGGCCGCTTGCCAGGATAACTCAACCTCTCCCACAACTACTCCTACCTCAGGACCGGGGGCTAACGCGGGCGCTAATGCTCAAGAGTGGCTTATCCCGCGGAGCCAGGTCTTTGACGGAGGACCGGGTAAGGACGGTATTCCGGCCCTGGAAAACCCAGAGCTAATCTCTCCCGCTCAGGCTACTTACCTCGATCCGCAGGATTTGGTAGTGGGCTTTGTAGAAGGTAAAGAGGCCGTAGCCTATCCACACAAGATTCTGGACTGGCACGAGATCATTAACGACAAAGTAGGCGCAACTTCTGTAGCGATTACCTACTGTCCACTTACCGGCACGGGTATTGGCTGGAGCCGGATGATCAATAATGTGGAAACCACCTTCGGAGTTTCCGGCTTGCTGTACAATACGAATCTGATTCCTTACGACCGGGCTACCGATAGTAACTGGTCGCAGATGCGGCTAGATTGTGTAAATGGAGAACTAAAGGGCGAAGAGGTAGCTACACTTGCGGTGGTAGAAACTACCTGGGCCACCTGGCAACAAATGTATCCTGATACCAAAGTAGTATCTACCAACACCGGGTTCAGCCGTAACTATCAGCGATATCCCTACGGTGACTACCGCACCAATAACGAGAACATCATTTTTCCGGTGAGTAATCAGGATGACCGCATACCGGCCAAAGACCGAGTGCTGGGGGTACTTATTGGAGGCAACGCCAAAATCTATCCATTAGAAGTTTTCGCTGGTACTCCCCGACTGGTGCTGGATTCTCATGCCGGTAAATTGCTAGCAGTAGTGGGTAGTCAGGAGCAGAATTTTATAGCCGCCTTCGAAACCGGCGAGAAAACACTGGAAGTCGTAAATGATGCCCTACCAGTGGTAATGCAGGATGAAGCAGGGAATCAGTACGATGTTTTTGGCTACGCAGTAGACGGACCCGACGCGGGTAGCCGCCTCACTCCGGTTACATCTTACATTGGTTATTACTTCGCCTGGCAGGCGTTCTATCCTGACGCACCCATCGTCTTTGGATTAGAATAAGCATAACTTAGCTCTACAAGAATTGGCGTAAAGATTGTCACTGGCCTACTACGAGATCAGCACTGGCGAAGTAGAACTGTTGTAGCAATTGCCCTGGGTTATACCCCTCGTAATTTTTTTTCGGTAAGTAATTCACGATTTGCCCGAAATCGGACCTTTAAAATTCAGGTACCAGCGAAAGCTATTGTGAGCGATCTGGCTTTTATTGGTTTGCACGTAGGCTAAGTAGGCCTCGGCCACGGGCGATAATTTTTTATTCTTCAACCAGACCAGCCGCCAGTTGGTGATAATGGGTAACGATTCGTCCGGAATGATGTAAAGCTCTTCGCTAGCCAATTCATTCTTGATACCAATCAGCGGAATAATTGAATAACCCAGACCCGCGATGACGGCCTGCTTAATTGCCTCATTAGAAGTAAGCTCAATTCTTTTCCTCCTCTTTCCGGCTCCTAGGTACCGATCCATAGCCAGGCGGGTAGCCGATCCGGCCTCCCGAAAGATCAGCGGACGATCTTTGTCAAAATGTTTGCTATTACCCACGAGATATAACCGATTCTCCAGCAACAATTCCTCATTGACAATAATATTATCAGGCACTACCGAAACTACCGCAAAGTCAACTTCATTTTTTTTCAGACTGCTTACCACTTGGGTTTTATTGGTCACATCCAGCACCAAATCAACTCCGGCGTGTTCTCGCAGAAAGCCACTCAGAAAGTACGGAATAACGTATTTCCCAGTAGAAGCAGATGAAATCTTTAGCTGCCCGGTGAATAGACCATTGTACTCCTTGGTTTTGTACTTAATAGCATCTGCCTCCCTTAGTACATTTTCTGCAAGCTGGGCAATAGACTGGCCAAAATCAGTAACGTAAAGCTTTTTTCCTACTACCTCAGTCAGCGGAATGCCAAACTGAAGCTGGAAGTTTTTTAGCTGGATAGATAGGGCCGGTTGAGTCATATGCATTTTTCGGGCCGCTCTAGTAATACTTTGTTGTCGGACAACTTCCAGAAACACCCGTAACTGGTGTAAAGTGTAATTCATAAAAATTATTTATCTATTGTATAGAAAACATAAATGAAAATATATGAAAAATTTGTATTTAATTTGCACCCGAACCAAAAATTTAGACCAATATGCAGAAAATCACAGTAGCCAAAGGGGACGGAATTGGTCCCGAAATTATGAATGCGACACTAGCTATTCTGGAAGCAGCTAACGCCCAGATAGCCTGGGACGAGATTGAAATTGGCGAAAAAGTGTATTTAAGTGGCAACACCAGCGGTATTGATAAAGTGGCCTGGGATAGCATCCGAAAAAATAAAGTATTTCTGAAAGCCCCTATCACTACTCCGCAGGGCGGGGGTTATAAAAGCTTGAACGTAACTATGCGGAAAGCATTGGGACTATACGCTAACGTACGACCCTGCAAAAGCTTTTACCCATTTGTGAATACCAAGCACCCCAAAATGGACGTGGTGATCATTCGTGAGAATGAAGAGGATTTGTACGCTGGTATTGAGCACCAACAAACCGATGAGGTAGTGCAGTGCCTGAAACTCATTACCCGTCCCGGCTGTGAGAAAATTGTTCGCTACGCCTTTGAGTACGCTCGCCTTTATAAGCGGAATAAGGTAAGCTGCTTTACCAAGGATAATATTATGAAACATACCGATGGCTTGTTTCATCAGGTATTTAAGGAGATTGCTCAGGAGTATCCGGATATTCAGTCAGATAACTGGATTATTGATATTGGCGCGGCCCGGTTAGCGGATACTCCCGAAGACTTTGATGTGGTGGTACTACCTAACCTCTACGGTGATGTAGTTTCCGACATTACGGCCCAGATCTCCGGTTCGGTAGGCCTAGCCGGATCAGCCAATATTGGCGAAAGTTGCGCCATGTTTGAGGCCATTCACGGCTCGGCACCGACTATTGCCGGACAAAATATTGCCAATCCTTCGGGCTTACTGCGGGCTTCCGTAATGATGCTCAACCATATTGGTCAGCAGGATGTAGCCGAACTGGTGAAAAACGCTTGGTCGTACACCATTGAAGAAGGAATTCACACTCCCGATATTTACAAGGAGGGAGTTAGTAAAAAGCAGGTGAGCACCACCGAATTTGCTGAGTCGGTTATCAATCATTTGGGTAAAAAGCCCCGAACCTTTCTTACGGCCGAGTACGCTAAAGACGTAAAGCTCAACATTCCTACCTATCAGCGGAAAAAGCCAGCCAACAAGATGTTGAAAGGCGTGGATGTTTTCGTAGACTGGAAAGGTACCAACCCCGATGAGCTAGCGGAAAAGCTGACCAAGCTTAATAGCGACATTAAGCTGACCATGATCACCAACCGCGGAGTGAAGGTTTGGCCTAACGGCTTTGAAGAAACCTTCTGCACCGACCACTGGCGCTGCCGCTACGAAGTAGAGAATGGGCATCCGGCGGCTAAGCAATCTATACCAGAGTTGCTGTCTAACGCCCTGCAGGAGGAAGTGGATATTATCAAAACCGAAAACCTATACGAGTTTGACGGAGTAAGAGGCTACTCCCTCGGACAGGGACAATAACCAGACTAACCGTTCACCGGGCGAGAAGCAGAATCATTGAGAAGGGTAATTGTGTTTTAGTGAGAAACCCGTATTTTTCCTCTATGAAAAAAATCTGCTTTCTGCTCGGTGTTCTTGGTTTTATTACCCTGACCAACTTATCCTATTCCCAATCAGCGAAAGAGTTGTTTAACGGAAAAACCTTTCAGGGCTGGGAAGGTGATACTAACCACACCTGGCAGATTGAAGACGGAGCGTTGGTAGGTGGCTCCCTTACCGAAACCGTACCCCACAACGACTTTCTGGTAACCACCCGAACTTACGAAGATTTTGTACTACGGTTGAAGTTTAAACTACTGGGCGACGAAGGGTTCATCAACGCCGGTATACAGTTTCACAGCCAGCGGCTGGACGAGCCTGCCTATGAGATGATCGGCTATCAGGCTGATTTGGGAAAGGACTACTGGGCGAGCTTGTACGACGAATCGCGCCGCCGCAAAACCCTAGCCGCCCCCGACTCCGCACTGGTGACTAAACTACTGAAACCCAACGAATGGAACGACTATGAAATCCGCACCCAGGACGGCCGTATCCAGCTTCGCCTAAACGGAGAGCTTACCGTAGACTATACCGAATCTGACGAGAACATCCCCCAATCAGGCTACATCGGCCTGCAAATCCACGGTGGCGGTAAGGCTAAGGTCTTTTATAGGGATATGGTGCTGGAAGAGTTACCGTAACAGCTGCTGCTAGCGCTGTGCCTCGGGCAACGCCTTAGTTAGCAGTGGTAGAATATTAGGGGCTACTTCTATCATTCCCACTTTAGAATTCAAGAGACTGGGTAATTCATCTTCCCAATCAGT
>CAKZYJ010000312.1 GCA_937884755.1 uncultured Flammeovirgaceae bacterium
TGGGGTGGTATTGTCAACGATAGCCGTTCTTGGGGTATGATGGTGGATGGCTTCGTAGGTAATCAGTTTAATAACTCACCTATTTCCGACCAAAATATTGCCGCTATCAAAAAGCGGCTGATCTATCGGCATATTGGCTGGCTATACGCTCACCGTAGTCAGTTGCTAATACCTACCTCCTGGGAACATGCCAGTCAGCGCGGGTCAGTTGGCAAGCAAGCTAAAATGTATCAGGAAAAATTTGGAGTAGGATTAATAGGCGATCAGGTTACCCGTACTGAGCTTAAGCAGTTTCTTCCCGAAGATGAGCACGACAGATTAGTAGGTTACAAAAATACGGCTACACAGATTATCAATCAACAATCGCGGGATTTGCGAGAGCTGAGAAGTCTGGATTTGATCGATGATTTTCGGCACATGGAGTTAGCCAAATTATTGAAAAGCTTTTACACTCTTCAGGGTAAGAATGAACGTATTAAAAAGTTTCCCCTCCCTCGGCAATACGCTAATATGAGCTTCTACTTCGTAGGAATCTTCATTTTTCTGCTGCCTTTTAGTATGATTCCCGAACTGATGCAGTCGGAAGGCTTAGGCTTCTGGGTGTCAGTACCCACGGCGGTGTTAATTGGGTGGGTATACATTATGATGGAGCTAGTAGGAGACTATTCGGAAAACCCCTTTCAGGGTATGTCGAATGATATTCCGATGCTCTCGTTATGCCGGACAATAGAATTAGACCTACGAGAGATGCTTGGCGAGACTGACTTGCCTACTAGCATAGAAGCCAAAAATGGAGTATTGATGTAGGTAAAACAGGATTAAATTATTGCATGTGAAAGCAATCAAGTTATTATAATTCGGGTCTTTCCTTTACCTTCACTGGTATGATTCCGCAGGAAGTTATTGATGAGATTAAGTCTCGCACGGACGTGCTGGAGGTGATCGGGGATTTTGTAAACTTGAAGAAGAACGGAAGCAATTTTCGGGGTTACAGTCCTTTTAACAACGAGCGCACACCATCCTTTTACGTAGTTCCCTCCAAAGGATTTTTCAAGGACTTTAGCTCTGGTAAAGCGGGCGACGCAATCACTTTCTTGATGGATGCCGAAGGTATGAGCTATGTGGAGGCACTGAAGCATTTAGCCAAAAAATACGGTATTGATATTCCCGAGGAAGAGGTGACTGATGAAGAGCTGGAAGCCCGCAATGAGCGTGATAGTGTGTTCATCGTAATGAAGTACGCCGCAGAATACTACCAGAATAATCTTTGGAAACAGGAAGAAGGAAAGAGTATTGGACTTACCTACCTTCGCGAACGGGGTTTTAGCGACGAAACCATTCAAAACTTCTCGCTGGGCTACAGCCTCGATCAGTGGGATGGACTGATGCAATCAGCCCTAAAGAAGGGTTATAAAAAAGAATATCTGGCCAAAGCCGGTTTGATCATTCAGAAGGAGGAAAATAACCGAGAATACGACCGCTTTCGGGGCAGGGTGATGTTTCCGGTGCATAATATTTCCGGTAGGGTGCTGGCTTTTGGGGCGAGAATTTTAGGGAAGGGACAACCTAAGTACCTTAACTCTCCTGAAACGCTCATCTACCATAAGTCGGATGTTTTGTACGGGCTTTATCAGGCCAAGCAAACCATCCGAATGGAAGATAATTGCTACCTGGTAGAAGGTTATACGGACGTAATTTCACTCTACCAAGCGGGAGTGAAAAATGCGGTAGCTTCTTCCGGCACGTCACTTACGCAGGAACAAATAAGGTTGATTGGGCGCTATACCCAAAATGTAACTGTCCTTTTCGACAGTGACCCCGCTGGTCTGAAGGCCTCCTTTCGGGGTATCGATATGATTCTGGAAGGCGGATTGCAGGTAAAAGCGGTAATGCTACCCGTGGGTGAAGACCCCGACAGCCTGGCCCGACGGTTAGATGCTTCCGAACTGAGAACATTTCTGAAAGAGAACCGCACCGACTTTATCGGCTTCAAAACGAAGATCTTTCAAGAAGAAGCCGAAAAAGACCCCATCCGTAGAGCGGCGCTGATCAAAGAAATAGTGGCTAGTATTGCCAAAGTCCCTGATCCTATTCAGCGTCAGGTGTACATTAAAGCTACCAGCACCCAACTCGAAATAGATGAGCAGGTGTTGGTTACTGAGATGAATAAGATTCATTTGAAGGAGCAGCGCGCTACCCAGCGACGGGAGATGTTGATGGAGGAGGAGGCCCAACCTACTCCCGAAGTAGTACCACCCGACCAAGGAGAGGATTTAACCAACGTACAGCCGGGCATCTACTTTAAAGAACGGGAAGTTATTAGAGTATTGGTGCTGTACGGCCAACAGCCTATTCAGCTGCAACCGGAAGAGTCCAGCAGCGTAGCTTCCTCGGAAGGCTCTCTCGAGGATACAACCGAGCCAATAAAAGTTTATGACTATATTTACCACGAACTAGAAGATGTTAACATACAGACTCCAGTCTATCAAGGCATCTTTAACCTTTACCGAGAGAAAACGCTCGCCGGTGTCACGGTTACCGAAGCCTGGTTGGCCCAACACGGAGCTGAGGAAATAAAGCAAGAGGTAATTGACCTAGTAGTAGATCACTACGTATTAAGTGAAAACTGGGAGTTGCTGCATAACATCTACGTAACCCGGGAGCAGGATATACTGCATCAGGTTATTCAACGAAGTATTCTAGAGTTGAAATTTTCCTACTTGGGGCAACTGATGGATGAACAGCGGCAGAAATTGAAGGAAACCACCGATGAAGTAGATCAGTTTCAGATACTGAAAGACTTCCAAATGCTAAAAGAATCCCAACAGGAGATTGCTAAGGTATTGGGCATTGTGATAGTCTGAGAGTAGTCTCACTGATCAGGCATCAAACATTTTTAAGTTATCGGCTCTTTCTTTACTGCACAGCTATTTTTTGATCTAAATTGAAAATTCCATGTCTAGCCCCAAAGACTTTCTGCTGAGTGCGTTAAGCGGCGCGGAAGATGCCATTGAAAGGAGCTTAGGGGCATTGAGCCCTTTCACTATTCTGCCTTACCGTGGTTTTGGGAATCACGAAACCGTAAAAGTTACGGGACGCTTACTCAAGGATGAACGTATTGAGCAACCTCATGAAGATGATCCGGTTTGGAAGAACGTTTGGACGATGGTAAAGCACTACGAAAGCGACTAAAGATAAATCACTAGAAATTTGAAGGTGGGAAGACCGAAGTTGAGAACCATAGGCAAGAATTCATAGGACTGTGGACGGAGAACTTGAACACAATAACACGAAATTTTTATGGACGACAGCCAAAACGATAATAATCCATTTTTGAACTTGCTGAGTAAAGCTGATGATGCGATAGACCGAAAGAAGTTTGCTTTCAAAAAAAGATTTAATCTGATTGATCCGGTGGTGATTTTGCCTTACCTGGGATTCGGTAACCATGAGAGAGTATCGCTTAACGGTAGAATATTGGAAGACGAAGGAATTAACGAACCGGTTAGAACGGCCTCCAAGTGGCGGAATTTAAGATCAATGATGAAGCGCTTCAATAGCGATGAAATCCCCAACGCTAGGCTACGAGTATACTTTCAAAACCAAGTGCAGGAAGTGCGAGCTGATAATGAAGGTTATTTTAATGTAAACTTTGCCGTTGACCCCGATAAACTAGACCAGAATGCACTTTGGCATCCGATTCAACTAGAACTGTTGGATAAGATCGTAGAAGGACAAGAGGAAGTAGAGTCGGTAGGCGAGGTGCTCATTCCGGATAAGAAGACCGAGTTTGGGGTCATTTCCGATGTAGACGATACCATTCTGATCTCGGAGGTGAACCAGATATTTAGGGTCATCAAATTATCACTAATGGAAAATGCATTGACTCGCGCTCCGTTTGAAGGCGCAGCGGCTTTTTATCGGGCACTGGCTCGAGGTAGTCACGGCAATTTTCATAATCCGTTTTTTTATGTATCTAGCAGTCCCTGGAATCTATACGATGTTTTGAAGGATTTCTTTGAGATCAACGATATTCCCAAGGGACCAATCCTACTACGAGATATTGGTATTGACCCAACTAAGTTCATCAAAGAATCCCACCATGAACATAAGCCGGTTAAGATTCGGAGTGTTCTGGACACCTATCCTCATTTAAAATTTATTTTAATTGGCGATAGTGGGCAGCACGACCCGGAGATTTATCAGCAGGTGGTGAAAGAGTATCCAAACCGCATTTTGACGATTTACATTCGCGATGTAACCAAAGGTGCACGAGAGGCTGAAATTGATGTTCTTCAGGAAGAATTAACCGGATCTGGGGTGGAAATGCTCCGTTGCTCCGACACCTATTCGGCAGCCAGACATGCCGCCGAGAAAGGCTTCATCAAAGCCTCAGCCCTAAGTGAAATTGAACAGGAAAAAGAAAAGGACAAAGCTTTGGAAGGGTAAAAAGGTGAAAGGTAGAGGGTAAAGGGTTAGAAATTGTCTATGCCTGAAATAGGTTGACCGTTTTGGGTGATTGAACAACTGGATAAT
>CAKZYJ010000313.1 GCA_937884755.1 uncultured Flammeovirgaceae bacterium
ATCCCGAAAAGGCAATTACTGAAGCGACTTACGAGATCATTGACAAAAAAGTGCACGAGTACTTGAAAAGTTGTAAAGATGAGTTTCACGTAGATAAAGTAACCCTGTTGGGAGGCATTATCATCAATACTGACTATGGTTTAGACGATTACTTCGATGCCCGAAACTTTGAAGTAATTGACATAAAAAGCCTGTAAGAAAGTATGTGTAACTAGGGCGTGTTTGAACGTTACCAATGTGATTTGCCATGATGAAGGTCATCAAATTTGCTGTAGTCGTCTGCTTTGTCATTAGCTGCGATCAGAAGGAAAATAGCACCCAACGGGTACAGACTGCTGATGATAAGTCCGAAGCATTCGAGGTAAGAATGACTGTGGAACATGATCCTAATGCTTTTACCCAAGGATTGGTGTACCACCAGGGCAACATTATTGAAAGTACGGGAGGTGATGATTCATGGATCGCCAAATACGATATTGCATCGGGTCAGTATGAAAAAAAAGTAAGCCTTGATCAAAATTATTTTGGTGAAGGAATTACCATACTGCACGATAAACTGTATCAGTTAACCTGGAAAAATAACGTAGGTTTTGTTTACGATGTAAACACCTTTGAGAAAATCGGTGAGTTTACGTATGACTTTGAGGGTTGGGGTATTACTCATGATAACCACCATCTTATCATCAGTGATGGTACCGACAAACTTCACTACTTTGATACACTGAACTGGCAAAAGGTTTCTACGAAATCGGTCAAAAACTACAACAGAAAGACATCTAACTTAAATGAGCTAGAGTTTATTGAGGGGTTTATATATGCCAATCAATGGCAGACCAATCGTATTTTAAAACTAGCTACAGGACCCTTTGAAGTCTTTAAAGTACTCGATTTGGTGTATCTCGCTAAAGCGGTTGCTAGGATAAACCCTCAGGCAGATGTTCTCAATGGTATTGCCTATAATCCAGATAATCAGGATATTTTTATTACTGGTAAGTTATGGCCTCGTTCCTATATTCTTAGACTAAAATAATGATTGAAAAAGAGTCCAGACTAAGCTAAGCAACCAAATGAAAGATATTGTTTTGTGGTATTTCTTAAACGGACTAATGATCTGATGGTCGGATTGGTAGGTGGATTTCCCTTCATAACTTGGGTTAGACTTATTAAAACGCGTGTCACATAGTGTTAGATCGAAAACTTCTACTCACCGTTTGGTTTCTATATTTAGCGGGGAGCCTAGTTCACTTCATCCACAATGCAGAGTTCCTGAATGACTACCCCAACTTGCCGAATTCATGGACACGTAATGATGTCTATTTAGCATGGATGGGCATGACGCTACTTGGTATGGCAGGTTTGATTGCAACGATTCGAGGTGCGCGATTCATTGGACTGATTTGCCTTATTATTTACGCTCTACTCGGCATGGATAGCCTAGGGCACTATATTTTAGCACCGTTCGGCGCTCATAGCGTATCAATGAACATTACCATATTACTCGAGGTTAGCACAGCAGCGTCACTGTTAACAGTAGCCGGATGGCAACTGTATCGTTATTTTCGCTTTCGATAGATTTGCCTTTCAAATACTAAGTATTCCTGAGCTATAAAGCAGCATTTGATAGATAAAGAATAAGGCATATTGTGTTCTCAGCGAACGTAATTCCAGTGGACAAATATGGTGTACCAAAATTTCCGTTTTTATACCAAATGTTATAGATAATTATTACTACGAAATTTGACCATGAGAAAGATTCCTTCCTTCATTCTATTTTGCTTATTATCATTTAGTGTAATCAAGGCCCAATCCCTTGAAACCCTCCGGCAAAAAATAGATCAAGTTCTGGAAGATAAAAGAGCCACAGCCGGAGTAGCCATTGATGGGGCTAATCCCCAAGATACACTTTCCATCAATGGAAATAAGCACTTGCCAATGCAAAGTGTATTCAAGTTTCATTTAGCATTGGCGGTGCTAAATCAAGTTGATGAGGGAAAATTTAGCATGGAGGAATCAATCTCAATTACTCCAGAATTGATTCAGTCCTATGAGCATTTATGGAGTCCACTTCGCGAAAAATACCCCGGTGGGGGTGAAGTAACTTTGGCTGAAATTATTAAATATACCGTGGCTTGGAGTGATAATCTGGGCTGTGATCTGCTCTTTGAACGGATAGGCGGGCCTAAAACGGTAGAGGCGTATCTGCACCAAATTGGAATTGAGGATATTGCCATTGTTCACCCGGAGATTATGATGCAAGCAAAGTGGGAGTGGCAGTACGAAAACTGGACTACTGCCCGAGCGGCGAACCAAGCTTTACACCTGTTCTTTGAAAATCCGGATGGTCTGTTAAGTACTGAAAGCTATAATTTTCTTCTGGATGTGCTAAAAGGTACTGTAACAGGCAAAAAAAGAATTAGAGGACTATTACCCGAAGAAACCATTGTAGCGCACAAAACAGGCTCCTCGGGAAAAAACGATGAGGGCTTGATTGCAGCTTCAAATGATATTGGCATTGTATTTTTACCCGATAATACTCACTTCTTCATAAGTGTACTGGTGAGTGATTCTATGGAAAGTAATGAAACCAATGAGAGGATCATTGCCGAAATAGCAAAACTGACTTGGGACTATTTCAGTAACCAATAAATCAATTACAACGCCAATGAGTTTTTAACTGTAGCAGTACAGAACTTACAAAATTAGCACAGTATTTGTCACGTAGTATTTCTTGTTTTACCTTTGTTAAGTGCGAGTATTAGTCTACATATTATCCTCTTGGGTACTTTATTTGTCAGTGGCTCCTTGTTGCTCGGAAGATGAGGTATGCCTTGATGAACCTTGCACTGAAGTAGCTAGTACTATTACAGATTACCACCTTACCCCAGTTCATACTGATTATCCTTCTGGCGATCAGGATCAAAGCTGTCCACCGTTTCTGCTTTGCGGAAATTGTAGCGGTTTTGTGGTGAGCCCGTCTACTTTTTTATCTGAAACAACTATACCACAAGTGCCCATTGAGGTCAATGTCTCTTTTGCTCTGCCTCATTGGACATCGGCTTGGTTACCTCCGGTATGGCAACCGCCCCAAACTAGCTGATCCTCTCAGCACTCCTAAGTAATTAGTTTTATTGACTACCCGGCTGAGGGCTAATCGCCTGAGAAGTGGCTAGAAAACTAGGTTCATCCAGTTACTGACGCTGGTCAATCTGATTGACTCATCGGTACAGAGTGCTCTACATTTTCATTGTAATTTTTTCTTTACTCCACAGTGAACAACAATTCTTATTGATCATATCATGAAAAAAATAATACTAGGGCTATGCCTAATCGGTATGTCCGGAGGGTTATACGCCCAACATACATTCACCGCAATTGTAAAAGACCACCACAGCGAGGAATTGCTAGTAGGAACTACCGCTCAGGTTAAGGGTAGTAAACAGGGACAAGTAGCCGATGTTAACGGTCAAGTGCAGTTTGATAATCTCCCCCAGGGTTCAGTAAAGATCGTTTTTCGATTTATTGGTTACGAAGATCAGTCCATTACTCTTCAGTTTCCCGAGGATGATGGTCAAACGCAGACAATAGAAATGCATCCTCATGAAGAAGAATTGGAAGAGATTACAATTATTTCTACCCGCAGCAGCCGTACCATCGCCGACATACCCACTCGGGTAGAAACCATTGCGGGTGAGGAACTAGCTGAAAAAGCCATTATGAAAGCGGGTGACATCCGGATGCTACTTAACGAAAGCACAGGTATCCAAACCCAACAAACGTCGGCTACTTCGGCGAACTCCAGCATCCGTATTCAGGGGCTGGAGGGAAGGTACACTCAGTTATTGCGCGATGGATTACCACTCTACTCGGGTTTTTCCGGCGGGCTGAGCATCATGCAAATTCCTCCTCTGGATTTACGGCAGGTAGAGGTGATTAAAGGGAGTTCGTCTACGCTCTACGGTGGCGGAGCTATTGCTGGTTTGGTCAATCTCATTTCTCGTCGCCCAACTGACGAACGGGTGACCGATTTTATGGTTAACCTCACCTCAGCCGGGGGGCTAGATCTGAGCGGCTTTTACAGCAAGAAGTGGCAGAAACTTGGGCTGACTGTGTTTGCCGCCCGCAATAGCAATGCTCCCTACGATCCGGCAGATATAGGACTCACCGCTATCCCGCGCTTCGAACGTTACACTTTGAACCCCACACTCTACTGGTATCCTAGCGAAGCGACAGAAGTAAGCCTAGGACTTAACTTAAGTACTGAAGACCGACTGGGCGGTGACCTAGAGTACATCGAAGAGCCGAACGAGAATCCCGACCGTTATTTTGAGCGGAATAATACCCGGAGAACGAGCAGTCAGTTTTCCCTCACTCATCGTTTCAACAAGCAGAAATCACTAGTTATCAAGAATAGTTTCAATGTATTTGATCGCGATATTGAAATTCCGGACTACCGCTTTACCGGA
>CAKZYJ010000314.1 GCA_937884755.1 uncultured Flammeovirgaceae bacterium
TACGTGATCGAGGCCTGTTTAACCAGCTTCAGTCGTTTATTGTAGTACAAAAGCCCTACATGGAACGGCGGGCTTACGCTACTTTTAAAAAACACTGGCCTAATAAAGAGTGCCGGGTTACATCTCCCCTGCTTAGCTTTGATGAATACTGCGAAAGCTCACACCCCGAGATCAATCGTGAGATGGTGACCCACCTGATGGTTGGTGATTTACAGCGGCTGTGGGTATACGCCCAGGAAGGCTTCCAAATTCCCATGCCAGTTCCCGCGGAGGTGATGCAGGCCTATCAGACACTAATTAATGCCGGCTACACTAATCATTTAGTGCCAGAATAATTATGTTCTTTTTTATCTTTTACAACAGGATTTTTTCAATATAGCTTATAAATAACTCATCTGCACTTATACTTAAACCCTTAATTTCATGGTCATAACTACCTAATTGTTAGGTATTAGCCAACGAATTTCCTACCTTAATTGTATATCCTGCTGAGGCGATACCATTTTTTTGTTGCCATACGATTTTTTGCAGGGGATGAATTTTTTAATCTGTATTTGGGGTTGGTTATGCCAGCAGTAATTTTTTGCCATCGAGCGGGTGCTCGATGGCATTTTTTTGCAATTTACCTCCTTAGAAAAAATTCAACAGTAACCCCTCTCAGTTCATGCTTCAACCTTCTGATGTCTATGGTCAAGCCTTAAACGATTTCTTTTACGGTAGACCTACCGAAGAGCTTTGGGTACATACCAGTTATGGCACCCGAGAAGAGATGCCGGTTGACTGGTTCTTTCGGGAGCCGGAAGACTTTCCCACCTTAGAGCAATACGCTCTGTCACTTTGCCGAGGCACAGTACTGGATATTGGGGCGGGAGTAGGCTCCCACGTTTTAGCTTTGCAGGAAAATGGCTTACAAGCGCTAGCTGTCGAGCAGTCACTTTTTGCCTGCGAAATAATGGAGGCCCGGGGAGTCAAACAGTACCTGGCTGCACCCTACGAAGAATATGAAGGCCCTCCGGTAGATACCATGCTTTTGCTGATGAACGGAATTGGTCTGGTAGGTAGTTTATCCAAGCTCTCAAGGTTCCTAGAGTGGGCCAAGAAATTCATCCAGCCGGAAGGGCAACTGCTTTTTGATTCCAGCGACATTTCTTACCTGTTTGACGGAAAGCCTCAACCGAAGGATTATTATTACGGCGAAGTACAGTTTCAATACGAATATCGCGAGCAATACGGTGAGTGGTTTTCCTGGTTATACATAGATTTTGATACCCTTTGGCAAGCTAGCCGACAATCCGGCTGGGAAGTACAACGTATTTATGAAGATGAAACTCAACAGTATCTGGCTCGACTTACCCGAGTCAGCTAACCATGATCACTTATGAAACGATACTTTGCAATTATTCCTCTGATTCTGATAACATTATCTTCCTGCGCCCAGAAGGGTGAAGTTTACGCTACCCGCAAGGGAGCCATCCAAGGTTACGACCCCGTAGCCTACTTCACCGATCAAAAACCGGTGAAAGGCAGCGATGAACATACTTACGAATGGAAAGGTGCAACCTGGTACTTCGCCTCGGCAGAAAATGTCCAGGCGTTTGAAGCCAACCCTGAGCAATACGCGCCCCAGTACGGTGGTTACTGCGCCTACGCGGTAGCCAACGGATATACCGCTAAAATCGATCCCGAAGCCTGGAAGATTGTAGATGGTAAACTGTACCTCAACTACAACAAAAAAGTGCAGGCTGACTGGGAAGCCAACCAGGCGAATTTTATTCAGCAGGCTAACCAGAACTGGCCGAAAGTACTTACAGAATAGACAAGCTGTATATCCCAATTAAGATAGTAGGAAATCAGTTCTTTTGCTAAATTGGGCAACACAACCTATTTAGCCGATATGAACCTCCCTGTTGTTCCAGCCTTACTATGTCTGTTCATCACTATTCGTTTTCAGGTTGCCGCTCAGCCTGACTTTACCCCCAATTACGACGAAGATCAGGTTCCTGAGTATACCTTGCCTGAGCTGCTGACCTTTGAAAACGGCAAAAAGGTAAAAAACCAGTCAGACTGGACACAGCGAAGGAGTGAGATTTTACAACTATTTTCCTCTCAGGTCTACGGGAAAACTCCCGAACAATCGCTGGATTTGAGAAAGAAAGTGCTGGCGAGCGATGAGGGTGCGTTAGACGGAAAGGCTACCCGTAAAGAAATCAGGGTATATTTCACCGACGAAGATTCCCGACCCTATCTGGATATTCTGCTGTTTATGCCTAACCAAGCCGAACAGCCAGTTCCGGCCTTCTTAGGGCTGAATTTCTACGGAAACCATAGTACTTCGTCGGACCCTGACATCACTTTATCCGACCAGTGGATGCGCGCTAATGAGAATTACGGGATCGTTGACCATCGGGCCACCGAAGCCTCGCGGGGGGTTCGTTCTTCCCGCTGGCCGGTAGAGATGATTATTGACCGGGGCTACGCCCTGGCTACCGTCTACTGTGGTGATATTGATCCCGATAAAAACGACTTTCAGGATGGCGTACACTCGCTGTTTTACAAGAACGGACAAAGCCAACCAGCGGATGACGAATGGGGAACTATCGGTGCCTGGGCCTGGGGGCTAAGCCGAGCATTGGATCATCTGCAAACTGAAGAAGCTATTGCTGGTGATCAGGTAGCGGTAATTGGTCACTCCCGCTTGGGTAAAGCTGCACTCTGGGCCGGTGCCCAGGATGAACGCTTTGGGATGGTAATCTCTAACAACTCCGGTTGCGGTGGAGCAGCTCTTTCCCGTCGGGCGTACGGCGAAACCGTAGGGCGGATCAACCACTCCTTTCCCCATTGGTTTTGCGATAACTTCAATCAGTACAACCAGAACGAATCGGCTTTGCCGGTAGATCAGCATATGCTACTTGCCCTGATCGCACCCCGCCCGCTTTACGTAGCCTCAGCCGAAGAAGACCAGTGGGCGGACCCCCGAGGGGAATTTCTTTCCGCCTACCACGCCACCCCAGTGTATAAATTACTAGGGAAAGAGGGCTTGCCAGTTTCTGAAATGCCTAACATAGATAAGCCCGTCATGGGTACCATCGGCTATCACATCCGCCACGGCGGCCACGACATCAACTCCTACGACTGGCAACAGTACCTGGATTTTGCGGATAAGCATTTTAGCAAATAGAGTCCTTGAATTATTGGAGCCACTTTACTATACCAATGGTATCACATGCAACCTATTTTCTACTAGCCCTAGTCCTTTGGGTAGCTGGTTATCTGCATACCGGGCGGTTTGTGCGTCCGCGCTGGAAGCAGGCGGGTAAGCTGTTGTTTTATCTGGGCGTTTCGGCCCTACTGATCTATTGGATTGGTCCCTACAGTTTGATTTTCATCATCGGCCATCCGCTCATCGGACTAATATTTCACATCCGGGTCTGCAATCAGCACGGGATTAACTGGCGCAGTTGCCAACCGCGAGAGAAGTATATTGCTCTTCAGGAAAAGTGGGCTCGGGGTGACTTTAAATGAAGTATAATCAATAACTTCAGTATCAATCCTCTCGCTGAATGTAGGCGAATAGGTCGCTAAGTTGTTGCTCGGTTAAGCCATCAAGCAAGCGTTCAGGCATTAGTGACGTAGGCTGAGCCTGCATATGCAGGATTTGATCGTTAGACAATGTTATCTCCTCCCCTCCGAAGGGCTGAATGGTAGTGGTGTTTCCGCTTTGCTCCCGGATAGTTCCAACCAGGGTGCGTCCATCCTGGGTTGTCAGATGGTAGTTCACGTAACCTTCCCGGATACTGGCGTTGGGGTCAACAATATTCAGCAGCAATTCGTCTACATTTCGGCGGTCGTAGCCGGTCAGATCAGGTCCTGAATGGCCTCCTTCACCGAATAACTGATGACAACTTCCGCAGCGGCTCTGGTAGATAGTTTGTCCGGCAACGGCGTTCCCGGTATTGGCTTTTAGTACGTTTACTACCTGAGCAACTTGCTGAGTTTTGTCGAAGGAGGAAGCTAGTTGGGTTTCCTTCCAAATACGGTCTACGGTGGCAGTAATTGCTGGGTCGTTTAACAGTCGAAACTGGGCAACCAGTTGCGGCGGCACATCATTCAGGCTAATCTGTTTGGTTTCTTCGATGGCCGTGAAAAGTCTTTGTGTCCAGGCGGGGCGACTAGCGAACAGTTGTAAAGCCGCCATCCGCACATCGGGGTCGGCTCGTAGCTTATCGGGGTAGGCCTGAATTAGTTGGGCACCAATGTCAGGGTCATCGTAACGCTGTAGTGCCTGGATGGCCGCCTGTTTAATCGCTCCTGAGGATTGTTCGCTCTGTGCCACCTCCAGCAGCACCGGAATAGCCTTCGGTTGGTCGGTTTCTCCCAAAATACGAATGTAGGATAAACGTTGCTGCCTAGATGCGCTCTGGTCAGGAATGATACCCAACACCTGATTAACGACCTCAGGTTTGCCCTGTTGTAGCTCCAATGCTAACGGAGCTTCTCCGAACAAGCTTTGGTAGGGCTGTAAGGCTTCCAGAACGTAAGCTGGTAAACTATTGATATCCTGACCACGAAGACCTTCCTGCAATCCATCTAGCAAAGGTTTCGCCAGATCATTTTCCGGAGCCATAGTGAGTAGACCGGCCACGACCCGCATATTCTCCGGCTTCTGAGCCATTACGTAGCGCTGCATTACCCGAGGTAAAAGTACTTCTTGAACCATAGGGTTTGACCATAGCGCCTGATCTTCTAACAGAGACAGCACTGCTTCTCTATCCTGTTCAGCCTGGGCTTCCACTGCCCACCAGATCAGCATAGGATTATCCCGATCATCAATATCTTCCTCATGGGCCAGTAGCCCGTGGATGATCGGAATAGCAGATTCGGGTGGTAACCGCATGGCACTAGCCGCCAACTGGCTTCTTACTTCTGGATGACTTTCTCGTTCTGCCAACTCGGCAAGTTGCTTTGCGATTTCCGGGGAGACTTGTCTGGTATCTCCTAGAAGACGAACGCTCCACATTCTGACGAAGGGGTCAGTGTGCTGAAGGGTTCGCCTGGCTAAACCATTAGTAAAGCCTCCACTTAGATTGATAGCCCAAAGTACTTCCAATGCCAGTTGACCGTCATCAGATTGCAGTAACGAGGTGAGCTTAGGGATAACCGCCGAGTCTTTCCTATCCCCGAACTGCTGAAGGGCCTGCTGCCGAAACCATTTGTTCTCATGAGCGAGCAACTCGATGAGTTGATCGGCAGTGTAATCGCTAAGATTAAAAGCAGGTAGAGGAGCTGAAGCCTTACTGTTGGTTAGCCGGTAAATTCTCCCGCTGGATTTATGCCAGGTATCGCGGGGGTCAACGTGGGATAGTCGGCTATCGTACCAGTCGGCAATGTAGACAGCCCCATCGGGTCCGGTCTTAATATCTACCGGTCGGAACCAGTGGTCTTCCGTTTCCAGAATGCGCTCTTCATCCACATTCCGGAAAGTGGAACCAACTGTCTCCAGCCGGGTGAGTTGCAGATAGCTTTGTAGCGGATTAATCGCAAGAATATCGCCCTGATAGCGATCGGGCAAACTGCCGCCATCGTACTTAATCCAGGCGTGGGTAAATCGTTTCTTCTCTCCTTCCAGCTCCATATTGGGTAAGTACCCGAAGGCATAAGCATTGGTCAAAGCACCGTGCTTACCCCAGTTTTTCTGGTAGTAGGCACCCTGCTTGTAGTACATACCCCGGTCGATTCCGTTATCTCCGGAAAAGATTCGTCCCTTCTCATCAATTTCCACATCAAAGGTATTACCACCTCCTTCCGCAAAAATCTCAAAAACCTGCGTTTCCGGGTGAAACCGCCAAATGGTCTGCCCCAGAAAGGACACATTTTTGGTCGTGGCTGAGCTAACGTTAGCGGTGGTAGTACTACCCTGGGCACCGTAGAGCCAGCCATCTGGGCCCCAACGCAAACTGTTGGCTACTGCATGGGTATCTTCCAGTCCAAAGCCCTCCAAGGCTACCTCCGGCTCACCATCCGGCAGTCCATCTTCATCAGGATCGGGATACGCTAGTAGGTACGGGGGACTAAGCACCCAGATTTTCTTTCGCCCCAGCGTAACTCCCGTCGTAATGTTCAGGCCGCTGATGGCATCCGTAGCTTTATCGTAGGATCCGTCGCCATTGGTATCTTCAAAAAAAGTGATTTTATCCACGCCTCTCACTCCTTCCGGAGGTGGGGCCGGAACTTGATCAAAAGTGAGACGTAAGTGGTGGTCTACTCCGGTTACCTTCACTCCTTCCGGATAAGGATATTGATTGTACTGTACCACCCATAATCGGCCCCGATGATCAAAACTAATATCTAACGGCTGATGAATATCCGGCTCGGATAGTACCAATTCCAGCTTAAGGTCATCGGGATGACGAAAGGTAGTCAAGGCTTTTGAGGCAGGAGTAGGCTGGGAGTTATCGGCCAGATCACCCCGGCCTTCAAACGCTTGCATATAAGCCGCTACTTCGTCATTTCCAGCCACTTCTTCAATAGACGTGCTACTAAATTTCTCTTCTACGGTACACCCTAAGGACATGGTCAAGATCAGAACTACATATATAGAAACAGGATGAAAGAAATAAGGCATACGCTACTGTTGTTGTGTAGTAGCAACTAAAATACAAATTCTACTGAGCTTATTAGCTATTCCAGTAGAAGTCGCGCCTTTAGACAGCATCATAATGTACTTCTAGGTGCTGAGGTGAGTATATCCCTTTTTTTGGTTCAGAACAATTCTTATAAACTCTGAGCAATTTCCTGAAGATAAATTTGTGGAAATTAATAATTGGTTGGGTAACTATCCATATTTCTATTTCCTTTGCAGGTGATTTAGAAAGACAGGTATTCCCATAATACATAGAGAGGAAGTCTACACTTAATCACTTTCGGGTGGGTGATACTTTCGAGTCAACAAACAGCAAACAAAATAATAGAATGACGAACGACTGCTTTGTATGTCAAGGTCCTTCAAAGCACTATAGCTATTGGAAGGTATTTGAATATGTTCAATGTCAGAATTGCAATTTAATCTACCTAAAAGAGAATCCGACCGAAGAGCAAATATATGCAGCTTACGATGGTGGTAAGCTAAAGAATCTTCGGAGAAAGTTAGTCTCACCGTTCAGGCGGCTGGAAGACTTCAAGATTTACGAAGAAAAGATGAAGACCACCTCTCAAATCATGGACATTGTTAACCAATACGTTAGCGAGCCCGGAAAAAAGATGATGGATATTGGTTGCAATAAAGGCTTTCTATTAACACAGGCAATCAACCGAGGATTTATACCCTACGGCATTGAGATCGTACCGGTACTTATGGATCAGTTTAAACGTAAATTTAGGCAGTACCGCAATAATATCTATTCCGAAAATTTCTCCAAGGTAAGTAGCCAGGTTGAGGATGAATACTTCGATGTAGTTACCGCTATCGATGTTGTGGAACACCTCCAGAACCCTCGAGATGATTTCAACAACGTGTTCAGAATTTTGAAGAAGGGCGGTATATTTTTAGCCCAAACTCCTGATAATCACAGTAAGGAAGCTAAGGAGGAAAAGGAGCACTGGGGAGCTTTAAAAGCGTACGAACATTTAATTCTCTTCGATCACAAGAGTCTAGAGCTGCTGGCAGATCAAATCGGCTTTAGTAAGGTTGAGTACTATGAGCCTATCGATAAAAATATCGGAAATATGCTGGCTGTACTAACCAAATAGGATACAATCAGCTATTCCAGTAGCGGTCGTGTACCTCGGCTGCCGACTGTATATGTTCTTCGTAGGTCTTGAGATTAAACTCCTCCAGAATATCGGCCACTTTTATGTCAGGTGAGCAGCTTTCTATGATGGAGAATTCTTCTTCGTGCAAAGTGTAGATACGCACCTTACGACCGTACTTGGCCTGAATAGCAGGAAACTGTCGACTATAAGGCCAGGAATGCAGAAAGGCTTTCTCCAGATTTACCGGCGCACATACCCCCCATCTGTTGTAGCTACCACTTCCTGCTACTTCCTCACCGGTAATATCGCAAATTTTAGTGGTTCCTTTCCAGGTGCTAGACACTACGCAGTATTTATTTAACCAAGCCATCGTATTGATCTTTTTTCCACCGCCAAAGGCTGATGGCCAGAAAACAATCTCGGCTCCTTTTTGCCGCAACTGCCGCCAGCCTTCCATCCACTCTACATCGAAGCAAATCTGAATACCAATCGTCCCAAAATCGGTTTTGAACACCGGCGGATCGGGAGTTCCGGGAGATACTCCCTGGCCCATTTCATCTTCGGTGGTGCGAACTTTGCGGTACTCTCCTATTCGCTTTCCTTCACGGTCAAACACCACCGCTGCATTGTATACCTTTCCATTATCCAGCGTGTGAATGGGGGCAATTAAGTGGCAACTGTGCTGCTTGGCAAAATTGCTCATCGCTTCCGTAAGCGGGCCTTCCCACTGTCGGGCTACTTCCGTTACGGATAGTTTGCCGCGGTATTTCGCCGTTTGAAAGGTTTCGGGCAGGCAGATAATGTCCGGTTGCTGAGGTAGCACAAATTCCATCTTAGCTATTGCCCGATCAATGATCTCCTGAAGCGAATTACCTTCAATGCCATCCTGAGTAAGCGTAGCAATCCACACTTCACGAGGAAGCCGATCCGATAAACTAGAGTTAGAAGGTGCAGCGGAGGTTCCTGTAACCGGTAGTGCTCCTACGGCTCCTAAACCAATAGCCGATTTTTTCAGGAAGTTTCTACGAGGATGATTCATAGCAAATAAGCGTTAATACTAGCGAGAAAATGCTCACTCAATATACGCAAATATGCTTTAGCTTCATGCTGATGTACTTTTTGTCTTTCAGTTTACCCAAGTATCAATTCCTTAGCTTTCTCTAATAGTTCATCCTCACCCGCCTTGATGCCTTCTATTGTAGGAGATAATTCAATATCGGGGATAATACCGACTCGCTGAGTTTCAGTACGGTCAGGATTGTATACTCCAATACCAGAAATCATGGTGCGAACATTTCCGGGAAGATAGATTTCAGATACATTACCATCCGCTCCGGCAGTAGTGCTACCAATCACTGTTGCATCAGGAGCTACTCGTAAGGCCATAGTAGTGTATTCAGCCTGACTTTGGGTGACCTCGTTAATCAAAATGACTACTTTTCCCCGATAGTAATTCTCCCTTTCTTGCCCAACCCTTAACACGGGACTATAGGTAAATAAACCTGGTGACTGTAAACTACCTCCTGAGAAAATTACAAATTCTGTAGGCTCAGGCATTAAATATTGCCCCAGACTAAATACAATAAAGTCGGAAGGATAACAGCGCAAGTCAATAATGAGCCCTTGGGTATCCATAAACTTCTCCATAACCTCGTTGATCTCTCCCTGCGCGAGGCTACCGGGATAGATATATCCGATTGAATCTTCCAGCATACGGTGCGAATCCGGTTTGACCTGAGCATTTCGTAGCTTAGAACTACCGTTGGGAGTTGTAGGCACACTGATTTCCCCTTTATTTTGAACGGTTAAACTCAATGCACCTTGATTGGTACGTAGCATTTTTCGCATCACGTCTCGCAGTTGGGTCGGACGGTTTGAGGCGGGTGAGTACTGACTTTTCTCAGCAATTAGCGTTTCTACGCTAGTGTCGTTCACTGCGGTGATAATGTCTCCCGCTGCCAATGCTTCCAGTCCGTCAAAGCCGGGATACACCTTGGTAATGACCACCTGATCTTCCACCCAGGATAGTTCTAACGGAACCGTATTCTCTCCCCAGAATTTCCGCAACACATCGTCTCGCTGCCAGATGTTAGCGTGGGTATCCTGAATCTTTCCAATTAGTTCTAATAGCGTAAGTTTATACGATAGCTCATCTTCTACCGCTATCATCCGGGGAATAAAATCCCGCAGTACCGCATCCCAGTCTTCATCCATCAGGTGCCGATTCGGGAAAAAGTACTCAATCATATTCCAATAGCGGAAAAGACTTAACAGCGTAAAGCCATCGTCCGCAAAATCAATCTGAGCATATTTAGCTTCATTCTTAAACTTTGGGTTACCAACGTTCGGAGCGAAACCAATATAGTAGTGTTCCTTAAATGGCTCAGCATTCTTGATCTCGGTTAGCGAAGCTTGCAGTTCATCAATAAGCAAGTCATCATTAGTAACCCAGTCCGTATCTGGGGTTAGTTTAACCGATAAAGAATCAGGGGCTACACGCTCGTCTGTAGCAGCTACTTCGCCTAGATTCTGAATCCAGGCAGTCATCGCCTGCTGGGCTTCCTCTTGGTTAGAAGCTTTAATTACCTCCGGTAGAATTCGGATGAGTTCATAATCCCAGTTAACGTTGCCCTGGGCTATTTCGGGATGGTGGTACTTTACCAATCCCCAGACCTTGCCCAGCGTATATAGGTTCTGAACCTGAGTATCGTTTAGGTTCTCCAGCTTGATATTGGAACCTTTGTCAAACTCATCATCCTGAGCAGCTAATGACTTCGGTTTTTCTACTGGTTCTAATTGCTGCACATCGGTACCATCGATAGAAAGGGTAAAATCATCAAACCAGGCTTTTCCATTGCCGGTAAGAATACCTGCCACGTAAATCTTCGCCGCGCCTTCGGGGTACGGCAAGGTAATGGTATGTTTTGTCCAGTCTTGCGTTCCCTGGATGTTTCGTTGCTGCATATTATCAAATCCTAGCACTCCATCTTCCCCATCAATGCGGAGTAACAAACCCGCAAAACCCCCTTCTACATCTTCCAGCTTCATATACCCCTCCAGCACAATTTCACTGCCGCGGTAATTCGCCGGGATGGGATGCGAGATACTACCAAACGATTGGTTTTCAGTTTCTTCCGGATAGATGGCTACGGAGTACTTACCCGAATGAGCAGTGTTACTATCCAAATGCATAGAGTAGCCACCCGGTCCCCATTTCATACATCCTTCGGGAAAATCACCCTCGGCATTAGCGTTTTCAAAATCCAGATTAAACGCAAATTCTTCAGCACTTTGCGCCTGACAAGCCACCGAGAATAGGACAATTACAAAAGAGCAGAATAGAGAAAAGAAATAACCGAATAAGGTATTCCGGAGGTGAATGAGAGGTTTCATGGTCAGTGATAGATTGATGTAGACAATAGTTGGTATTCCGCAAGCTTCAGCTCGACTATACTTATTTAGTACGTAATAAATAGGGGTCAAATTGTCTCTAACACAAAAAGATTTTGATTAAAATAATAACATAATTTCATCAATAGTTATTATTTTGTTAGTAAGTATGCTGATTTGGGTTATTTCGGTTAGCCGGAGCCATCCTACGGGGCTGCAATGTCGTTCTCGGTTAGCGGAAAGACCCTCAGCGAGTCAGAAACGCTCTTCTCCAGTTAGGGGGAATAATTCGGAGGGTCTGCAGTGTTATTGCCCAGTTCGTAAAAATCATTCAGCGGGTCTATATCGTTATTCCCGCTACCGTTTTTATTATTTTTTAGCCTCACTTTACGTCTCCCAGTTAGTGAAATACATCAATGTGAGGGTGTAAGGTTCTGGCGTGTTTTGTCTTGTATTCAAGTATTCGTGTATTCATGTAGCGGTGAGCCAGTTTGGGCGCCATTTTACTTTTACTATTTACCATAAACACTTGAACACACGAACACAAGAGAAACTATTCATTCCCCCGTTCTACGGGTTCTTCCTGGCCAAGAGAGATGAGGTTGGTAAGCAGCCGGTAAGCTCCAGGTACTCCAGCGGGAAGTTCGCGGAAGAAAGAAAGACCGGTGTAGATGTAGTAACCGTCACCGTAAGGAGCTACCAGCAGGCTACCTTTCTTTTCGTCTTCGCCCGGGTCGTTCATAGAGAGAATGGGCGTAAATTGCTCGTTCCACTCGTTAGGGAAGTATAATCCGCGCTCCTGCACCCATCCGGAAAAATCTTCCTGGGTTATTTCATTAGGTGTATTAAGCACCGGGTGAGTGGGAGCCAGAATACGCACTTCAGCGGTTTCATCCGATACCCGGTCGCGAGAAAGCTTCATTTCGTAAGGGGCCAAATCCTGGGTAACCAGCCGGGAGCTGGTATTATACTGGGTAATCAGCGTACCGCCCTGCATTACGTATTTGTGTAGTTGCTCATTGCGGTAACGTAGCCAGCCTACCGTATTGTAGGCTCGAATGCCAATAATTATCGCGTCAAAGTTAGAGAGATAGGGAGTCCGGATATTATCTTCTTCCAGTAGTTCAACCTCATAGCCTAGTTGTTCCAGGGCTTTAGGTACATCATCGCCAGCACCCATCACGTAACCGATCAGGTTTCCTTCCTTGCGAATATCCAGTTTAACCAGGTTGGCCGTGGCCGTCGGCAACAGCGTTTGGGTAGGAATATGTTCGTACTCAATAGTGAGCATGCTCTGATCGTAAGTTTGACCATCGTATTCGGCCACCGCTCGTACCACCCCCGTACTGGCCCCTAGGGGTGGGGTTACCGTGAAGGAAAACTCCTGCTCCTGCCCTTTAAGAGTAATATCGTATTCCTGCTGCGCAGGTTCCACTGACCAACCGGATGGCACTTCCAAAGATACCTTTCCTTGTATTCCGGAGCGACCCGCCTCAACGGTAGCTACCACAGTTTGCGGCTCCGAGGCAGCAAACACGTACACGTCTTCGGGAAGGCTAACCAATACGGGAGGGATGATAACAAACGGTCTATACATTTCGCCTTTACGGGGATCATTTCGCTTGTAAATGACAGCTGTAGTAAGGTTTAGCGGTTGTCCATTAACCGTCAGTGAAAAATCGGCTTCCAACAATGAAGGATTTTCATCGCGGCCAATTAGAGTTTGATCATTCACCGTAAAGGTAAAGCCGTCATTTTCAGCCTGCAGCCAGTAAGGCTCGGTGTAGGGAAGGTTATCGGGTAACTTTACAGTTTTACTAAACTCTACCAACTGATTATCCTGCAAGGTATTATTGATTAGTGTATCGTAGCCGATGCGAGCCACTTTTATTTCCTTGAGCCGTACATCCACTTCTGGAGCGCGTTGCACCACCTCAAAGTTTAGCGTTACGCTATCGCCCGGGATAGCTGAGTATTCGGCTACACCCGGCCGGGTTCGTTGGCCTCTAAACCGGCGAACCAGGACGTTAGTACCACTGCGTACTTCCGCGTATAGGCCCAGGCAAGCTTGCAGCACCTTATCCAGTTCTCTTCGCTTTACCTGTTTCCAATGTCCATCAGGTAATTGGTCTAGGGCTGCTGAGGCTTCCAATAGGGTGGGGACTATAGCCGAGGGCTGTTCGGGATTAAAATTCTGATAGGCCTGCTGAAGCAGTTCTCCCACTTTTTCACCTCCTTCAATCCGAGCCCATGTCGTCGGTATACCATCTAACGGATGATCTTTCGCCATTTTGCCCTTCACGTGCCGGAGATACTCTACCCGGGTGCCTCTAGCTCCGGTTGAGCCAAAGCCCTGCGATTCGTGCTTACTCCGACTCAAAGCGGCAATTTCGGGTACGGATTTACCTAACAGCGGTAAGTACACTCCCATATCTACGGCCAGAATGGAATCGTTTACTGCCGCGATGGAGTCTATTTTATCGGTAAACCAACTGGTTTCGTTCAGCATCAGACGGGTGGGCTGCCAGGGTTCTACGTATTCAAGCTGGTCGGGATAATGATTAGGATTGCCTGCCAGATCGAATGCTTCAGCAGCCAGAATGGCGGAGGTGGTATGGTGGCCGTGCCCCGCCCGAGAGTCGGGTGGGAAGCGGTTGATGATAATATCGGGACGGAATTGCCGGATCATCCACACCACATCGCCCAGAATTTGCTCCCGATCCCAGAGCCGCAGGGTTTCGTCGGAGTTTTTGGAGTAGCCAAAGTCAATGGCCCGGGTAAAGAACTGTTGACTGCCATCTACGCTTCGGGCCTGAATTAACTCCTGGGAACGAACAATCCCCAGCCGCTCGCGAATTTCCGAACCAATGAGGTTTTGCCCACCGTCACCTCGAGTCAGAGACAGATAGCCGGTATTCAACAGCTCTACCTGCGACATATAACCAATTACTACCTGATTCTCATCGTCGGGATGGGCGGCCAGATACAGAGCACTTCCCAGTACATTCAGTTTTTTCAGGGCTAGTTGAATCTCGCTGGCCATGAGCTTTTTCGGAGCCTGGGCGGCAATGATGTTGGTAAACAGCAAACTGATAACTACCCAGAGGAAAAATTTTTTAGACGCCATAGAATCCGAATTAAAGCTCGTGAAGTTAATCAATACCAACGAAAAATAAAGCGATTAGGTACAAGTAGCAAAGAATTAGACCGGGCAGATAATAGGCTAAGAAAACTTCTTCAAAACTTCAGCGGTCGGTAGCACCCCCAAATGATCGATTTTAACGAGACGTTTTAGTAGTGAATCCAGGTAATTAGTGCTTAGCGGTCCCCAGCCTTCACCATCCAGTCCGTGGAGATTAAGTATTAGCCAGTCACCCTCAGATGTAAGAAACTTATTAACCTCTTGGTCGATGTACTGATCGCAATAATCCGGGCCGTGCCCCCAGCAGCCTAAACTGATTGGCGATGCTATCGGCAGTGGGTTAGCCATGCTATCTTTCAATACCAACCAACCGCCGGTTCTCAGAGCGGGCACTCGCTCTAATACGTAATTGTCCAGCTCGGGAGTGGAAGCATTATAGGCAAAATTGTAGACTGTCTCATTAGCTTGGTACCCTTCCAGGTTTTCAGCAAAGAAGCTTAGGCACTTATCAATATTCTGCTTCGCCTGTTCCAACGGTATTTTAGTCAGATTCAGATGTTGCCAGGTATGAGGCATCACTTCATGCCCCTGGCTTTTCAGGGTATTCCAGTCATCGAAATCCCCTAGCATGTCCTTTTTTATCCAATCGTCTTGAATGGGATATTCTTTCAGATGCCCGGTGGCAATTACATTGAGGCAGGCCAGCAAACCGTATTCTTGGTGGATCTCAGTAATACGGTAGAATGATTTTTTAAAACCATCGTCAAAGCTCAATGTAAGCACGTGGGATTTGGTGTACTTGGGAGGAAGCCGTCCGTAAATCATGGCGGCTCCAGCTGCGGCGGATGTTTTAATAAATTGGCGTCGGTTCATGGAAGAGTGCATCTACTTGAATTTGGCGTTAATCCAGCTAATCAGTTTTTGGTTGAAATGTTCAGATTGCTCTAGCTGAGGAGTATGACCGCTTTTTTCAAAAATTTCTAACGTTAAATCGTCAATGCTGGGGTAACGATTCTGCCACAGGGTATAAGGAATCACGTAGTCGTGCTTGCCCATCACCACCAACATCGGCACCGAAATAGATATCGCTGGCTCAAACATATCGTAATCACGAAAAACGCCACTGAATAAATGCTGGGTGACTTCCGAGTGGACGGTCATACCATCCCAAAGCCAACTGGCGTCGTACCGAGGATTATACCAGTACTGCGGAGACATATTATTGTAGCGAGCTGCCGCCTCCTGCTGACCAGTGAGCCGATCCAATTCACTCACTTTTCCCAGTTTTCTTCCTGTAGGGTTTTCCGTTCAGCGGAAGCCGTTTGCCACAGAGCATCGGCCTGTTTAGTATAAGCTTCGTTCCCCCACTGGGTGGGTGATCCGATAACGACGAGTCCAGATACTTTATCCCCGTATTTTTTCACATATTCGGTAGCAATGGTGCCGTGGATGCTGTGGCCCATAATGAGTGGCTGCTCCAAACCTAATTTAGTTCTAATCTGCTCTACATCCCCCACAATGGATGCGATATCGACCGTATCCAGATTTTCCGGCTGGTAGCCGGCGGCAAACCACTTTAAGTCTACAAAGTATATTTTGAGGTGATTTCTCAACTCCGGAGAAAATGTGCGAGGATAGTATACCGAAAACCAATCATCAAACAGGGAATTCCCTTACCTTCTACTACGTATCGTAATTTGCTACCGTCCACTTCCACGTAGCCCGAGTCAATAAGAATTTCGGAAAGAGTGGAGTCCACTAATGACTCAGCGGATACAGCATTAACGGAACCAATCACTAGCTGAAAAAATAAGAGATTTGTAGAGGTTATCGCCATACTGTACAACTTACATAGAACCTCTCAGTGAGTAAACAGCCTGGCTATTTTTTTAGGTAAACTCCCGCGTACACTTCTACTTTTCCTTCGCGGAGGCACCTCAGTAAGTTACCAAGTTTTTTCCCAGTTGATTCCCGCATCAGCAGATTTAATCCTAGTTGAGGCGCTTCGCCCGAGCGGATCTTTTCTAGTACGCCCGAAAGAAAGTCAGTGGCGTTGGGCGTATGATCTTTGGAGTACTCCAGTTGGTAGTACTCATCGGGAAAATACCCGGCTACTGATTCATGGATGATCAGATGGCTGTTTTCGGGCACTTCAGCCCAGGGCACCGGATAGTAGACTTCTCCCTCATTAGTGCCAAATATATCGTAGTAAACGAACTTGCCTCCGGGTTGTAGCACCCGCTGAATTTCCGAGTAGAATTTTGCTTTATCGGCAATATTCATCTGTGCGTGCTGGGTCCAGACTACTCCAAAGGTTTCATCTTCAAAAGGTAGTTGTAATGCGTTTGCTTGCTGAAATTCAACTTTATCGGTTAACCTCACTATTTGAGTTAAAGCCCGGGCTGCTCGAACGTACTCCTCGGTATAATCAATTCCAGTTACGGTACAGCCAAAATCATCAGCCAGCATCCGGCAGGGACCGCCAATACCACAACCTACATCCAGTACCGTACTATCTGAAGTTAGGTCTAACCGCCCTGCCAATTCTTCAGACACGGCCGATCCCTGTAAGTGAAACTCATCCATCGCTGCCAGGTGTTGCCGCGTAATGGGCTTTTGATCCAGACCTAGTTCCTTCAATTTACTTAGGATAGACTCCAGCAGGTCAGGCTGATGGTAATGATTTGCCGTATTCATAGCTTGGGGTTAATATTGGATGATTTTTTTAGGTGCTAAGTATCGGATATATACTTCTCTAAAGCCGAGATGATTTTCAGAATATCCCGACGGTGCTTACTGCGAAAGAAGGATGTTTGAGCAACCAGCTTTATCAACCAGTTTACTGGTTTAAGCCGCACCTCGTAAGAGAGTTCAGTGCACTGGCCGTTAGCTTCTTCCAGGCACCAGGTGCCCGTACCCCGAAACGGACCTTTGCGGTAGCTTAGCTCAACCTCAGTGTTTTCTACTACCCAGGATTCTTCTTGCCCAATACTGAGGCTGGGAAGGGGAGAGAATTCAAAGTAATCGTTAGTGTTGAAAGGGATACGAACCGTCATTGGCCACCATGTTGGGTACTCGCCGTAGTTTTGCAGCACCCTAAAAATAGCTTCTTTAGGAAACTCTAATACCTGGCTGACTGTAATCTCAATCAAAATTTAGTTTAGATTTTTACCAACTTTGACTTCCCACACTCCTACGGTTGGCTAAACTGAGCATTAGGGTTTGGACAAAAAATAGTATCCAAACAGTAAACCTCATTGACTAATTAATCCACGTGAGCGCTAGTAGGCCGCACTTTAAATACTTTTTGATCCTGACTGCCGTTTTTGATCGCCTCCAGGTAGGTTTCGGCCACTCGCCTAATACTGCGGGGTCTAAGATGCAGTTCGTCGTGCCAGTCGCTATCCTGCGCATAGCCCCGACAATCAATGTGGTAAATATTAGGGCCGAAAATAGGATCGTTAGCAATCTTGATCATCATCTCGTTAAACAGATGAATCATAGCGAAGCTAATAGAGCGTTGCTCCTGCTCATCGGTAATACCCCGAATCATCATAGGCTCTTTAAAGTGCTGGCCGTTACCACCGATTAAATTCACCAAATACTTCACTACGCCGGGCCCCCGTTGGAAGGAAGGAACCGTGTAATCATAGCCGTGGGTGATAATGGTAAGCTCGGTAAACTTCTTACGCAGTTGCTTAATCAGATACTTGTAGCTCAACTCCAGCACCGACAGTAATACAAAATGCTCTTTGGTTAAAAAAGATAATCCGCGCAGTAGCGTACGCTGATGCTCTTCGCTGAGATCACCCCGGATCAGTACGTCGCGAATCAGAGGGTGGGTTTGCTGGTACTCTTCGGTTACGTAGGTGCTCTCCCGATCAATCATCAGGGCTACCCGTCGGCCGTTCACTAGCTCTATCCCACCCGCACTTAGTAGAAACACCTCGGGACGATATAACGAAAGCTCCGTGATATATTCCCGTTCCTCCAGAATGTTAGTCAGAAAATCGCCCCCGCGGGCCAGACTATATATCGCATAATCATCCTTTCCTAACTTATTCAGCCAGTCGATAACATCCTTGACAATTGGATGCTCAAACCAAGAATCACCCTCGGCTACAATGCGTTTCACGTTAGTATTAGTCCGAATTCTTTTGAAAAACTTTCGGTGCCGCTTCCCCTGACTGAAATTATTCAGCAGATTAAGGTAGCCGGTATTAGCATTATCAAACTTAAAGTTTTCGTTCTGATCAAAAATCCGAAGCATCAGCCGCCGAAGATCAGTGGTATCAATCAGTTCATCGGAGCTAAAAGGTTCATCAGGGTTAGCTTCGCTTACGTTCAGTAGGGTGTGGATATCCGGCTGACCGAACTTTTCGGGCTCCCGCATTAATTTTTTCAAAATACCATCGGCCAGCTGTCGGTTGGAATCAGAAAGCGTAGGTTGTCGGGACATAGCGATAGTTTTAGCGTTAGTCAATCCCCACGAGCGGTATGTAACAATAAGATACAGATTTTTGTCAGAAAAGTGAAGGCTGTTTTGTAAGGTCTCCGATTGATACTTTCCCCTAGCATAGAGTTTTTTATGTTTACCTTAGTGTAGCTTCACCTTACTAACCCATACCCATGATTGATAAATTAGCCTGGATCTTTCTACAAGACGGTAAAATACTGATGACCCGAAGCCGGAACAAAGACACCTTCTACATTCCTGGCGGGAAACGGGAAGCTGGAGAAACCGACGAACAGGCGCTCCTTCGCGAAATAGCAGAAGAACTGAGTGTTCGCCTCATTCCAAAATCGCTTCAACCGGCCGGTACGTTCCAGGCTCAGGCCCACGGCCAGCCGGAAGGAGTAGAAGTACGAATGCAGTGCTACTTTGCTGATTATGAAGGTCAGTTGAAGGCTGCCGCCGAGATTGCAGAAATGGCTTGGTTTACTTACGCTCACCTACCCGAGGTGGGCCCGGTAGATAAGTTAATTTTCCGTTGGCTACACGATAGACAGCTTTTGGTTGATTAACTTACTTAGGGTTCTGAATAATCAATCGGTAAATTTCCTGGGAATAGATACCATTTTAACCAGCTATTGCTTTATTTGGAGGTTGCATTCTAATCTAATAACCTAGCCAACCTCATAAAAGAGCTACCCATGCGTAAGATCACAACCGCTACAATACTGATATTGCTAACTCTCTGCTTGCTTAGCGACTACAGAACATGGGCGCAGTCTACCGATATAGAATCCATAAAGGAAGCAGCGAATAGTCTGGAATTTCGGGCTATTGGTCCGGCCGTAATGGGTGGTCGAATCGCTGATATAGCCGTAAACCCGCATAATCCCAACAACTGGTTTATCGCCGTAGGCTCGGGTGGATTGTGGAAGACCAATAATCAAGGCATTACCTGGACACCGGTTTTCGATTCTCAACCTTCTTATTCCATCGGTACCGTGACTATTGACCCTAACAACCCCAGTGTGGTTTGGGTAGGCACGGGTGAGAATGTGAGTGGCCGTCACGTGGGCTGGGGCGATGGAGTCTACCGAAGCGTTGATGCCGGGGCCACCTGGCAACAGATGGGACTAGCTGACTCTGAGCACATTGGCAAAATTCTGATCGATCCTCGTAATAGCGATGTGATTTTCGTGGCGGCGGAAGGACCGCTATGGTCTTCGGGGGGCCAACGGGGCTTATTTAAATCCAATGATGGTGGAAAAACCTGGGAGCAGACGCTACAGATTGATGAGAACACCGGCGTGACTGACGTAGAATTTGATCCCTCCAATCCCGATATTCTCTACGCGGCCGCCTACCAACGCCGACGACATACCTGGTCTTTACTGGCCGGAGGACCTCAATCAGGCATTTACAAATCGACCGATAATGGGGAAACCTGGAAGAAGATTACTACCGGCTTACCTAAGAGTGATATGGGTAAGATCGGTCTGACGGTTACTCCAGCTGACCCTCAGTTGGTATACGCTACCATTGAGGCCAACGATGAAAACAAAGGATTCTACCGATCGACCGATAAAGGAGAAAGTTGGAAAAAGCGCAACAGCTATATCTCGGGCGGAACCGGCCCTCACTACTACCAGGAAATTGAAGCATCCCCGACCAATCCCGACCTAATCTACCAAATGGATGTATTCCTCCACGTTACTCGCGACGGTGGTAAAAGCTTTAACTATCTGGGCACCGGTAGGGAAAAGCATAGCGATAACCACGCCCTGTGGATTGATCCCGATAACGACCAGCACCTACTAGCCGGTACGGACGGTGGGTTATATGAGACTTTTGATGAGGGTACCACCTGGCGTCATTTTCCGAACCTTCCTATCTCTCAGTTCTATAAAATTGCACTGGATAACTCCGAACCCTTCTATGATATTGTGGCGGGCGCCCAGGATTTAGGTACGCTGATTGGCCCCTCACGAACCACCAACGCCGAGGGAGTGCGCAATCAGGACTGGTATGTGCCTCTGGGTGCCGACGGCTACGATGCCGCCTTCGATCCGGAAGACCCCAATATCGTCTACGTGGAAATTCAGCAAGGTTTACTTCACCGGCTCAACCGAGAAACCGAGGAGGTGCTTAATATCCAGCCTCAGCCCGCACCCAATGATCCACCGGAGAGATTTAACTGGGATAGCCCCATTCTCATTAGCCCTCACGATAATAAAACACTGTATTTTGGGTCGCAGCGGCTGTGGCGCAGCCGGGATCAGGGTAACTCCTGGGAGCCGATCAGTGGGGATCTGACGACCAACCGTAATCGCTACGAGTTGGAGATGATTGACCGGGTTCCCAGCGTGGATGCGCTCTACGACAACGGAGCCATGTCTAAGTACGCTACCCTCACTTCTATTTCCGAGTCTCCGCTGGTAGAAGGGTTACTCTATACTGGTTCGGACGATGGGTTGATTCAGGTGAGTGAAAACGGAGGACAGAATTGGCGCCAAAGTAGGGCCCTGCCCGAAGTGCCGGAACTGGCGTTTATCAATGATGTGGAAGCCTCACCGCATAACCCTAACACCGTTTTTGCCAGTGCCGATGCCCACAAGCTAGGCGATTATCGTCCCTATCTCTTCATAAGCGAAGACCGGGGAAAATCCTGGAAATCTATTGTGGCCGATATGCCCCCCAGCACCATCGTATGGTCGCTCAAGCAAGACCACGTAGACGAAAACCTTTTATTTATTGGAACCGAGTACGGCATCTACTTTTCTCCGAATAAAGGCTCCAACTGGATAAAACTGGAGGGCGGAGTGCCCAATATCCCCTTTAGAGACATAGAGTTACACCCTCGGGATAATGACTTAGTTGGGGGTTCGTTCGGAAGAGGAATCTACGTTCTGGATGATTATTCTCCGCTGAGGGCGATGAGTCAAGCAGTTAGCCAACAGACGAATACGCTCTTTCCCGTGCGTGATGCCTGGTGGTACATTCCCAATGTTCCGATGCAGGCCGAGGGAATGCCTTCGGCTGGGTCAACCAGTTTCAGAACCGAAAACCCACCGTTTGGTGCTCTGTTCACTTATTATCTGCATGATCTTCCCCAAACCGCCCAAGCCGTGCGAGAGCAAACGGAATCTACTCTGGAAAAACAAAAGGCTAGCGTTCCTTTTCCGGGTTGGGAAAAGCTTAGCGAAGAAGCCCAGGAAGATGAGCCTCGAGTACTGTTGTTAGTAAGCAATGAAAGCGGAGAGGCAGTTCGCTGGATAGAAGGAACGGCGAAGAAAGGAGTACACCGAACTAATTGGGATTTGAGGCTGCCGGCTCCCGATCCTATCCAACTAAGTGAACCTGCTTTTAAGCCGCCCTGGGCTGGGGATCCCCAAGGACCAATGGCGGCTCCCGGTAAATACAGCGTGCAGTTATACGTGGTTGATAATGGAAGCCTGCAAGCGCAGGGATCAGCTCAAGAGTTTACGGTTAAGCCCCTACCTCATGCTGATCAGAACACTGACTATCAGGCGATTGCCGAATTTCAACAGGAAACCAGCGAGCTTTCCCGCAGAATTTCCGGAGTAAACAATAAGCTGAGTGAGGCCGACGAAAAGTTACGCTATCTGAACGCAGCTCTACTTAAAACACCCGATACCAGTCCGGAACTGTTTCAGCAGTTAAAAGCTCTCGGTAATGATCTGACTGATTTACGTACTCGCTTAACCGGTGATCGCGTTCGGCAGAGTAGGAATGAATCGACTTCGCCCTCAATCATGAGCCGGGTCTCCATTGTGATCTACGGCCACTGGGAGACCAGTCAGATGCCCACCGAAACCCAACGGAGAAACCTAGAAATTGCCCAAAGCAGCTTCACCGGCTTTCTTGAAGATTATGAAGCCTTCGCTACCGATTTAGCTTCCTACGAAAATACGCTAGAGAAGGCTGGTGCCCCCTGGACTCCAGGACGAAAAGTGGAATAAGCAACCTTAGTTTAAGTGCCTGATTATTCAGGCGATGTGTGCTGCAATTCTATACCCACCCAGGTTCGGGGTTTGAAGCCGGGATAGCCTTCCTCTTCAGTGTTTTCTTCTGTTTTGAGGTAGGATTGATAGCTTTTGCTGCCCTTCAGATGCATTCCCAGAAAGGCGGTGATAAAGTGCTGGTTGACATTATTGATCCGTCGCTGATCCCAAACCGAATCGGCGTAGCGAAGGTATTCGTCCAGATGCAGACCCGCTGCTAGTGCCTCAGGGGGTGGCGGATTGGGGGCAATGTTGTGGCGAGCGCGTAAATAGGTAAGCAGATACCGGTCAGCATTTACCGCTCCATCGTAAATAGCTTTGATACCCTTCTGGTAACCGGAGATATCGTCTTCACTACCCGCAATGAAGAAGGTTGGCACTTTTAGTCCGGCTAGCCCCTCACTATTCCATACTCCCCGTTCCATGCCCCAGGGCGCCATCGCTACTACCGCTTTGATCCGGGGATCAATAGAGGCTTCAAAATCAGGATTTCCGGTTATGCGCTGTTCCAAGGCTCGACTACCACCAGCATTATTGCGGAAAAACTCGCCTATCTGAGGGCTATACCCGGCCCCAGCCACATTAATCACTCCGTAGCCTCCCATAGAATACCCGATCAGGGCAGTTAGGTCTGTATTGACCAACCCAGCCAGAAAAGAGCCGTTGTCTTCGTTGAGTCGAGCCATTTCGTTTAGTACGAGGAGCACGTCCAGTGAGCGATTTAGCAGGGTACTGGTAAAGCCACCGGCATCCCTGAAGGTTGATTCGGTATGATCGATAGATACTACTACGTAGCCCTTGGAGGCCAGATTCTCGGTTAAATACGTAAACAATAGTCGGGAACCAGTGTATCCATGGGATACGATCACCAACGGATAGGGCGTTTCCTTACGATCAGGTTTAGCATTCCGGCTTGCTCGCCCCGGGAAAGTGAATGGGATAATAGGTCGGTCAGGTGAATTAGCGTTGCCCATCACCTCATCGTAAACCACCTTTTCTTCTTGGCCCCTAGCTAGTTGAGCCGGATACCAAACCTCTACGCGCAACTTGCGATCATACAAAGAATCCTGTCCCTGGCCGTAATTTAGAATGTCAATCTGGTCTTTGTGTACCAAGTCAATCGTCTGCACTCCCACCGAATAATCACCCCGAGCGGCCAGGTCGGGAGCATCGGGCAGAAGATCACCGTAGACAAAGGTATCTTCGGGAGACTGACCGAATATCAATTGGCAGTGGCAAGAAACGAATAGGGTAAGCAGTAGAATTCTTAGGATCATAATGGACTAGTTAAAATTTGGGGCAAGATAGATAAAAGGTTTGACTTACTATCGGATGCAAAGTAAAGTGCCCTCATCAGATCAAACAGCTTCTAAAACAAACAACTTGAAAAGTTGCAACCCCTTAAACCGGAATGGGTAAGCTCTCTGCCAGAAGCTACCATATTTTATTATCCCAACCTTGTTGTAACTCTGCTCTAAAACGTTGTACCCACTTTTCTGAGTGGGCATTGGCCGTTCGGACGTAAAACATATCTGTTGCCGACAACTTGTCGTATTCAATCTCTAAGTAATCAACTATCTGCCGAAGGGTGCCTCCGAAGTCAACCACAAAATCTTCGTATACCAACGTTAGCGGCTGAATTTTATAGGTGGAGAAATGTTCCTGTATATCGCACTCCCTGAGTGTAGCTTCGGTAAACAGGTGGCTCAGGGCAGCAAAGTTGTAGTTTTGCTCGTAGAAGGTTTCATCATTTCTATGCTCCTGACCTGCTTCCAGATGCCAGACGTTGTCTTGAATTGCTTTCCACCACGAAACCGCCTGCCGCACCTTATTTCTTCGCGTAAGGTAAATATGCTTACAGTTAGGAAAGAGATCGGCCAACAGCTCTTCTGTAGTAATGTTAGCACCTTCACTGATTCCCCTTAACCTTCTTATCTCATCGAAAATTGCTCGGTGTCCGCTAGGGTTAGTGTGTTTTATGCCAAATACTCCGTTAGCTGATGTTCCCAATTCCCAGAGTTTGTACTTAAGATCTTCGTAGGTTTGAACACCATACTTTTCACAAAGGGAGGTAGATTCCATTAAGTTGAAATATTCACCGGGTTTACCGGCAATTCCGGTTTGTTCTAGCCCTTGGCATAGCAGGGTACTTCCATTGCGGTTGCTAAACCATATGCGGTACGATTTTTCCGGCTTCATCATTTCTTTGCTGGCCTTTGTTAGAAAATATGTCAGAAAGATAGCACAAATGGTCAGTAACCATTACTATGAAAATCAAGTTTAATAAAGTAAATTACTTCAGGTCGCATAAATTGTTGCTTTATGGTTCATGCTAAGGTATTATTATTCGCACTGTCTCTTTGTCTGGTATCTGTAGCTTCTTTCGCGCAAACGCTTCGGCCCTATTCTGGTAATATCTTAGGCGCCCAGGAACTATTGCCCTATGCAGCGTTTGTCGATGATAGTAAGTTTTCCCAGATAGATGTAGTGCGCGGCTCACCTTACCTCTACGATGAATTTATTGTGGGAACAATATACTTCAATGGCTTCACCGAAGTTTCTCACCTGCCGCTGCGGTTTAATATCTTGAAAAATGAATTTGAAGCTTTAAAGGATAGCTTAATTTATACATTCGCTGAGCCCGAGCTAATTGACCGGATTCTACTGGAAGGCAATGTATTTACCTATATTAACGAGAGTGAAGGTCATGAGCTATCTGGATTTGTCAAGATGTGGAACTTTCAGTTTCCGACGGTGGTGACCAAAATGAGGAATTACATAGTAGAGCAAACGTACCACGGGTATTTATTTGATTACACCAATCCGGTTTTTATTCTTCCGATGCGGGACGAGCATTATCTAATGCAATCCGAAATAGAAGGCGAGGCTATTAAGATACCTGGTTTGAAACGAACCGCTAACATCGCTCGACTGGCGGCTGAAGTTTCATCACAGCTTGGTAAATGAACCGGTAGGTAGTTTATACTATCTCTCTAATTATTCCCTTTCTGCTCTTGCAGATTAGGTGCCTAAGTGAGCGCCTCCCGAAAGCCAAATAACAAAAAACCTCTTGCATTAAAGAGGTTTCATTGTTCCTGGCTAGCTGCTTACGGACTAAATCACTTTTACAATTTCGGTGCATTGTCCAGCCGCTTCGCTAAAACAACCTTTGCTCTTAGGCGGAAGGCAGGCCACATCGCAGCGAGAGGGTTCGGCTGTATCGCGGAGATAAGTTCTTTCAAAAACTCTAATTCCTCCTTGAATGGTTTGGGCTGCCTCCTTCTCAAAATGAGGTAACAAAGCTCTCGACCTTTAGGTCATCCAGATGTAATTTGCGCTTACTCATTGTGGTTAACATTTAGAGTGATAATTTATTTACTAGCAAGATACGGCGGCTCATCTTAATCTAACAGGCTGTTTGAGTAAGTGGTGGCTTTCAGTTCGTGTGCGGAAAGGATTAGCCCATAAGTGGATATAAGTCAAAAAAATATACGAAAAAATCAAACCATCACTTCACTCCTACACCCCGAATGGGCGCTGAGCGGGGGTCATCGGTGCGCTGATCGTCCGGAAGCCAACTATTGGTAAGTTTATACTCTACTGGCAAGTAAATGAGAGTATGCTAACACATAGCAGTTTGGTAAAGATGGTTAGTACCCCACATGATAGTTGGAAATGTATTGTCCTTTTCTTTTTATGATCTTCGCTGGAAAATATGTCAATAAGATGACCCCAACGAGCCGTAACCATTCCTATGAAAAGCAGGTTAAATAGAGTAACTTACTACCGGTAGTATAACCCCTTTCCTTATGATCAAATCTTGGATATTCTCGCTAACGCTTTTCTTTTGTTTAGCATGGGTAGCTTCTTTCGCGCAAACGCTCCAACCTTATTCCGCTAATATTTTTGGGGGTGGCGAGGCTGGATTAACCGACAACAGCAAATTCTCCCAGACCGATGTAGTGAGCGGCTCTCCTTATCTCTACGGTGAATTTATTGTGGGAACGGTGTACCATGATGGTTTCAATAAGGTTTCTCATCTGCCGCTGCGGTTCAATATCCTGACCAATGAATTTGAGGTAGTAAAAAATGGCTTAATTTATACGTTTGCCGAGCCTGAGCGGATTGACCGCATAGTACTAAAAGATGAGGTCTTTGCTTACATAGCAGAAAGTGAGGATCATGAGCTATCCGGTTTCGTTAAGATGTGGGACTTTCAGCTTCCCACTGTGGTGTCTAAGATGAGAGTTTCCAACATGGCGAAATTAACCGACAGGTATTTATTTAATAAGTCTAATCCGGTTAGTTTTCATCGAATGCGCGATGAGCACTACGTAATGCAGTCTGAAACAGAAATCTACCAAATTCGGGGGATGAAACGAAATGCTGATGTAGCCCAACTAGCCGCTGAAGTGTCATCGCAGTTGGCGAAGTGAAGGCAGAGAGATTTGCACGCTGGGTAGTACGCTACTTTTCATCGTAAAGTACACTGTATGACATCAGCGCGGTTGTCATTTTGTAATCTAGCGTCCGTACCTGAAGGAAAGAAAGGGAGATTTGAGCTGCGTAACTAGCTTGTTATTTTGATTTACTGACTGATACGATAGCCTAGGCTAAATTGTAGCGTTCGGTTTCCTGTGAATGGATCTTCCTGAGGAAGTCTATCCGGAAAGAATTCGTTGAAAGGCTTGATCGTATCGTAGATGCCAACGTTATAGCGTAAACTGAGAAATACTTTTTCCACCAACGCGTAATTCACGCCCAGGTTAACCGCCATATCGAAGCTTTTTTGTGCTGGACTACCCGGTTGAGTCCCAGACCTGAAGATCTGTTTTTGTTCCAATAAATATCCTATTTCCGGTCCTATCTCTACACCAAAACGTTTGGTGATCGCATATTGCAGCATGACAGGTAGGTTATGGTATTGCGGGTCTTCTCTAATAAGAAACTGATCTGGTTCACTGATTCCTTTGTTTGCGTTGAGAAGTTCCAGTTGCAATCCTAATTGTTCACTAAAGGGGATGCTATAAAATACCCCTCCCAAATAAGAAGCTTTTGTAAGTTCCAGATTACGATTGAGGTCGCCTACTGTCTTAGTAGAGATCATTCCGCCCACTTTGATGCCAAAGCCAGTTTGAGAAAAAGCGGTAGCAGAAAACATAAATAATGTGAGTGATAAAGCGACTTTTTTCATAAGTGTAAAAGTGATGTTTTCATTTATAGAATCTAATCCATATTTCCTATTAATCCTACTTGCTTCGCAAATAAATTTTGAATCAATACTTAACATAAATACAATAGTGATTATCACGAATAGTTTTGCATGACTTAACCTTACCCGTCTACCTCCCCCTTGGTGAACTTACAATTACCCATAAGTCAGCGATGATCTTCTTTTTTACCGTCATTCCAGCCGTAGCGACGCGTAGAGCTGGAATCTCCTCCTTGGTAGCAGAAGATTCCGAGCCACCGTGGCGCGGTATTTTCTTCCGCGGGGCGGCCCCCGTTGCACTACAGAAAATCTCGGAATGACGAGGTCGGTTGAACAAAATCGCTCGAGAACAATCGGTTAAACAGGTTAGATCGGGCTTCTTGACGCAAAATATTTATGGGTAATCGTGAGTTGGAAAAAGAGCCACCGTAGCGCGGGGGTAGGGGGATTTTTCATGGAAACCTACTGTGAAAGCGCACCAACCATTCAATATTGGTATCAGTAACTCATTAATAGTATTTTGAAGATGTTTCTGATAAGGTAATAATTAATTGAGTGGATATAGTGGGTGAGTACTATCCACGAATATAAACCCGTCGAACCGTTCTGGTAGCAGGTAGTTTCTAAACTGTCTACCAAGAGGGTAGCTATCGCTAAAGACGGCCGAAACATCTCTGCATTTTACTTTGGTGGTAGTAAGATAAGTACGGAGAGACTCGTTTCTAATACCATTAAAGTCTATAAAGAGTGCAGGTTTCGCTATTCTCGATAAAAGATACGAAAAAGTAGTTGCTGGAGCTTCTGGTACTGTGAAAACCTTACCTACAATAGTATCGGCCAGTATTTCTTTAGCATAAAAACTTCCCTGATTAAAATCAAAACCGATTGAGTATACTTGGTTTTTGTATTTTTTCTTTAAGTGAGAACCTAATGAATTACCCGTTTTTCCTGTTGCTGCATTGGTTATCACTGTATAGTTAACATGAGCATTATGCGCCCATATCATTGCCTTACTAAATTTGGTTTTAACTTTTTTCTTATTTCTGATACTGCTCGTTAGAATCCAATCTATATTCGCTGCACTAAATTTCTCTCTCGATAGATAGCCTATTGGACCATTGTTGATCTGATGCGACTGATAGAGAATATCAGCAAGTTTTACCATCAAGTTCCACTCATCAATAGATGAATTATGCCAATAGATCTGCTTGTTTGTCTTTAGTTCACTTTGAATGATGTTGATCGTATCTAAATCTACTGTTTTAGCACCATACTTAAGTGTTGGTTCAAGCAGATCAACATTTTTTATCTGGCGATAAAATTCCGAATTGGTGTTGAGAAAGAATTCTTTAAGCATTGCTAATGCTGTGGTACTTTCTTGGCAGTCTATACCGTAGAATTGAATCTTGTCTTTTTCCTTTTTATCCGAATTATATTGATGCATCCATTGAACCAAACGCAGCCCTTCAGAATTAGCGATATGAAAGTAGCCTAGCTCTGATAGTAGCTGTTTAGGATCACCATTACCTCCACCAACATATTCATTGATAGCCAGACTTTTGGCGAAGTCTGCTTCTACTAAAAAGTAGCTGAAATCAAATTTTTCAACTAAATACTTGAATAGCTCAAATTTAATTTGCGCGAACTCTAGTGTTCCGTGAGTTGCTTCTCCTGCCAAAACAATTCTTTTACCAGAGAATACGTCTTCGGGTAAGACCTGGATGTTTATCAGGGGTTCTATCGTTAATTCTACACTGCTATTGTCTAACCAGTATATCAGACTATCCTGGTGCTGAGAAAGAGTTACAAACGGATATAGAAAGAAAGCAGAAAAAAAAGCTACCCTTAGCATCATAAACTGTTAACGAATGCTTTTTTAACTTATGATGTATCTGGATTTCGTTAGCTCTTTAGTAGTTTTTACTGGGTTATGAAGAACAGAATTTTTCACTTGAGGTAAAAAAGTTTATCGGGACAATCAACAGGAACCTTCGGTCGAATATTAATTGCAGACAATACATATTTAATGGCTTTACGTTTTAGCAGCATTACTAGCTTTATCGACTTCTAAGAGGCTATCTAAGCTACCCCTTTTCTCTTTCAGATCGGGTGCCGAAGCGTATTTCATTCGGAAGTTAGATACTAGTGGATTTGTAATCCACCTGGGAGAAAGTACAGGTTTGCTTTCTTGAAAGCATTAGTGCAAAAAATGGTTGTCCTTTAGCTTGATATCTACTCCCGCTCTGTCCTTTTCTTTTGCTCATCCAAAAGAAAAGGACGAAAAGAAAAGGATGCCACAAATGAAACACTGCTTCCGCAACTTCGCACAAGCCAACGCGTGCCAGGGCCTTCCAACTCACTTGCCACAGCAGTGTCGCACCATTCGTGGACAGCCCACCCGCCATGAAAAAACTCACGTCTCATCGCTCAGATAACTATCAAGGGTTTCATGAAGTCTATCCCGAAATTGATAAATATCATCTACTGTTTCGATCTCCTCTTTAGTTTCTTTTTTGTCTTTGTCAATGATACCAATGTACTTTACACTTTGAGCATTGAATCTCAATCTACACAAAGGCTTACGGTTATTATCATCCAACAAAACGCCAAAATAACTTTTGGTGTCTCGATAATGAATTCTATCGACATCTACTTTCTCCCTCAGTATCGCCTTAATAATGTAAAAGCCCTCCATTTCCTCTTCAGTAGTCTGAATGTCACTTCCGTTTTCGGAAGTTGCCTCCTCAACGACGTCTTTATGATCTTCAACTTCACTTTTTTCTTTATCTAAAGCGGACTGAAACTTATCGCTGATTATCTCATTAATCCATTGATTAAGTGACTTCTTAACGATGCCCGTAAACTGATTAACTATCTTCTCGGTTGCTCTGCCAGAATAGATCTGTGACACAAAATATTTTACAAATGATTCAGAAGGGTTTTTTAATTCCGAACTCATCAAAGCCTTAAGTTCATTAGTGTATTTAAGCTCGCTTGCAGTACTTATAATTTCTTCAACATCAAAATACGATTTGTGAAACTTCTTTAATTCCTCAATAGTACTGTCTTTAATTTTGGTTATGTCAAATACCAAAAAAGGCTTTTCATCCATCTTGTTGGCATCTACTAAATCGGTATAGAATTTATATTCTTTACCATCTGTCAGTATCGCAAATTTTGCTTTTGTAGTATGAAAATATCTAAAAAGTTGAGTGCTGTGAGGGTCTAGCTTGGTATCAATAGTCTTACACTCAACCAATATGATAGGTTGAGTATTCCTCATTATTGCATAGTCTACTTTCTCACCCTTTTTAATACCAATATCTGCCACAAATTCGGGTACTACCTCCATAGGGTTGAAAACGTCATACCCTAAACAATTGATAAATGGCATGATTAAAGCATTCTTTGTGGCCTCTTCTGTAGATAGGTTAGGACGCATTTTTTCCACTCGCTCCCCGAGCTGAATTATTTCATCTTTGAAATCTATAATTGTAAGATTACTTGTATTAGCATGTAAGTCTGAATTTAAATATATAAAAAGTAACGTAATTGACAATAACTCGCCTCCTTGCTCTTTCGGATCGGGTGACAAGGCGTTTGCAATCCAAAAAGAAATAACCAACAGTGAGAAAGCACGGGATTAGATCTGGGAATAAATCCGGGACCGCATAGCGTAAGTGGGTGAGCATCACCGGCGAGTTTTTACTTCGAAAATACACTTTTATAGTCTTCTGAAGTAAGTTTCGTGTAGGAGAATAAACCTAAAGAAAGTCACCAAGTGATCTTCGGGTAAGGAAATGGATTTTTATGCCCTCTTGAAGTGACTTTCATGTACTTTATTGGATTGGTAGCCACTATTTAGTCCATCTCCCAAATTTTAGGGTAGTCAGCAGTCTTTTTCTACTCATCATCGCCCTAATACAGAAGCATTTAATATCCTACATATGTACCGTAGCGGTGGCAGTGGGTTCGTTTGTAGTGCTTTCATCTAGTAATTTTACCCCTCATTAACCATAGACCACAATGACTATTCAGGAGCAATTTGCTGAGGCCCGAGTGGCCATTACCAATACGTTAGCTAACGACGAAATTCAGAAGCGCATGAGCAGCTTCGGGTTTAACCAAAAGCGCATGCAGGAAGGCAACAGCCTGTTGGAGAAATTCCGCTTGCTAGATACCGCGCAGGAAGACCAGTACGGCGCCTACTACGATAGCACCGATGCGTTTTACGAAGAGCTAGCCCAGGTGAAAACCCGCTACCGTAAGCACCGTAAGCTGGCCCTAATTGCTTACGATGGCAACCGCTCCATGATCCTCAAGCTAAAGCTGAAGGACGACACTAGCTCCATCACCGGCTTTATCGACCGGGCTGAGGCTTTTTACGGTACGCTGGTAAAAGACAGCTCAGTAATCGCTACCTACGGCGTAAGCCCGGAAGAAATTGAGCAAATGTACGCGATGGTGCAGGCCTTGGTAGACGCTCGAAGTCGGCAAATTGCCCACAAGGGAAAAGCCCAGCACGGCACTCAGCAACGCAACCAGGCCCTAAGCGAACTGAAAGCCTGGATGAACGATTTTCGCTACGCTGCCCGCTTCGCTCTACGCGATGAGCCACAGTTGCTGGAAAGCGTAGGTATCTCCGTACCTTCCCGCGCTTAGTAATCTAGACTATCGGTTGTTCTTGTTAGCGCGATGTTGGTCAATATGACGGATGAGATTCGTCAGATCTTCCAGATAGTCAATGGCTTGCGCCCGTTCGTCGCCGTACACTCCGGCATAGACTATCTTGCCGACTATTTCGCAGCGGTCGGCATCTTCGTGGTACTTCCGCAGAAACATCCGGGCGGGGCGAGTATCTATATTTTGGGCTAACTTTATGCAGCGAGCGTGAAGCCGTGCAATATGCCGATTTAATGGTGAATAAATCGTTTCTATCCGCTCGCTTTGCTGGCATAGCCGTTTAAAGTGTGCCAGATACCACTCTGCATTTTTAGTATTCAGCCTATCCATAACCTGAAGCTACAAAAAAGAATATCAGTTACTCTCGAACTGTTGCTGGCCACCATCACAGTGCTAGGGTAATCAGTCGCTATTCAGAGAAGCGTTACCAGCCAAGATAAGTCCGTAGCTTGCACTAACATACCCCTGTAAAGCAGTAGCGAAGGCACCTATACCAATGAAGATGGTGTATTCACCCTGGAGTCTGTTCAAGTTGATAGTCCACAGTGTCGTTGGTGTCTATTCTTACTATTTTCTCTCTTCCTGTTTCCAAACTCAGAACTCTGAATTTTAAACTATAACCTTCCCACTTTGTTCTCAGCAGTAACTGTTTCCAACTTTAGACTTCGGTCTATGGAATTATCACTTTTCGTTTTGGAAGTATTACTTATTTACTACCTTTGCGCCACATTTAAGAAATATGGTTTCACTACGTCTTAGCGATCGGTACTTTACCCGTGACCCGCAGCATACTGAATTAGGTTCTAAAATCATTAGCAATAGCATTAAGATGATAGATGAACTGGGGTTCGAGCAGTTTACCTTCAAAAAACTCGCTAACGAGATTAACTCTACCGAAGCATCTATTTATCGTTACTTTGAGAATAAGCACAAACTGCTTATTTACCTGATTGCCTGGTACTGGAAGTGGATGGAGTACCTTATTGATTACCGTACTAACCATTTACAAGATCCCGAAGAAAAACTGAAAGTGGCTCTGAAAGCCATCTGCAACGAGGCCGAATTTGATCCAGCTTTTGCTAACATTGACGAAACTGCGCTGTACCGGATTGTGGTAGCCGAATCGAATAAGACCTACCTCACCAAGCAAGTGGATGAAGATAATAAAGAAGGATTATTCCGGGGCTATAAAGATTTGTGTAAGCGTATTGCGGCTATTGCTAAGGAAGTAAACCCCGAATATCCTTATCCCCATGCCCTGATCAGCACGGTGCTGGAAGCTTCGCACCAGCAGCCATACTTCGCCCTACATCTCCCTTCCCTTACTGAAGTAGATCGGAATAAAGAAGGGTTACACGATCAGGTTTATGAGTACGTAGAGAACCTGGTGTTTGCCGCGTTGCGCTGCTCTAGCCAAGTGTAATCTAGCGAAAGATTACAGCCGTACCGCTAGCGGTTACCATCAGCATACTGGATTCCTTACCTACAGTTTCGTAATCCAGGTCTACCCCGATGACGGCATTGGCGCCCATTTTCTCCGCTTCCTCCTGCATTTCGCGCAGTGCAATGTCCTTAGCATTTCGTAACGCCCGTTCGTAGGAGCCGGAACGGCCGCCCACAATGTCGCGAATACCCGCAAAAAAATCCCGAAACACATTAGCTCCAATAATGGCTTCGCCCAAAACGAGTCCGAGATGATCGGTAATAGTTTTGTCTTGTAAGGTGGATGTAGTGGTAACTAGCATCGTCTATTCTTTTTTAAGAACCTACGACAACCGTGGGTAGATGTTCGGCTTCAGAACCAGCTTAAAAGTTGATAATCACCCCAATGACAGCATAATGCAAGGTGTTGTTTACACTTCATCTTTATCAGCGCTACCTTTTAATAGGCGATAATCAGCTTTTAACGTTACCCAACGGTTAGGGTATAGGTAAGCAGCCAACAGTACATCCTCCACCCGTTCCGGCGGAGAAGCCAAACAGAAAACTGATCCTTGGAAAACTACTCCGCCCGGAAGTTGATCAAGGAGACAGCCCCCACATTGGTTTTTGCTTCGGCTTGTGCCTCACTGTTTAGGCGTATAACCGCATCAGTACAGAGAAAGCACCCCCGTTGCTGGGCATCCGTATGTTGTTGTATCCGCCGAAAACTACACCTGATTCAAGATTGAAACGCCACCGGGCCGGAATAACATAACTCACCAATAGTAAGAATATAATAAACAGGAAAAAATAGAGTTTATTCGTCATTACAAAGAATTGAGTCAATTTGATTATTGAACTAGCGACTAAGCATTACCGTTTTAAATAGCCAGTTACTTGTATCTTTCAAACAAATTGAAGAATTTGTAATTGAACTGACGACTACTAATCATGCCCCGCACTAAACTACATCCCGAATTTGGCTGCGAAGCCTGCAAATCACGGGAAAACTCAATGTTTTCTACTCTCTGTAAAGCTCAACTGAGTGAAATATCCGATAGCAAATCCTGCACCTTATATCGCAAAGGACAGATACTATTCCACGAAGGCACCCGCCCTTTAGGAGTTTTCTGTATCAACGCCGGTAAGGTAAAAGTGTATAAGCTAGGCTACGACGGAAAAGAACAGATTGTTAACGTAGCTGGTAAGGGTGGCTTATTAGGCTACAAAGCCCTGATTGCCGAAGAACCTTACAGCGTATCGGCTGAGACTTTGGAAGACTGTACGATTTGTTTTTTGCCCCGCCAGAGTTTCCTGGAGGCAATGAATCAATCGTCTGAGTTAAGTCAGCGCATACTGAAGCAGGTATGCCACGAACTGGGCGTCATGAACGGAAGCCTTACCCAGCAAGCCCAACGCACCGTACGCGAGCGTTTAGCCATTACACTGCTTAAACTGAAAGACACCTACGGCATGGATTACATGGAGCAGGGGCCTATTGAGATTAACCTTACCCGCGAAGATTTAGCCAATATGGTTGGCACCGCCACTGAAACCTTAATCAGGCTGCTGCACGAGTTTAAGGAGGATGGGTTACTAACTACTAAAGGCCGTAAAATCCGTATTGAGAACCCCAAAGGCTTAGCCCGAGAAGCGAGCTTGTTCTAATTCGGCCAGCACCTACTACGCATGCAAATTATTTCAGTGAATGTAGGGCTACCCCAAACGGTAATGTACCAGGGGAAAGAGGTTAGCACTGGTATCTTCAAAGCTCCCGTTTCCGAACCTACGATGGTTCGGCGCACTAATCTAAATGGTGACCGGCAGGCGGATTTACGAGTACACGGTGGGACGGAAAAAGCAGTTTACGCATACCCCTACCAACATTACGCTGGCTGGAAAATCGATTTTCCGCAATTTGATTATCCGTTAGGGGTCTTTGGCGAAAACCTGACCATAGTGGGCCTAGACGAACGAGAGATCCATATTGGTGACCACTTTCGGGCCGGCGAGTGCGAATTACAAGTTACCCAGCCCCGTATGCCCTGCTTTAAGCTAGGTATCCGCTTTGGTGACCCAAAAATGGTGAAGTACTTTCTGGAGCGCCGCCAACCCGGTGTTTACTTCTCAGTAGCGAAAGAAGGACTAGTTAAAACCGGAGATGAGCTAACCTTACTACAAGAGTCGGATTCCCCACTAACCGTAGTAGATATTGTCCGGCTGTACGCTTTTGACAAAACCGATCAGGAAGGTCTGACGCTTGCCGCTGATGACCCCTACCTACCCCCATCTTGGCAAGAGTATTTCGCTGAACGCTTAGGAAAGCTCTAGTTTCTCTAAAATGCTAAATTCTCTAGTTGCACTTTCTCTCCACCAGAATCAATGGAGCTAAGGATGCCATCAATGATTTGCATATCGCGTAGTCCCATCTCACCGGGTACGGGAGTCTGGGTATTATTTAGAATACAGGCCGCAAAATCGTCCATCTGTCGGGCTTGCTGATTCACTTGAGGGAAGTTAAGCGGCCCTTCGCTCGTCTTTCCTTTAAGGCCACCGTACTGCGAGTAAGGGTCAAGCTGAATCCAGCCGTCGTCGGCCGATACGTACAGGTAGTTCATACTGGCATTATGGCTGGTTTCGCAGTTGGCCACCGCCCCACTCGGAAACTCAAACTGAAACGTAACTGTCTCATCGGTTTCATCAAATTTTTCGGGTATGGTTTTAAACTCCTGTGCCCGCACATAAATCGGATTTTCTCCCACGGCGTATAGTGCGCCTTGAATGGCGTACACCCCCATATTGCCCAAGGCTCCAGTGCCCGCCAGGTCTTTTTGCAGCCGCCACTGATCCCAGTTATCGCCCATGCGGTAGCCGGCTCCACAGCGGATAAAGTTAATTTTACCCATCGCTTTCTCTTCAGCCATGTCCATTACTTTTTGATTGAAAGGTTCAAAGTGTAGCCGATAGCCAATGGATAATTTCACTCCAGCTTTCTCGCAGGCATCAATCATCTGGCGACACTCTTCTACGTTCATCGCCATCGGTTTTTCACAAATCACGTGTTTACCAGCTTCCGCTGCCCGGATGGTGTACTCAGCATGCATAGAGTTAGGTAGTACTATGTAGATAATATCGATGTCCTCATTGTCCGCAATCTGATCGTAATTATCATAGTTGTAAATATTTTCTTTAGATATGCCGTATTTATCAGCCCAAATTTTCTCCTTTTCGGAAGTGCCTGTAACTACTCCAGCCAAATAACAATTTTCAGTTTCTTGCAAAGCAGGTCCTAATTGACCGCTACTGTAACCGCCTAGTCCCACCAGCGCTACTCCTAGTCTCTTTTCTTGAAAGGGTCGCTCAGCGAAAGAATTGGCGAAAGGGAATGCAGAAAAGCTAGCTCCGGCGGCTAGGGTGCGGGTAAAGTCTCGTCGGTTCATGGTCATAGTAAAAGTTTTGTTTACGTTGGCTAATTAATTATTACGTATAAGAGCAATGTCAGTATAACTTTAGGGGGGAATTCAATGTTTGTTCTTGTTTTAAAACGAAAAGGCTCGTGGCTGAGACTATTCATATTCCGCGGTCCTAAAGCTCACAAGCAGTGGAGTCGGCGTTTGAACCTTTATCAATAGCTGGACTACCCAGTAATAAGGCATAGGTGTCGGTGAAGCCGCCATTATCCTTTAGACCATCTAGCTTTGGATCAATGGGCTTAGTAGCAGTACCAAATTGGTCACTGAATTTAGCAGTTACAGTACAATTAGTAATATCACCGATTAAAAATATTGCCCTACACCAATGACCGCTCCTCGCTCTCCCGGATTGAATACATCAAAACCATAATCGAAACGAAGCACTGCCCCAAATACTTTTTGATTAATCAGGCGTACTCCTACCCCTACAAACTGACGGAGGTTTTTACGACTTACTAAGTCCTGCAGCTCCCCACCGGGTTTTCGCCAGGTACCAGTATCGGCAAAGCCAACAACTTGCCCCGCTAATTGAGAAAATTGAAACACTGTTTGTCGATATTCGGCATTGACAACTACCTGGGCCGTACCCCGGTCTACCCGATTGCCTGATCCTCGAATATTGACCTGACTATCCAACACAAAGGGAGCAAAGGGGGAATCATTATTGGTGGCAATCCCTGTTTATAAACGAACTGCAATATTGGCCGTTCGGTAAGGCCGCCAGTACCGAATGCCCTCAAAGAATAAACTAAAGAAGCGAGAGTTATCTTTAAAAGTATACACGGATTGCCCTATCGCTCGCCAGTATGAACCACCTCGGTAAAAGTAATCGTACACCAGATGATTTGTCTCGTAGCTTAATCTCACCAGCAACTTTCGCAGACTCAATTGATCAGGTCCGGGTAGTGGCGAAAATTCTCTTTCCTCATCTTTAATGTACTCTTCTAGAAAGAAGTTAGCTCCTAATTCTATTTTGTTATTAAACCCAATATGACGAATACCGGTGATTCCGCTACTGGTGTTCGTGTAGAGATAGTTCACCGTGGCTTCAGGAAAAAATAAAGGCTCAGGGGCACCTATTCTCCGAATATCAATGGCATAGCCCCAGGGTTGGCCTTTCACTCTTTCGTTGCGATAATAAATCTGTCCGTTAGGAATACCGTTGTTACTCATAAAATAGCCCAGCAAAGTTTGCCCCCTTCCCCTGAAGTTATATTCTGCCAAACCTAGCTGAAACCAGAAGTTATCGGTAACACCTCCCAAGCCAACAATAGGCAAGAGCGTACGCTGCTCATCAACAGCAAACTCAAGACTCACCCGCTCATCCGCTATCGTGTCGACAAGTATGGTAACATTTCCTATCCCAGGAATGCGAATTAGTTGCTGTCGATCTTCCTGAACTTGGGTTGGACGAAAAGGTTGGCCTACCGCGGTTTCCACAAAATTACGCAAGTAGGCTTCATTAGCCTTTTTAAGCCCTGAAAACTCAACAGCCGTGATCGTCAGATCATTTACCTGACCAAAAACTGGGATTTGGGATATCAGCAGAATCAGCAGAGAGAGAAAAAGACAGCTTTGCCTCATATTGTCGAGCCTAAAGATAGCTAACTGACAGATTGCTAGAAAAGTTAATCTACCGAGTAAGGAGTGAAAAATCAAACCCTATCGGGGTGAACAGAAACCTTTGAAATGTCAGGCGCACGACAAATCTTGGCCCATTGAGTATCTGTCGGGCAAACGATGCTATAAAACCAAAATAGTGGATAATTGAGGAATGCTTCTCTCTGATAGTTGCAATTGTGCTATCGTCTTGTATACTTTACATTCAAACCTAAAACTATCCCTAATGAGAATTATTTGCCTGATCTGGCTGCTGGGTCTGGCGGCCTGCCAGAGTTCTCCTACCCAACAAGAAGAAACTACCGAAACTATGCCTACTTCCACTATATCCAAAAAACCATTTGGCACTACCACCGATGGAGCTTCCGTAGATTTATACACCCTCACCAACGCTGATACCGAAGTGGATATTACTAACTACGGTGGGGTAATTACTGCCTGGCGGGTGCCTGATGCAGAAGGAAACCTAGGTGATGTGGTACTGGGCTACAGCGATATGGAGGGCTACCGCACTAGACCTTCCTTCTTCGGCGCGCTGGTAGGCCGTTACGGAAATCGTATTGCTAGCGGCGAATTTACCTTGGACGGTGAAACCTATTCTCTGGCACAGAATAACGGAGAAAACCATTTGCACGGTGGGCTGAAGGGCTTTGATAAAGTAGTTTGGCAGGCTGACACTGCCACTTCTGATAACGGCCCCCAACTTATTCTCCGCTACACTAGTCCCGACGGCGAGGAAGGCTACCCCGGAACGCTGGAAACTAAGGTCACTTACACCCTACAGGAAGATAACACCCTTCGGATTGATTACGAAGCTACCACCGATAAGCCCACCATCGTCAACCTTACCAACCACTCTTACTTTAACCTTTCGGGCGATCCTTCCACTACTATTTTAGACCATGTGCTGACGATTAATGCCGATCGTTTTGTGCCGGTAGACGAGACCCTGATTCCCTTAGGTGATCTGACAGTGGTGGAGGGTACCCCGTTTGACTTTACTGATCCTACAGTGGTAGGTGAACGCATTGATGCGGATCATCCGCAGATTATTAACGGTAAAGGCTACGACCACTGCTGGGTACTGAACGGCTCCGAAAATGAGTTATCGCTAGCGGCTACAGTGTTTGACCCCAAGTCTAAACGCTTTATGGAGGTATTTACTACCGAACCCGGCGTCCAGTTGTATTCGGGTAACTTCCTGGACGGCTCAGCCGTGGGAAAAGGGAGCGTAAGTTATGGCAAACGTTCGGCGCTCTGTCTGGAAACTGAACACTTTCCCGACTCGCCTAACCAACCTGATTACCCCTCCGTAGTGCTTCGTCCTGGGGAAACCTACCGAACCACCACGGCCTACAAACTCTCGGTTAGAAATGAGTAATTAGCTGCTAAGTTCATTCTGATAATCCTCCAGACGTTGAAAATGAGTGGCAAAATGACTTCGGTAGTAATATCTCATCGCCAGGTAACTTACTCCGGTCAATGTAAGCGCTCCGGAGGTGGTAAATAAATACGCTGTGGTATCATGAGGATTTACAAAGTAGTTAATCTCCAGTAAGTAGACCGTGAACAGTAGTACGGAAAATGATGTGGTAAAAATCCAGTAATAGGTTTTGTTCTTCCTTACTGTAGCTGATAAAAAGTTGCGAAGTGAATTTGCTGTAAACTTCCGATTCACTATTCTATATTCGGCGTAACCGAAGAAAAACAGCGCGAGAAATATGCTAAAGGCTAACAGTTGAATCGGAATCAGTTTGGAGATGTCTATCCAGGGTTGTTCAACCGGATCATAGCGGACGTAGAAAAAAATCACTCCTACTACGCTTACTATCGTGGCTACTCCGGTAATTAGCATGTCTCTAAATAGCTTGCGATTTATTTGCGAAACTTCCTCGGACGTTCCACTAGCAATCAACCGCCGAATGTCCGCTTCGTTGTGCACGTTACTTGGTTCGCCGTACAGGGCTTCCCAGTTCTGTTTTAGTTCATTGATGTTCATAGCTCTTTGATCTGTAATGTAGTACGAAGTTTCTTTTTTATTCTATTAAGCTTGAAGCCCACGTTAGACTCACTAATGCCGATGACCTCGGCTATCTCTTGATACTTGGCACCTTCCATGTAGAGCAGCGTGATAGCTTTCTCCACCTTGGTCAGGCTTTCTATTGCGGCATACAACTGCCTGTTGGTTTCGTTCAGCGAATCTGAAACAGGGCTAACTGCACTGGATATCCGATCAGTAATTCCCTCGGTTCGGGGGTGCTTTTTTACTTTGCGGTAGCGCGTTATGGCGGTATTCAGGGCAATGCGGTAGAGCCAGGTGCTTACTTTCGCTTGTTGATTGAACCGGGGAAAGGCTTCCCAAAGTTGGATTACGATGTCTTGGTATAAATCTTCCTGATCCGCTGCTTCCCGGCAGTACAGGTTGCAGATTTTCTGAAGAATTCGCTCGTTTTCTTTAATAAGTCGGATAAATTCCTGCTCCAAAGCCACTTATTTTGGTTTCTTTTATGCTGTTAGTCGCTAAATCGGAAAAATACTTAGACCTTGCCCAAAATTTTTTATCAAAGCCTACCATGAAATACATCTGCCTAACCTACTTCTGCTTCTGGATTGCTTTTACCACTCAAGCCCAACCCACTCAACTAACCGACTACGTAAATCCATTGATGGGCACCGATTCGGAATTTTCGCTCTCCAATGGTAATACCTATCCGGCCATTGCCCGGCCCTGGGGCATGAATTTCTGGTCGCCTCAAACCGCCCCTAACGGCGACGGTTGGATGTACGCCTACGATGCCTACAAAATCCGGGGAATAAAACAAACCCATCAGCCTAGTCCCTGGCTAAACGATTACGCCGCCTTTTCCCTGTTTGCAATGACGGGCACTCCGGTATTCGACGAAGAAAAACGCGCCTCCTGGTTCTCCCATAAAGCCGAAACTGCTAGGCCTCACTACTACCAGGTTTATCTGGCGGATTATGACGTTAATGCGGAAGTAACTCCCACCGAACGGGCTGCTTTCTTCCGCTTCACCTTTCCCGAAACCGATTCGGCCTTTATCTTGCTGGATGCCTATAACAAAGGCTCGCAGGTGCAGATTATCCCGGAAGAACGCAAGATTGTGGGCTACTGTCGTAACAACCACGGCGGCGTGCCCGAGAATTTTCATAACTACTTCGTCCTTGAGTTCGACCACGATTTCACAATAACCTATACCTGGCAAGACTCGGTGATGCAAGAAGGCACTGAAGCTACGGGTGATCATACTGGAGCCATCGTAGGTTTTGCTACGGCTAAAGGTGAGGTGGTGCAGGTAAAGGTAGCCTCATCTTTTATTAGTGCAGAACAGGCTCAAATCAACCTGGAACGGGAAATTGGTAATCGTACCTTTGAAGCAATACGCACCGAGAGCCAGCAAATCTGGGAGAGTGAGTTAAGCAAAATCCGGGTAGAGGGCGGCACCGACGACCAACGAAAAACCTTTTACTCCTGCCTCTACCGCACCTTACTGTTTCCCCGACCGTTGCACGAAATTACCGCGGAGCAAGATACCGTACACTACAGCCCTTACAATGGCGAGGTATTGCCGGGTTACTTGTATACCGACAATGGTTTCTGGGATACCTTCCGGGCGGTGTTTCCCTTCTTCTCGTTGATGTATCCTGAGTTGGATGCTAAGATTATGCGCGGACTGGTGAATACCTACCAGGAAAGTGGCTGGCTGCCCGAATGGGCTAGTCCCGGTCACCGTAGCGTAATGATCGGGTCCAATTCGGCCTCACTCATTGCCGATGCATACCTCAAAGGAATTCGCGGTTACGATATTGAAACACTGTATGAAGCGATCATTAAAAATACCACCGGAGTTGGCCCGGTAAAATCAGTAGGACGTTACGGCCACGAGTACTACAATGATTTAGGCTACGTGCCCTACGATGTGGACATCAACGAAAATGCCGCCCGCTCGCTGGAATACGCCTACGCTGATTATTGCATTGCTGAACTAGCCGAAGCCTTGGGCAAGCCAGCGAGTGAAATAAATCTGTATCGCCAACGAGCGCAGAACTACCGTAAGCTGTTCGATGAAGAAACCAAGCTGATGCGCGGCAAACTGGAAAACGGGGAATTTCAGGCTCCCTTCAATCCATTCAAGTGGGGCGATGCCTTTACCGAAGGTAATAGCTGGCACTACACCTGGTCGGTCTTCCAGGACGTGCACGGCTTAGCCGAACTAATGGGCGGAAAGGAGGCATTTGCCGACATGCTGGATTCGGTCTTTGTGATGCCCCCCATCTACGATGATTCGTACTACGGCTTTACCATCCACGAAATTCGGGAGATGCAGATTGTGAATACCGGGCAGTACGCCCACGGTAATCAGCCCATCCAGCACATGCCCTACCTCTACGCTTACGCCGGTCAGCCCTGGAAAATCCAGCAGCACGTCCGCATGATTATGGATAAGCTCTACAACCCCCAGTCCGACGGCTACTGTGGCGACGAAGATAACGGCCAAACCTCCGCCTGGTACGTGTTCTCTGCCCTAGGCATGTACCCGGTATGTCCGGGCAGTAATCAATACGTACTGGGTAGTCCACTTTTTGAAAAGGTAACTTTACAATTACCCAACGGCAAAAGCTGGGTAGTTTCTGCTGAAGGCAATCAACCAGAAAGGCCTTACATCCAAGAAGCCAGGCTAAATGACGAGACCTACACCAAAAACTATCTCACCCACGAAACTATCCTGCAAGGGGGTACGCTGAACCTTACTATGAGCGATACCCCTAACGAGTCGCGAGGAATTCAACCAGAAGATGCGCCTTATTCTATGTCTACTGATACTAGAAAATGATCGCCCCTAGTACACGATAAAATTGCTTAGAGTTATATGACAGAGAAGGTAATTGCGTTGCAAACGCGCCATAGAGAGAGGGGTAAAAGGGTACTATTATGATAAACAAATTCTTTCTATTTATTATGTTATCGGTTTTTGCTACTGCCTGTGATCAACCAGATAAATCAGGTCAGAAAAATGCCATTTCTAAGTGGGGGTTGCTGGAGACCGTAAATATAAGTGATACTATACAGTTACAGAGCTCTCCACAAGAACTCAAGTACACCTTTATTCCCCAAAAGGCCAATGATCGCTATCGAATACTTATTTTTTTTCCTTCTGCCCACTCCAACTATTATGACTATCATGAGGAGGATCAATTTCAGTCCTTTGAATTGCTAGTAGATCATCAATTTGCAGGTGCTAGTATTACTATTCGAAATGAAAGCCAGGGTAAACCTGTAATGGTAGATTACACGAAAGATCAATTTGAATTTAATCTGGACGAAAAAAGACCTCCTTCTATTTGGTTAGCTTCAGGAATTGAACTCAACAAAAACGAAACCTATACTATTTCCATTAACCTACCTGAAAAAAGAGTAGAAGATCAGGAGCTTCAAATCTCCATTTTAGTCATTGGGCAAGGCCATAAGGTTTCCTTGTGATGTTTTCATGTGTCCCAACTGGTATAAGCTTTCTATTGAATCAGGAAGAAATCTAAGCCTCACGGTACTAGTAATACAGGAACCATCAAAATATTAGCGGCTACGCCCTTCTGTTTGATATTGATCTAGAAACGCCATTAGTTCTTCCAACTTCTCCGGTTCTTCGACAAATAGGTTATTCTGCTCACTAGGATCGTTAGCCAGATTATAAAGTTGACCGGTAGGCTCGCCTTCCGCAACTTCTTCCCGACGGGGTTGGGTAAAGCCACCGGAGCCTCGTCCAACAATTAGTTTCCAGTCGCCCTGGCGAACTGAGAACATACCGTCTAAAGAATGATGTACCACCACCTCCCGAGCTGACTCTGGCTGCTCGCCCAGCATCACCGGAAGCAGATTATAGCTATCTACCCCAACTTCATTGGCTAATGAGTCGCCCACGGTGGCAGCAGCGGTAGCCATCAGGTCGGTGAGGCATCCCAAAGCACTACTCGTTTGATTAGCCGGAATATGATTAGGCCACCTGGCAATAAAGGGCACCCGGTGCCCACCCTCGTGAATATCGGCTTTCTGTCCTCGCCAGTCGGCGTTACCGGAGTGTTCGTACTCATCACCTACGTGGTCAAGATGGGCACCGTTGTCACTGGTAAAAATGATTAGGGTATTATCCGCCATCTCCTGCTCTTCCAACGCCTGCATTACCTGCCCCACTACGTCATCAACCATCACCACAAAGTCACCGTACTTTCCTGCCTGACTTTTGCCTCTGAATTCTTCGGTAGGCAACCAGGGCGTATGCGGTGCGGTAAGCGGAAAATATAAAAACAGCGGCTGGTTAGTCCGGCTCTGACCGTGCTCATTAATAACCTTCACCGCCCGTTCGGTAATTTTCGGGAGTACCTGCCGGTGGTCAAATTCGGGTGAGGCTTCCCCTCCCCGCCAAAATCCTTTATCGTAATCCGGACTACGTACTTCCGCGGCTACGCTGTCGGTAGGAAGTGTTTCCCAACCGCTATTCTCGATGTAGCCGTAGGGCGCCATATCCAGCGAAGCCGGAATTCCGTAGTACTCATCAAACCCCAAATCGGTGGGGCCACCCGCTTCAAAAGTCTCCAGGAATGCTACATCCTCCGAAGTTCCTAGTGTCGTTACTGAATCCTGATGTCGCTGAAGGTAATCAGAACCTTCCTGCACCGGGAAAGGTAAACCCAGGTGCCACTTCCCTACTCCCGCCGTGTAGTAGCCGTTTCGCTGCATTAAATCAGCTACCGTAGTCTTATTTTCCGGAATCAACGGTAAATCATAACCAAACAGCACCCCTCGCTTAAGCCGACTTCGCCAGGCATATTCACCCGTCAAGATACCGTAGCGGGTGGGTGTACAAACCGAAGAAGGAGTGTGCATATCGGTGAAGCGCATGCCCTCCTGAGCCAAGCGATCAATATTAGGGGTTTGAATCTTAGATTCCGGATTCTGTACCGAAATATCGCCCCACCCCAAATCATCCGCCAAAATATAAACAACATGAGGTAGATCCGCTGAGCTATCTTCTTCAGAAGACTCGGGGTTGGGTTGGCAAGCGGAAAGCAGTAAGCAAAAAAAGAACAGTGGTCGGTATAGCATAATGTTAGGGTGTTAGGGCGGTTGCCGCGCAATGTTAGGGTGATAAAAATACTATAAAACTTTAATACCGGGCGACGGTCGCTCAAACACCAAAACACTATTCATCAAACATTTTCCCCAAATTCAGTCTTTTTTTACTATAACCAAACCTACTATGACACAAACCGACGACCGAATTATTAAGGCCTTACAAGAAAAAGGAGAATTAAAACAAGAAATCTTTCTTCAGACTAAGAAAGTATTTCACCAGCTTAACGGAGTGCTGCACAATATTGCCGAACGTACTACAGAGGCTATGGGTGAAGACAGTCTGGTAGAAGTAACCTACCGTCCCCAAGGCGATTATGAATCCCTTCTAAAGTTTTCCGGAGATACCTTAGTGTTTATGATGCACACTAATGTGTTCAATTTCAATCCCGAATATTTCGTGCACAATTCAGAATATGTAAAGCAGGATCCTACCCGTGCTTACTGCGGAATGATTCTGGTTTATAACTTTCTGTCCGATTCGTTGCGATACAACCGACTCTCGGACGTTGGGTACTTGATTGGTCGGATTTTTATCAATAAGGAGCAACATTTTTTTGTAGAAGGGCGCAAGGAACTTGCCTTTATGTACAACTCCTTCTCGCGCAAACCTATCGATGAAGAAACCCTCTACCAGATTGCCGAAACTGCTATAGTTCACGCTATTGACTTTGACTTATTCGTACCTCCGATGGAAGTTAGCAAACAGCTTACCGTAAAAGACAAGATGCAGGCCAGTGGACTGTCTGCGATCCGCACCGGCAAGCGAGTGGGTTTTGAGTTTCTGCGCGATCAACAGTAACCGTAATCGAGTTTATGGCAGCCTCGGGTTAGATCTTTGGTTAAAAACTATTAATCCAGAATCAATACCCAATCGTGACCAGTGAAAGGTTCTCCCTGGCTCGGAGGATGGAAAGTTTGGGCTTCGTTTTCTCGAATGAATGTCCCTTTTCTTTCTATCGTGCCAGAACGAGGATTAAACCACTGATAACGTAGCTTCTTGTTTTTGAGAAGGCCCAGATCAACCTTAAAAGAAGCTCCCGTGGGTGAATATACGTAGGCATAAGTGCTATCAGTGGCTGACATGGCCAGTATTCGGTAAGCTCCTCCAGTACCATTATTTACCAGTAAATCTGGTTTTGGCACTCTCAATTCCATAGGATGACTATGCAGCAGTTGGCCTATATGTCTGATTTGCGTACCAAAGCTTTGTTCAAAAGATTCGGGAATTCGAAACTGGGCAATATCGTCTCGAGCACCACAGTGCCAGATATTCCAGTTGCCGTAGGAGGTGCCGAACCCTCCCTGAAATATTCCCCAGTAAATTGTAGTACGAGCTTCGTGGATTAACTGCCCGTTTTTATCGTAGAGCGGCTCAAAATCTACTGTAGGCTTATTCTGGGAAGAATAGCTAGCCACCATCATACCCTCTAGATTATCCAGGCTATGCCCCGACTGAATGGTATTGAAGTCCATAAATGGCTCTGCCCCGGAAATGTAGTTATTAGTGATGGTGGGGCCGTGGGTATGGTAGGTCATTATTAAATTACCGTAATCCTCTTGGCCATTAATCCCCAGCGCAATGCCTCGGGCTAAGTCCCGATGGATGTTCAGCTTAGCTTTGGTATCCGGGGCCGCATCCCCGCCCATCACCCAGATGATAGAATCATTCAGGTGCTGAAACCGGGCACCAATAAACTTCCCGTAGGTCAAAGCATTGTGTTCGTTCAGATTATTCTTTTGGTTCCATTGCTCACGCCAGGTAGGCAACAAGCAAACTACCATACCTCGCTTCGTACTTTGCTGTACAATAAACTCAACATGATCCCACCAGTCGTACTCGAGCGAGTCCTCAGGGTTACTGCCCGGGGTGATTCGGGGACAGGCAAAGTTTTCATCTTCAAAGGGAATATCTCCGTAGCGGTTGGCTCCCATGTAGTGCGCGTGAGCAATAAACTGAATAGCTGTGAATCCCTGAGCCTGACAAATATCCAATACATCGATAATCTCTTCCCGAGTTAATCGACGCGCCATACTCCATAATGTTTGAGAAAGAAAAATGAATGGGGAACCATCTGACCAGAGAAGTAGTCGTTGGTTTTCCGCTACTTTCAACCTAGAGTCAGTTTTTTGATAGCCCTCTTGGGATATTAGCTGTTCTAAAGTGCTAGCTGATGTACTACACATCGATGCTTCTTTGCTAGAAGAGCTGGACACTTCTCGGCTACCACTATTTCCAACTACGGTTATTTCAGTACGATAACTTGCACTAGTATTCTTAGAGACTGCAGCCACGTAAGTACTACCCGGATTCACTCCGCAAACAACGCCGTTTTTGTCTACCATCACCACATCCTGGTTTCCGGAAGTCCATAGGTAGTTTTCTGCCTCGGCAATCTGAATGGTATCGCAAGCATCTACCAGTAACTGTATCGGAGCTAATGTCTGGCTATAGACTGAAGAGGCTACATACAGCGAATGGAAAACAAAGAGAGAAAAAAGTAGTCTTAATTGCTTACACTTTAGGCGTTTTTTAGAATAGTGTGGCAGCGCATACTGAAAAATGTTCATTTTGCACCCTTAACCGCCATATTCATGGTATAGACTGACTTCATAGCGGTAACAAATAACGTTTTACGGTTCTTACCTCCGAAACAAACGTTAGCTGTCCAACCTTCGGGTACCGGAATCTGCTCAATTTGTTCGCCTTCAGGATTAAACACTGTTACTCCGGCTTTACCAGTCAAGTATAAGTTACCTTTAGCATCCAACGTCATTCCGTCCGAACCCATCTCTACGAATAACTCCCGCTTACTCAACTTCCCATCGGAGCCTATCTGGTATCGGTAGGTTTTTTTATCGTTGATATCGGCTACGAACAGTGTTCTTCCGTCTGAGGTGCCAATAATACCGTTCGGTCTAACTAGATCGGTGGCTGCTACGGTCAGGGTTTGGTAGTCGGGGGAAAGATAGTAGACATCTTCACTTTCAATTTCCTTTTCAGTTCGGTTCCAGTAATCACGTTTATAGAAGGGATCAGTGAAGTAAATTCCTCCGTCAGGATGCACCCATACATCGTTAGGGCCATTCAGCTTTTTGCCCTCGTAGCTATCCATTAACACCTTTACATTTTTGCCTTCGTCAATCAGCCAGAGTTCATTCTTTTCATCGGCACAGGCAATCAAATTACCATCTCCATCAAAGTACAGTCCATTCGCTCGTCCGGCATCTTCCATGAATACCGACAGCGTTCCGTCGGTCGCCCATTTCATAATCCGGTTATTGGGTTGATCAGTGAAGTATACGTTACCCTTCTTATCCGCCGCCGGACCTTCGGTAAAGATATAGTCTTCCGCTACCTGAGTTAGCTCAGCCCCTTTGGCGGTAACACTATTTTGTGCCTGATTCTGATGGATGATACCTACCCAAAAAATGAGTAGCACAAAAAATCGGTAATATTTCATGGTAAATGATTAATTCTAGATAGAAGTAAAAAATCAAGAGAAGATAAGTACGAGTTAGACCTCATCGGGTAACGGGTGTTTCCAGGGATCACGATAAGGGCGTTGCAATAGTTTGGTTGCTTCAGCGTCATCTACCACAATCATTTTTTCGGGATCGTATACTAACGGACGTTCCACTGCCATCGACACGTTAGCTAAGATACAGGAGGCAGTAGAAATGTGTCCGTTCATCACGTCAGCCACTGGCTTACTGTTGTTTTCAATGGCATTCAAAAAGTCTAGCATATGCAGTCGGGTGGCCGGAGCCGCGTTTAGTTCAATCCGGTCTTCGGTAACATCTTCCGGAAATTTCTCTTTCTCGTACAGCACATCAAAGTGAATAGGATCACCTTTTTCGTAAGGGAAGAAGTCAGCCTGCATGGTGCTACCGGCCAGGGTGCCATGCTCACCGAAGAGTTTGAACGACCAGGGGTATTCAGGATCAGCCGGAGCTCCCCAACTGCGATGCTGCCATACACAATTTAGTTCCGGATACTCAAATACGGCTGATTGCGTATCGGAAATATTAGATTTACCTTCTTTCTGCACAAAAATGCCGCCTTGGGAGGAAATTTCTTGAGGCCAGCCCAAATCCAGCATCCACCGAACGGTGTCCAGCATGTGTACGCACATATCGCCTACAATTCCATTGCCGTACTCCATAAACGTACGCCACCAGCGTATATGAGGCAGCCCGTCGTAAGGACGCAACGGAGCCGGACCGGTCCACAGGTCGTAATCAAATAAGTCGGGAACCGGCGCAACCGGTGGGTTGCCGTTAGCCCGCATATGGAAATAGCAGCACATCTCTACGTGAGAGATCTTACCCAGAAAGCCTTCATCCACCACCTGCTATATAGCATCAATTAGA
>CAKZYJ010000315.1 GCA_937884755.1 uncultured Flammeovirgaceae bacterium
AAAACATAGGTTAGGTTGTGTAGTGTAGTAAAAGAGGGTATCCGCATCGACGGACCCTCCTTTTCTTTTTATACAGCCTGCACGATTACAAAGCTGACATCAACGGTCAGCTTTTTATTTTTTACGCCCCATGTGTTTGATTTTGATCAATTCAGCTTTGGATAGATAACGCCACTTGCCGCGAGGTAAATCTTTTTTTGTCAATCCGGCGTACATTACTCTATCGAGACGGATCACATCGTAGCCCAGATGCTCAAAAATGCGACGGACAATCCGGTTTCTTCCGATATGGATAGAAACACCTAGGCTGGTTCGTTCGGGCCCTACCATCCCAATTTCATCTACTGGGGCAGGACCATCTTCTAATACCAAGCCATTCTCGATTTTAATAAAATCCTCATCCGTAATTGGCTTATTGATATCCACCTGATACAGTTTTTGAATCTCGTAGGAAGGGTGAGTTAGCCTCTCAGCTAGTTCGCCATCATTGGTTAGCAGCAATAACCCAGTAGTATTCCTATCCAGGCGACCTACCGGAAAAATACGTTCTTCGGCGGCGTTAGCCACTAATTGCATTACGGTTCTGCGCTCCTGCGGGTCATCGGTAGTAGTAATAAAGTCTTTGGGTTTGTTTAGTAGTACATACACCAGCTTCTCGGGATTCAGTACTTTACCCTGATACTTCACTCGGTCAGAGCGCATCACTTTAGTGCCTAGTTCTGTGACTACTTTGCCATTGACGGTAATTTGTCCGCTTTCAATTAGCTTATCAGCCTCTCGGCGCGAGCATACTCCAGCATTAGCAATATAACGGTTTAACCGGATGGGATCGGTTGAGTCGGTAGTGCCTTCGATGTTACGTTTTTCCGGCTTTTTGTATTTCTTTCTCATATTTTTTATTCAGAGTAACAAAGTTGATAATTAATGGTATGATTACCAATTAGGAGTTATTTCTTGGCTGATTATTCCGGTTTATTACAGCCTATCTATTCTATCAATCCGTATAACTAGCCGGAGAGTATTTTTTCCTAAATTTGTTCTGACACATTTACAAAAACTACCAACAGTAAATTATGAGTAACTATCGCACTGAAAAAGACACTATGGGCGAGGTGCAGGTACCTGCCGATAAGTACTGGGGAGCCCAAACCCAACGCTCCAGAGAAAATTTTAAAATTGGAGGAGAGGCCACCCATATGCCGCTCGAAATCATCCATGCTTTTGCCATTCTGAAGAAAGCCGCTGCCCAGACCAATGCTTCATTAGGAGTTCTTTCCTCGGAAAAAGCCGACATCATATCACAGGTATGTGATGAAATATTGTCTGGAAAACTAGACGATCAGTTTCCACTGGTTGTATGGCAGACTGGTTCGGGCACTCAAAGTAATATGAACGTAAACGAGGTGGTTGCTAATCGAGCTCACGTTTTATCGGGAGGTTCTTTAACCGACGAAAAGAAGACAATTCACCCGAATGACGACGTCAATAAGTCGCAGTCATCAAATGATACCTTCCCGACCGCCATGCATATTGCCGCCTATAAGTTGATTGTGGAAGAAACCTTACCTAAGACAGAAAAACTAAGAAATACACTAAATGATAAGGTGAGATCGTTCGGAGATGTGGTGAAAATTGGCCGAACACACTTTATGGATGCTACCCCACTAAAGCTAGGCCACGAATTTAGTGGTTACGTAGCGCAGTTAGATCATGCGATGACCGCGGTTAAAAACACTCTTCCACATTTGACTGAGTTAGCTTTGGGAGGTACCGCCGTGGGTACTGGGCTTAATACTCCTCAAGGCTATGCCGAAGAGGTAGCTCAGAAAATTGCCGAACTTAGTGGTCATCCCTTCATCACTGCTAAAAATAAATTTGAAGCACTAGCGGCTCATGATGCTATCGTAGAAACCTCGGGAGCCTTGAAGCAACTGGCTGTAAGTCTGATGAAAATTGGTAACGACATCAGAATGCTGGCTTCTGGTCCCCGTTGCGGCATTGGTGAGATCTTAATTCCGGCTAATGAGCCCGGTTCATCAATTATGCCCGGTAAGGTAAACCCCACCCAGTGTGAGGCATTAACGATGGTTTGCGCCCAGGTGATCGGTAATGACGCTGCTATTTCGGTGGGTGGAATGAATGGTCATTTTGAGTTAAATGTCTTTAAGCCCATGATGATTTATAACTTGCTTACCTCTGCCCGCCTGCTAGGGGATGCCTGCGAATCGTTTAACGACAACTGCGCCGTGGGCATCGAACCCAATACAGAAGTGATTCAGGCGAACTTAAATAACTCGCTGATGTTAGTTACCGCCCTAAACCCGCACATTGGGTATGAGAATGCAGCCAAAATCGCTAAGAAAGCCTACGCAGATGGCACAACCCTCCGAAAAGCTGCAATAGAACTCGAATTACTTACAAGCGAACAGTTTGATGAATGGGTGATTCCGGAAAATATGGTAGGAAGTTTGAAGGATCAATAAGTCCACAGTCGATAGCGCTCGGCGCCCAACCTATGGTCAACAGATTCAAAACTGTAAACTATGGACTATTGACTGAGGGCTAAGGAGACAATTATCAATTTAAACTATAAATGTGATGAAGTACGTATGTATCATCGCGCTATTTCTGTTTAGCATCACTACGGTGCCGGAGGTAGCTGTAGCACAAAAATTATCTAAAAAAGAGCGCAAGCGCTTGAAAAAAGAAAAAAAGAAGCGTTTGAAAGAGCTCAAAAAAATGAGCGAGGCTGATTTTCAAAAGCAACAGGATCAGACCAAAGAGCTTACTGCTAAAGCCAGCGAGTTGGAAGGTGAATTATCTTCCGTTAAAGGTCAGCTAGACAAAAAAGACTCTGAGGTAAAACAACTGAAAGATCAGGTTCGCCGATTGCAAGAAAATCTCCAGCAGGCGAAAGCTGAAGCCAGTTCTGCCCAGGAAAATGTTCCGATGGCTAGTAGCGACGCTGAATACAACCAGGGACTGGTTTTCCGGGTACAGATCGGTGCTTACCAAAACCAGGATTTGTCTAGCTACGATACCAGTGAGAACTTCACTACGGAAAATGGCGATGATGGCAAGCAGAAGTATACATTGGGTAACTTCCGCGATTACTGGGAAGCTGATAAGTTTAAAAAATACCTAAGAGCAATGGGAGTGAAAGATGCCTGGATTATCCCTTACCGTGATGGCGGGCGAGTGCCGATCAAAGATGTATTAGAAGATTTACGTAGCAATCCGTCTAGCGCCGCATCGGTCAACTAAAAGTTCACCATAATTTTCTTTGCTAAAGCGCGCAATCAACCTTGGTTGTGCGCTTTATTTTTTTAATTAAACCACAGCCAATACAGACGAACTGACCAACTGCTTCGTTGGGAAGATAATTTTAATTTTTACCTTTACTAAATAATCCGATTGCCTTATGAACTTACTTACCAATCGAGTCAGCTTACTACTTTTTGGTGCCCTCCTCACATTAGCCGCTTGTAGCGATGAAGAAGATCCTAGCCGCCGCGATTTACTAATCGGTACCTGGGAAATTCAATCGGGTGAGTTGGTAGACTATCAGGTAACTATTGAAGGAGCAACTCTTGACCGTAGTGCCGTTCAGGGCTTAGCAGTACTGAACCCGGATATTGCATCTGTAGACCAAGCTATAGCAGAAGGGGCTGATGTACTGTTTCCTTCTGGCACTACCATCGTATTTAATGACAATGGGCAATATACTCTGAATGATCTGTCTGATATTATCGAGAATAGTTGGACACTCAGCGATGATGAGCAACAGGTTACAGTACAAACCGGTAGTACAGTAGGTCCAAGTCAATTAGTTTTCGAGCTTGAAGAGCTTACTAGTCAGCAGGTGAGTTTCATCCTGGATTTAGACGAGACTGCGATTGATCTTGAGAATCAAGGCGCTGACGATTTACCACTTGAGGTAGACGATTTTTCAATTCAATACCGGTTTAACTTTAGCAAACAATAAGGGAAGCCATGCGTAAGCAGTGGGTTTTTCAGGAACTACCGGATCAAGAGTTAGTAGCGCAACTAGCCGCTGACGTGCGGATTACTCCTACCTTAGCCACCCTTTTGGCCCAGCGTGAGGTGCGCACCTTCGATCAGGCTAAGCAATTTTTCCGTCCTAATTTAAACGAGCTTCATGATCCGTTTCTGATGAAAGATATGGATCATGCCGTGCATCGGCTGATTTTAGCTATGCGACGGGGCGAGAAGATATTAGTGTACGGCGATTACGATGTGGATGGTACCTGCTCGGTAGCCTTAGTCTTTCATTTTCTACGAGAAATTTACGATGAGGTAGATTACTACATTCCTGACCGCTACCGCGAGGGCTACGGAATCTCCGAACAAGGTATCCGCTACGCTTCCGAAAATAAAGTGAGCCTGCTGATTGCCCTGGACTGTGGCATACGCGCCAACCGACTCATTAACGAAGCCCGTAAGCAGAACATCGATTGTATCATTTGTGATCACCACCGTCCCGGAAATGAGCTACCACCTGCCCACGCAATCTTAAATCCTAAGCAGGAGGGGTGTCGGTATCCGTACAAAGAGCTATGTGGCTGCGGTGTAGGCTTCAAGCTACTACAAGGTTTTTGCAAAAAGTTAAAGCACCCCACCGATTCACTATACAAACTAATGGATTTCGTAGCAGTAGCCATTGGAGCTGATATTGTTCCTATTACCGGCGAAAACCGCCTACTAGCTTACTGCGGAATTCAGGAAATTAATAACAATCCTCGCCCGACCTGGCAAGCGTTGATTCAAGTAGCGGGAGTCAAGCCGCCATTAACGATAGAAAAAGTAGTCTTCGGATTTGCCCCTCGCATTAATGCTGCCGGACGGATGGACCATGCTGATGCCGCGCTTCGACTCATGTTAGAGGATGATTTGGAAAAGGCCTATCAATACGCGGACGCACTGCATCAAAAAAATGCTGAACGAAGGCAGTTTGACAGTAGCATTACCCACCAGGCTTTGACGATGATTGAAACCGACCGACGCCTAAAGCAGGCCCGAAGTACAGTGTTATTTAATCAGGATTGGCACAAGGGCGTAGTAGGCATTGTAGCTTCCCGCTGCATCGAAAAGTACTACCGCCCTACCATTATTTTAACCGAGTCTAATCAGAAAGCTACTGGTTCAGCCCGTTCGGTAGACGGTTTTGATGTACACGATGCCATTGCGGCCTGCTCCGATCTACTCGACCAGTTTGGCGGACACGCTAGTGCTGCTGGCTTAACGCTACCCGTAGAAAATGTGCCGAGATTTCAGGAGCGATTTGAGCAGGTGGTAACTGAGCGTATTTCGGAAGTACAGCAGGTGCCCCAGATTCTGATAGATTTAAGTATTCCGTTATCAGAAGTATCACCCAAGCTGTACAATATTATTCGGCAGATGGCGCCGTTTGGTCCCGGTAATATGCGTCCGGTATTCGTCAGTGAAAATCTACAGATAGTTGGCCAACCCCGATTGCTTCGGGAGCAACATCTAAAAGTAGAAGTCTGTCAGAACGGCGGCAACTCCTTAAGTGCCATTGGCTTTCGTATGCCGCATTTATACGAATTGATCCAAGGGAACCAACCATTTAAGATGGCTTACTCTGTAAACGAAAATCAGTACGAAGGCCGAACTACGCTACAACTGGAGATAAAAGATATTCAGTTGATGGAGGGTTAGCTCTAGTGTTTTTTATTTACTAAATACCACGCTATCGTAGCGTTCAATTGGTGCACCAATATTCTGTAAGCGCTGGTGAATGTTCTGGTAGCCCCGGTCAATCTGCTCAATATTGTAGATAATACTTTCCCCTTCAGCCGATAGTGCTGCAATCAGTAGGGAAACTCCCGCTCTAATGTCTGGGGATGTCATAGATAAGCCTCGCAACGGTTGTACCCGATCCAGACCGATTACTGTGGCGCGGTGCGGGTCGCAGAGAATGATCTGGGCACCCATGTCAATCAGCTTATCTACAAAGAACAGGCGACTTTCAAACATCTTCTGATGAATTAGCACAGTGCCTTTCGCCTGAGTGGCCACTACCAAAATGATGCTAAGCAGGTCAGGAGTTAAACCGGGCCAGGGGGCATCGGCAATAGTCATGATTGAGCCGTCGATAAACGTATCAATTTCGTAATGATCGTTATCATGCACGTGAATATTGTCACCGTTTATATCAAAGTTAATCCCTAGCTTGCGGAAGGTATCGGGAATAACTCCCAACTGATGTACTCCAGCACCTTTAATGGTAATATCCGAACTGGTCATGGCCGCCAGCCCAATGAAACTACCTACTTCAATCATGTCGGGCAGCATAGTATGCTCAGTTCCTTTGAGTGAAGAAACCCCCTCAATTTTAAGTAAGTTAGAACCCACTCCACTAATTTTGGCCCCCATGCGGTTTAGCATACCACAGAGTTGCTGTAGATACGGCTCGCAAGCAGCATTGTAGATCGTGGTTTCGCCCTGGGCCATACTGGCGGCCATTACGATATTGGCGGTTCCGGTTACACTAGCTTCGTCCAGCAGCATATACGTTCCGTGCAGGTTGGAAGCATCAATAGTGTAGTAACTATCTTGGGTGTCGTAGTTAAACTTCGCCCCTAGTTTTTCAAAACCCAGAAAGTGGGTATCCAAACGACGGCGGCCAATCTTATCCCCCCCCGGTTTAGGTAAAGATGCTTCGCCGTAGCGAGCAAGTAGCGGCCCCATTATCATAATAGACCCCCTTAACGAAGCAGCCTGCTGCTTGTACTCAGGAGTACTCAGGTAACTAATGTCCACATTCTTAGCCGTGAATCGATACGATTCTTCGTCTAGCCTTTCTACTTCCACTCCCATCGAGGCAAGTAGTTCTATCAGCTTATTAACATCACGAATGTTGGGTACTTTGTGGATAGTAACCGGTTCAGGAGTAAGCAATACAGCGCATAAAATCTGTAGTGCTTCATTTTTGGCACCCTGCGGAATAATTTCTCCTTTTAGGGCTTGCCCACCTTCAATCTTAAAAAATGCCATAAATTATCGTTTTCTCCGATTATTGCGTCGGCCTTTGTTGTTATTGTTATTATTACTACGATTCTTAGGTTGGCTAACTTCAAATAGGTTTTTCTCTTTTACTTCTTCTACCGAGATCACCAGTTTCCCTCGAGACATTTTTTTCATATCTCGTATGATGATTTCATCGTCAATATTTTCGCGGTTCCAGGTAGCATAGAAGGTCTTCATTAGTTTACCCAGGTAGATAATCGCATTTCGCTTTTCTTCTTCATCTTCCAGTTCACCTGCCTGCTCAATGAGTTTTTCCAGATTTTTACCGTAATGCCGATAGCGTACCGGTTCGGTATGATAAGGCACCCGCTTGGGCTTTCGGGTAAGTACATCTACCTCGGGTGGAGGAAATGGAGCTTCCACATCAAGGGTAAAATTAGTCATGATAAACAAATCATCCCATAGCTTCTGCGTGGTCTCATTGTTTTCCCGCACTGCAGGATTAAGTTGTCGCATGAGTTCAATCAGGGTGTAAGCATAGCGCGTGCGCTTTTCCCTATCTTCAATAGTAGCTAAGTGGTTAGCAAGTTTCTGAACATTGCGGCCATATTCCTTAAGAATAATATCAGGCCGACTGGCATTGTATTCTAGCATAAAATTGTAAATAAAAACAAGCGAAATATGGCTACTGCGAATAAAAAATTACAGCAGTGTACCATGTGTATGATTAGGTGTGCTCCCTTTGGTAACGAATAAAAACGATTTTTGTGTAAAAATCATTGCGCGGCAACCGTTACGCGGTAAGCGAACTATTCGTCGTGAATTTTCAGCTTTGCAAAGCTAAGCAATAGTGTCTTTTCTCCAAAATCATCAAATATAACTTTTGCTTTCCGGTTAGCCACCTGATTATCGATATTTTCAGCCCGGCCGAAACCAGACTTAGGATGCTCCACTTTCATACCGGGTGCTAACTGGCTGGTATCGCTCGGGGCAAAGTTAGCCGGAGCTTTATACGTACTTCGGTTGGTCGGAATCCGCTGACGATCGCGTTGAATACTTTTAAGTAGCACCCGGGCGTGGTTGGTATCTCCTACCGGCGAACGGGTTCCTAACTCTTTGTTTACCATCATGTAGGCCGGATCTATCTCTTCCAGAAAACGGCTAGGCTCACAATTCTTTAGTCGACCAAAGCGATAGCGCGTCAGCGCGTACGATAAAGTCAACCGTTTCATAGAACGAGTAATGGCTACGTAGAACAAGCGCCGCTCCTCTTCTAAATCCTGCCGGCTAGCCAGCATCATCTGAGAAGGAAACAGGTCTTCTTCCATTCCCACCACATATACGTAGGGAAACTCCAGTCCCTTCGCCATGTGGATAGTCATCAACGTAACTTTATCCGGATCATCGTCTTTGTCCTGATCAGAAGAGGTGAGTAAAGCTACTTCCTGCAAAAACGCACTTAAACTTTTATCCTCTGCTTCGGGATCATCCACGAACTCTTTAATAGCATTGAGCAATTCCTGTACGTTCTCGTAGCGGCTCAACCCTTCAATGGTTTTATCTTCGTACAGTTCGCGCAGTAGTCCCGACCCTTTGGCAATATGCGAGGCTGCTTCAAAGGCATCTTTACGAGCCGCTTCTAGTTGAAAGCCCTTGATCATGTCAGTAAACTGACCCAAGGCATTACCTAAACGACCAGGAAATAGCTCCTCGGCTTTTTGAAGTACCTCCCACAAATCATATCCTCGTTCGTAGGCGGTAACAATTACTTTATCTACCGAAGTAGGTCCAATACCCCGCTTGGGTAAATTCACAATGCGACGAAAGGCCTGCTCATCATTCGCATTAATTGCGTAGCGCATATAGGCAATGAGGTCTTTAATCTCGCGGCGCTGGTAAAACGACAACCCCCCAACTACTTTATACTTAATATTACGCTTACGCAGTGCTTCTTCCATCGCCCGCGATTGACTATTGGTGCGGTACAGAATCACAAAATCGCGGTAGCGGGAGTGTTCGTTGTTTTTGGTTTCGAAGATAGAATAGGCTACTAGCCGCCCTTCTTCCTGATCTGATGTGGCTTTGATGACCTCTATCAGTTCACCTTGATCGTTGGCCGTCCAAATATGTTTTTTCAGTTGAGCTTTGTTGCGGGCAATTACCGAGTTAGCCGCGTTGATAATATTTTTGGTAGAACGGTAGTTTTGCTCCAGCTTAAATACCTGGGCTTCGGAAAAGTCCTTCTGGAAATTGAGAATATTCTGAATATCCGCCCCGCGGAAGGCGTAGATACTTTGGGCATCGTCACCCACCACCGCAATATTCCGGCGTACCGCCGCTAACTTTTTCGTAATCAGATACTGAGAAACATTCGTATCCTGAAACTCATCCACTAGTACGTAACGAAACCTTTGCTGATATTTATTGAGAACATCCAGATGTTCACGGAACAGCACATTGGTATTAAAGAGCAAATCATCAAAATCCATAGCATCAGACTTGAAGCAGCGCTCGGCGTACATCCGGTATAATTTTGCCATATGCGGTTTAGCCGCTGCCTCATCTTCCGCCCGAATGGAGGGATTATCCTGATAGGAACGCCAGGAAATCAAACGGTTTTTGGCGCTGGAAATTCGGTTGAATACTACGTTGGGTTTATAAACTTTGTCATCCAACCCCTGCTCCTTCACGATACTCTTTATCAGCGTCTTAGAATCATCGGTATCGTAAATAGTAAAGTTACGATTGTAGCCCAGCCGGTCAGCTTCGGCCCGAAGAATGCGGGCAAACACCGAGTGAAAGGTACCCATCCAGAGATTACGAGCTTCGGTGCCCACTACCCGCTCAATGCGATCGCGCATCTCCTTGGCGGCTTTATTGGTAAAGGTAAGTGAGAGAATACTAAATGGGTCAACTTGCTTATGTTGTATTAAGTAGGCAATACGATAGGTAAGCACCCTAGTTTTTCCCGAGCCGGCTCCGGCAATAATCAGGCTAGGCCCTTCGGTGTTTATGACCGCCTCGCGCTGCGGTTCGTTTAAACTGTCTAAATAATCCATATACGGTCAGGCTTAGCTACGCAAGGTACAAAATGGAAATATGAAATGTGAGATATGAGATGAGAAATATGGGCGGGGGCGAGGAGCGAGGGGCAGGGCGCTTGGCGAATTCAAAACTTATACTCTACTTCATACTCCTCACCCCTTGCTCCCGCCCCTAGCTCCCAGCTATTAATCATCTCCTAGGATTGGGTTATTTCAGAAATATTTATAAATTTGCACTCCTTTTAAACTAAAGCAGAAATTTTTCTGTTCTCACCAGCGAACAGAAGCAGATATACTAAAAATTATGGCAAACCATCAGTCAGCACTTAAACGAATTCGTTCTAGCGAAACCCGGCGACTACGTAACCGCTATCAACTAAAGACTACCCGTACGTTCATTAAGCGTCTGGAAAATACTACCGACAAAGCTGAAGCCGAAAAGCTTTATCGCGATGTAGCCGGAATGATTGATAAGCTAGCCAAGAAGAATATTATCCATAAGAACAAAGCGGCTCACCAAAAGTCGCATCTGGCCAAACACGTGAATCAATTATCTTAGATAATAGTACATCCATTATATATAACAGCCTTACACTCCGCGAGCGTAAGGCTATTTTCTTTTTAAGAAATGGGGCAATATAATCGTTAGTGATTGATAATTTCATAATTCATACTTCTTGTCAACTTGAATATTTTTAGCTCGTTCATTTAAAACAAGTTGACAACCTTACATCACGAAAATTTACTGTGTTTTGCTAGCGTTATAATACTCTTTCTTTTGCAGGCAAATCTTAAACATTCACTAGTCATGCAAAAGAAATTAGCCGCCATCTGCATCGCTACTCTATGGAGTATATCCTCCCTTTGGGCTCAGGAAGAACAGCAGCAGGATTCCGAAGAACTGGATTTATTCGATCTCTCTTTGGAGGAGTTACTCGATATTAAGCTATACGACGACCGATTTATGTTGTACGGATTCATTAACGCCAACGTGGAGAAGGTTTTTAATGTACCATCAGTTAACGGTGAGGGTCAAACTATTACCGAATCAGAACCCCTCTCCTGGTCCCCGATCCAGAATTTCCATCTTTACGGTTCGGGTAACCTCTCCAAAAACATTGGAGTATTCTTCAACTTAGCGTATAACGACAGGGCTATTGAAGTACGGGAAGCTTACGGTAACTTTAAGCTATCCAATGCCTGGCAGCTTCGGGTAGGTCAGATGTACCGTCGGTTTGGCCTGTATAATGAAAGACTGGATCAGATACCTACCTTCGTGGGAATTGAGCCTCCTGAACTCTTCGATACTGACCACCTTTTCTTAACGCGTACTACCAATCTTATGCTGCACGGCGAACGTTTGCTAAGCCAGGGTAAGTTCACATACGCACTAACCAGCGGGCAGGCCGAAGGGGGTAGCCCTCAAGATATTATTCCACTGGGGTGGGACTTCCGCTACCAGTCGGACCGGAATGGTATTATCGTCGGTACCTCAGGTTACTCCTCGAGCATTAATGGCCAAAATGCTCTTTCTACCGTTGGCTTCGGCGAAGGACCGGCGATGGGTGGTATTCTGCCTTGGATGGACGGTGATCAGTTTGCTGTATTCGGCGGATTTGTTGAAAAGCGCATTAATCGGTTTTTAATTCAGTCGGCCTACTGGCGTACCGAACATAGTGCTCTTCGTAATCCTGAGAATGTACTCACGATGGTTCGAGAAGCGGGTATTAATCAGACTCAGCGAGATCGTTTTTTGGGAGCCAACGCTAGCACGCCAGATGCCGAACTAACTACCGATGATGTGATTACTAAAGCCAATTACGCTACCCATACGTTTTATACCCGCCTAAGCTACAGCTTTCAGTCGAATGTTGGCCAGTTTGTCCCTTACGTATTTTACGATGAACTCTCCAACCCCGAAGTGATCGCCAACAAAGCCTTCGGTGGAGATAATGAAGCAGGCATTACCGACGACGGACGATTTATCAAATTATCGATGGGAGTAGTGTATCGCCCGGTTAACAAAGTGGCTATTAAGCTGGATATGAGTTCCCACACCCAGCAATTTAACGGTGAGCAAATCTCGTATCCGGAAGTACGGCTCGACTTCTCCTTCGGATTTGATGCCTTTGGCGGATTAGAATAAATAACCAAACCCATGTAAATGCTAAGAGAGCGAGGGATTTTAAGCTGGGCGGAAGAAGACCGCCCCCGGGAAAAATTACTACAAAAAGGCCGATCAGCTCTGACCGATGCAGAGCTGATCGCTATTTTAATTGGCTCGGGCACTCGCGATAAGAGTGCGGTAGATGTAGGTAAAAACATCTTACGCAGTGTAGATAATAATTTGCATGAGTTAGCCAAGCTGTCGGTGCAGGACTTGAAAAAGTTTGAGGGAATTGGCGAGGCCAAAGCCATTAGTATTGTGAGTGCATTGGAGCTGGGGCGAAGACGCAAAGCCAGCGAGCCGGTAAAGCGAGAGAAGATTCTAAGCTCAGAAGATGCTTACCGCATTATGCAGCCCTACCTGCTCGATCAGCCGGTAGAACAGTTCTGGGTTATCTTGCTCAACCGCGCCAATATGGTGATTAAAACCCACTGTGTGAGCCAAGGCGGAGTAAGTGGCACCGTAGCTGACCCCAAAACTATTTTTAAGGAAGCTTTAGAGAAACTGGCCAGTTCTATTGTGTTGGTGCATAACCACCCATCGGGCAACCTCAAACCCAGCGAAGCCGACTTGCATCTTACCCGTAAACTTAAAGAAGCCGGCAAGCATCTGGATTTACCCGTACTAGATCATATCATTTTCACCGATCAGAGTTACCTGAGCTTTGCCGATGAGGGTATTTTGTAAATAGGATAGATACAATTAATTTAGAGAGCACATTACTACTCTCTAATGGCTAAACAACTGCAATTTCCCTTACGAATTAGTACCCGTTCGCTAATAACCTTCAAGGTTCTCACTTTTATAGGTGTTTCTTTATACACAATAGGACTCGCTTGGCTCTTTTTTACTGATCCACAAGATGATTTATTAAAAATAGTTGCGCTATTAGCTCAATGGGCATCAATCATCGTCTTATTAGTTGTTGCATTCATCAGATTTAAACGGTACCGTAACGTCATCTGGAATGACGAACATCTGCTAGTAAAGGATAAACACGATATCATCATTCCGCTGAATGAAATACGAAAAGTAGAACTAAAAACGCTGAACGGAGTACACGAAGTGCATTTACTGGAAGAACATCCGTATTTAGGCGAATCATTCTTATTCCTTGGATCACTCAACTATTTTTTCCAGCATAAGAAAATAGATCTTATCATTCAAGCCTTGAATGAACGTATTGCTCAAGCGAAACGGGAAGCGGCTTAGCAGGAGATTACAAACGCTCTTTCAGAAAAGCTAAGGTTTTGTCGTAAGCATCTTTGGCGGCGTCTTTGTCATAACGGGCACCGCTGGGGTTAGCAAAGCCGTGGTCAGCCTCGTACATGTGTACTTCAATATCTTTGTCAGCCTCTTTCATTTGCTGCTCGAATTCTTCTACTACTTTCGGAGTAATGTAGCCGTCGTATTCAGCAAAAATGCCGAGTACATCAGTTTCAATCTCTTTTATTTCTTCCATCTCCTGTACGGGCATTCCGTAGTACATGACACAGCCCACTGCTTGTTCGTCGGCTAAGATAGTGGCTCGTAATGACCAGCCGCCCCCGAAGCACCAGCCAATAGTCGCAATTTCGGCATTGTCTCCAGCATGTTGAACAGCTCCGTTAATAATAGCGCTAGCTCGGTCGGTAGTTACTGACTGCATGTACTGCTGAGCCAATTCTCGGCTGGTGGCTACCTTACCGTCGTATATATCCAATGCCATCACGTGCACATTATCTAAGTCTTTGTGTAGTTTCTCCGCTTCTCGCTTAATGTGATCGTTTAGTCCCCACCATTCGTGAATAACCAATAGGTACTGATTAGAATTTCCTTTGGCTTCTAAATAGTATGCTGTTCCTTCCTGCCCATCAGGTGTAGCAAAAGTGATTTCTTCTCCTTTGGCATTTTCATGAGTGTAAGAAACCAGATCGTGCTTCGCTCTAAAAGTCGGATCGTCGGCTAATGAGGCAAACAATTCAGTATTGTCGGCCAAACCGCAAACGGTGATGCCTTCTTGTGCCCAAGTAGTTTGGCTAAGCAAGATTAAGGATAAGAGGAATGGTAAGAATTTCATGCGATAAGTTAAAAAGTGTAGAACAAACCTACTCCGTAGTTAGGGTTGGCTAGTATTCGCCGCCCGAAAGCCGCAAACCCAGCATTAATGGTAACCCCGAAATTATCACGAATGTTGTAAGCCACCTCCGGGGTAATCGCCAAAAACTCCAGATTATTAGCAAAAATGCTATTACCTCCCCCACCTTCAGCATTTCCGTTCATAAACGATGCTACGCCATAAAACCGAAGTTGAGTAATCCAGCGGTTGTTCCAAGAGCGACCGATCTCAAGTCCGTACCGAAATTCATCGGAGAAATCCCTAGTACGATTATTAAATCCGACCAGGGCCGTAGCGTAGAAATTCCCGAGAGAGCGACTTGCTTCTAGCGTAAGGAGTTGATTAAATTCTCCGTCACCGGTTTGCAATAGTCCAGTTTCCCCGCCTTCAGTTTCGCCCAGAGGCAAACCTAAGGTGAGACCTACCGCCAGCACCACCGGGCCGTTTTGTAACAGCCCATACTTGAGGCCAATATCCGTATCCCCAATACTATTCACAGCGTCACCAGGATCAGACGGACGCCCCGAAGTATATTCTACTTCATTCAGCGTACTACGCACGAAAAAGGGAAAGTAAAGGGTGCCGGTAAGCCGATCCGTGAACCCATATTCTAAATAAGCACTGGTGGTATAAAGGCCAACGGTGGTAATATCCACAATTTCGCCGTCGGGCTGATAAAAGCGATTAGCAATGATAAAATTTTGCCCCAATTTGAAGTATCCCGATTTGAGGGGCTGTGTCCAACCTCCTCCGGCCAAGACCACCGACGGAATAACGAATACGCTAATAAGCAAAAATATGCGAATGGATTTCATAGTTACTATGCATCTAAATCGGCTAGGCCAAAAGTGATCCGGAAAGGTTTACAAAGAATAATGATGTAGCGGTAAGTATCCAGCTCAATATTTTCGTTGATCTCACTAACATTGAAGGTTTGGGCTCCGCTTAGATTATCAGATATATCAGCAATTTCTACTCCTTCCGCAGCGACAGTAGCACCTGAGGTGCTGTTAGCTAGATACAAGAAGGTCCCCGCCGCAAATTCAGTTTCGAAATCATCACTGGTCGTGAGAATAAGTTCACCCTCTTCGTTCAGACTGAGAGCGCCCATTCCTTTGGCATCGTAACTACCAACCCCTTGAAAAGTACCGATGCGAGCAGTCGCCCCAACGATTACTGAGAAGGGAGCACTTTCTATATCATCTATCCGAGCTACTATTTCCGCTGATCCATTCCCAATAGCCGTCAACAGTCCGGCATCATCTACGGTCACCACATTTTCGTCGGAGCTTTGCCAGCTAAATAGCTGATCGGATATAATCTCGCCCGACACATTGCTGGCCATAGCAGTTAGTTGCAACGTTTCGCCAACGTCCAAACTTGTACGCTCGGCCGTCACCGATATTTGAGCTACCTCCTCTTGGTTAGCCACCACGGTGAGTAGCCAGGGTTCGCTCGTAGAGTTCCCCACTAGGGCAGTGATACGAGTTTGCCCAGCAGTAATTGCCTCTACCGTACCTTGTGGACTTACGGAAGCCACGTCCGGATTGGAGCTGGCCCAGGTAAAGGATTCAGTTGGGATAGTTTCGCCGCCAGTAGTCTGACGTTCGGCAGTTAGCATCAGGGTTTCACCCACCAGTAGCGAATTCTGCGCTGGAGACTGGATAATTACCGGAAAAATATCGTTGGCATCATCTACCACATCGGTGCCAATACAACGAACAAGTAGGATAGGCAATAAAAGCCAGCTAAAGATATGATGTATTTTCAGCCTCATTACTCTGATTTTTTTAGAAAGATACAAGAGGGTATGCTAGGTAAAGGTAAGCTGACCGACAAAGCGTACCCCCCCTCTATAAACCTCAATATAAGGGTGATCTATCACAAAAATCTAACCAAGTAGTGGATTCTGTTAATAAGTGAAATTTAGTCTTTGAGTGGCTTACTCTTGGTGTTTATAGCTCCATACTGTCATTGTATTGAAAATAATAGCTAGTAGAAGGGTGTAAATGAACTTCCATCGGATATCCATAAAGCCACTGCTCTTGAGCAGTACTTTTCTACCTATAGAAATATAATGAACGACATGACCAAAAGCAGCAAAGGGTGCATTGATGTATCAGACAAACTAGTAAATGAGAGAAATAGAGACTATAATCCGGGATAATTAGGGTGAGTCTTTACTCTTCTTATCTGTCGTAGATGCCTATCAACGTGAGTAAAAGCTTGCAGATATTTTTGATGGATATTCGGGCCAAAATTTATGTAGTAAATTCTAAGATTACTCGTCTCTCCCTTTATAAATTCAATTGACTCGTTTCGCATCTTCAGGAACCAGGTCAAATTATTCTTTCCCTCATTGTTACCGAGAGGTATAGTATAGGTAAATGGTTTTGTAAAGTCTGTTGTCGCCTTTCGTTTTAGACCTTCAGAGTCTTGGCTTATAAAAAGACTGTCAGGAGCATATTTAGTTATTTGTGGAAGCTCTCCTATCTGAAGGGCAACAGAAATTTCATTTATAAAAATTAGCTCATAAATAGCTAAGTGTTCCACTATTTGATTGATGCTCCAACGATCTGGATTCTCCTTAAAATTCCACTGTTCATTCGTCAATCCCGAAGTTTCTTCAGCTAATTCTATCTTCGATCTTATAAGATTATCCAATAGATACTCTCTATCTTCTTCAGTCCAAACTGGTACGCTAGAAGATTGATCTTCATTTTCCTGCCCTTTACTTAGAATTACCAGGCCAAGTAGCAATATGGATAATGTAAAAGCTGACTTCATTATGATTCCAAGTTTTCTTAATGTAACCTTTCTAGGATGATTCAGAAAATTGTATGGAATGATTTAACATTAATTAACTCCTCTTTACTAAACCACTGATAATTCCGTCCGGGGTACGGTAGCTTTTTTTGGAAAGGAGTTAAATGTTAAAGGCATAAAGTTGTCAATGGATTTTACCTGGCGTTGATGGACGCCACGCAGTAGGTAGCTCGGTCTGAATATCAAAATACTCTAGAAAGCCTCGGCAATATTGAGGTAATAGTTATTGGTACGGTTGCCAAATCCCCAATCGGCTCGGATGTTCAGATTTTCTCGTTTGTCTAATAGAAACCGCAGGCCAAAGCCTACCGAACCCCGCATATTCCTCAGTTGAAAGTCTTTTACCTGATGGGCAACATCGCCCGCGCCTAAGAAAAGTACACCGCCTAATCGGCCTACTAATTTTGCCCGGTACTCTACCTGAGCAGCAATCAGCTTACGGTCTAGATAGCGTCCTTCGTAATAGCCCCGCATAATTTCTTCGCTGCCCAATGCTGCCAGTTCATTCAGGGGTGCTCCATCGTAGGTAAAGTGGCTCATAAACTGGAAAGCTAGCACATCAGAACGATTTCGGAACGGGCGGAAGTAATGGCGTAGATCTATGCGGGTAAGCTGAAATTCCTGAGTACCTCCTAGCACTTTACCGTAGAAGCCATGAGTAAGTTCCAGATACCAACCTCGGTAGGCATTAAGCAAATTATCGCGACTGTCGTACACCGCAGCTAACTGGGTTCCTACCGAGGTAGATCCATTAGAACCAGGATAGTCGTTATTGGCTAATAGTCCATCTGTCTCTAACTCCACGTTGCTAATTCGGTTATAGCGAATACCACCGCCAAGAAATAAGTATCGTGCAAACACCCGTTTTAGTAAAATGGGTTCAATCAGTACTTGGGTGTAGTTGTATTCCTCTTCATTAGTTCGGGGAGTGTTGCGGCCAATACCGTAATATAATTGAGGAAATATCTGATACCGGAGATTCCCCGTCAGCATCCATCGCTCTTGATTAGAGAAAATTTCAAACCCAGAGTAAGCAATGAACTGATTCTCCAGCGTATAAATGACTGACATCGGCATATTGGATGTCCGGGTCTCATCACCGGAACCTTTCATCTTGAATAGATATTTGGCACCTACCCCTAACCCTACGCTAGTCTCCGGTGAATAAATAACTACAGGTGATAGTACTATTTTGGCAGGATATAGGCTACTGTCCCGAAGTACATTTCGGCGATTGGGATGAAGTGTGAAAAACTCGATTGCATCGTCAATCCACTGGGCTGATACCGGTGTGCTGATCACTAGTATCCAACTGCCGATGAAAAAGCTTAGTAGCCATCGACTAGGGGTAAATCTAACTTGCTTAGGAACTCTCCGTATCAAAAACAGAAAATGATAACCTTTCTGATTTAATCTGTTACTAGCTCCACCTTTGATCCCCATTGCTTCTTAAAAATAAATCTCCAATGATGAGTAAGACTACGGGAATAAAATCAGATAGTTTAACTACTTGATTTATTTTTTCGTTTCATATCCATCTGGAGAAATATTAGTCACCTTAGTTCCCCAAAATGCATTGTCTACTACTGATAGTAGATAATGTCTCAGAAAGTTTTTAACTAAACTCGGAGCAGATATTGCAGCTGTTAGATGAATTGAAGCACCTCAATGATCTGCTGAGGCTCAGCCCGGTGGCGGTACTCAGCATCCAGAAAGGCATACTGAACTACTTTTTGCTGATCAATTACATAGGTAGCCGCCAGCGGAAGTTCATCGCTATCATTTCCATTATATTCTTCCAGGCTGAAGTTCTTCTTGTATAATTCGCTTACTTCGGGCGTGAGTTTAAACACTAGGCCGTACTTCCGGGCAATTTCACTATTCTGATCGGTGAGTACTTCAAACTCTAATTCGTTTTTCTCTTGAGTGCTAAGCGATTTGTCAGGTAATTCGGGAGTAAGGGCTAACAGATTGGCTCCTTCGGCCTTAAATGCTGGTAGCGATTGCTGCAATGCCCGCAACGTAATATTACAGTACGGGCACCAACCGCCTCGGTACCAGGTTAATACCACAGGGCCTTTCTGTAGATACTCTTTCAGGCTTACCGATTGGCCCTGGGCATTGGGTAAGGTAAAGTCGATGGCGGTATCGCCCTCCTGCCGGGCTTGCTGCAAAATGCCACTATTGATTACCGAATCTATTCCGCGTTGGTAAGCCTCTTTGGTAGTTTGCGGTGCCTTTTGGTTAAAATCAGCCCTTCGGGCATCTAGTTGAGTTTGTACTGACATGGGATTAATTGGAAATTGACAGTGGATAATTGAAAGTTGGTAGTGCCACTCTAATTCATAGAGTTCTTAAAATCAGAAGTTTGAATAATTCTTGCATACCTCTTAATTGATTAAGAATTTCGGCGAAGACGCTCCAGTAGTTTGTTTAAGATCTCCGCCTCCTTCAGGGATAGGGATTGCATTACTTCATCCAGAATAGGCATTTTATCATCGATCTGGTAAAGTAGGTTTAGTCCCTTTTCGGTGATGGTAACGTCAACCAGCCGTTTGTCCTTACTACATTCTTCCTTACAAACCAGTCCCTTTTGTTGCAGGCGATCTACCAAGCGCGACGTATCGGACATGCGACCAATCAGCCGCTCGCGTAATTGTTGAGTGCTAAGTGCCTGAGGATGCTGGCCGCGCAGTACACGCAAAATATTAAACTGCTGCTGAGTGATACCAAAAGGTTTTAGAAACTGAGCTAGTTCGCCCCTAAGCCAACTACTGGTATGTAGTAAGTTTGCTCTCAGCTTACGCCATTCGCTCGAGAAAGCCGCTTGCTTAATCTGATCTTCAATTCGCATAATAGATGGTAGAGGAGTTATCCGACGAGATTGGCTGTTCTGAAAAGGTAACGACAAATACATAAAATTTAAAGTTTAAACACTGATTTTCTTAAAATGCATTTGTTCAGGCGATTTCTATTCCTCGAGTACGACACAGATAACTCAATGTTATAACATTAATCTTACTATTATGAATTTGTTTAAGAGACGACAATGAGATTTCTATTCCTCCTCAGCCTCAGCAATACGAACAAAAGCACTTTTACGAGGAGCAGGCATTTCGCTATCAATACCGCGTACTGTCTTCCAGATGACTTCACTGAATTCATTATCAGGAATGTTATCTTCTTCACTCAAATCAAATCGCTCGGAGCGACGGGACAATTCATTTTCAGCCGTATTCATCTCATCCAGGGCAATCTGATTGGGAAGAGCGATGAAGGGCGATGCATCTAGATTTTCAGTAAAGCATTCCCACAGGAAGGTGGCAGCTGCATCGTACTGACTCATCGGGGGTAAGCCTAAAATTAGCTCCATCGTTCGTAACACCGAAGTGGTAGAGTACATGGTGCTCACTACTTCATTTCGTTTAGTATACGGACTAGCAATGAGTAGAACCGAACGGTGGGCATCTACATGGTCCGGGCCATTTTGGGCATCATCTTCTATAATAAAAATAGCTGATTCATTCCAGATTGGGCTGTTAGAAATATGCTCTACGAATAAACCAATTGCCAGATCGTTATCAGCTACCATCGCCCGGGGAGTAGGGTAACCGAGTCGGGCACCCGCCGTATGATCATTACCGAAGCGAACTACCTGAAACTGAGGCACAGCGTCAACAGCTACCAGTGAATCAAAATCCTCGATCCACTTACGTAGCCGAGTGGTATCCATAATACGAAGATTATAGCCCGGAAAATCGGCATCAATATTTCCCTCCAGAGATTCTAGTTGAGCTACACCATCGTCTACAAACTCACCGTAGCTACGGTAGCTTACACCCGCTCGCTGACAGAAATCCCAGATGTAACCCTTGTCCGGGTACGCAATCTCCCGCGAGCCTTCGTAGTCGTAGGTACCACCCCGTCCGCCGTAACTGGTTGGCCAGGTTTTTTCCACGAAGTCAGTGGCGTAGGCGCCCATTGACCAGTTGTGGCCATCGGCACTCACTTCGGCATCCACGTAAAAATTATCCAGCAGCACAAATTCTTCCGCTAATTTATGGTGGTTGGGGGTTACTTCCCGCGGAAACAGACAGATAGAGGAGTCACCGTTGCCTTGAGGCAGATCGCCCAGCACCTGGTCGTAGGTACGATTCTCTTTGATTACGTAAAATACGTGTTTGATCGGAGACGGATCACCTACTTTTTGGGGAATGGGATTGTTGGCTTCGCCCTCGGGATTCATCTCCAGTTCTTTGGTGTAGGGTGTGTTTTCGTACACAATCTCCGAATAGGCAGACAGTTCATTTTCTTTCGGCCAGTCAATCACCGACAGCGTTCCCTGCATCAGGCGGGCAATATACTGGGTTTCGGGAGTGCGGCGCTGGTAAGGATTGGGCCCGTTCGGATTAGGATGCGAAGAAGTCCCCTTCCCGTTAGTCACCATAATCTGATTATTCGCTACTCGAGCTGCCGTAGGATACCAACCCGTAGGAATGAAGCCCAGTGATTCGCTTTCGCCGGGTTCGGCCACATCAAACACCGCCAGACAATTATTATCAGCGTTAGCGATGAATAGTGTTTCTTCGTCTTCGGAAAGCGTCACACTGTTAGAGGTACTACCAGCCGGAGCATCAGGATATAAGGCGGTAGCGATAGTTTCTATTACTTGCTGAGTCTCCAGATCAATAACCGAAACTGAGTTAGCGTTGGCATTGGCTACAAATAGATATTTCCCGTCCTGAGTCATCATCATATCGTTAGGATGGGTTTCTACTGCGATTGGATTCTGGAACTGCTGGCTCTGCGGATTGAATACCACTACCTGCGCCCCACCCCATAGCGAGATGTAGACTAGTTGACGAGCCGGATCGTACAGGCAGGTGTAGGCTTCTGCGGGTAGATTATGTTTACTGAGTATTTCTTTGGTTGCTAAATCGACAATATAGAGAGCACTATCTTCTTTAGTTACCGCGTAGAGATGATTAGCCGATTCGTTCAAGTCGATGCCGGCAATGGAAATTTTGTTTGGCCAGGGTTCACCGAAAATGATGGAATTGGCCAGGCTTAAACGATTGTCTTGAATGGCGTACTGCTTCACCACATTATCGTTCCCCCCCGAAACGTATACCGATTGGTCGTCACCCGCGAAGTGAATACCGAGCCAGACCGTAGAGATTTCAATACTATCTAACAGTTGATTTTCAACTATATCAAATAAAAAAATCTGCTGAGTGCTCTGTCCGTTATTGGTAATTGCCATCAGTCGCTGATCGTGAGAAACGGCCATGTTCATCGGAAAATCACCAAGCGGAAACGATTGCCCGGCGGGAGTCAATGACCAGCCGTTGGGTAGCGTAAGCCGCTGAGCGCTCAAACTATCGCGTAACGAAGTATCTACCAACAGCGATTCATCTTCCTGAACCACCGAAGAGCATTGTAAGAAAAAGAAAGGAAGGCTAAGGCCAAGAAGGTAACGTAGAGTTGGCATAGGTAGGCTGGTTTATAAGTCGGAAGATAAAGGGTAAATTCCAGACCTACGTTAGCAAATTGTTAACATTCGTATTTTAGAGAAATTTTGAGAATAATTTAACGTTCAGTATTTATGAAATTTGAGAAGGTTTCTCGATACTACTGGTCACTGCTAATTTTGCTGTTGCTCCCCAGTCTAACTTTTTCTCAACCTTCTTCCTATCCCGATACCCTGCACCAAGGCCGCCTTAGAACTGTTATTCTGGCCGAATCGGCCTTTTACGTAGCGGGGTTATCCTACTTGCAGTTTGTGTGGTACCGTAACCATGAATCGGTTCCATTTCACTGGTATAATGATAATGCCGGCTGGCTACAGTTAGATAAAGCTGGCCATATGTATACGGCCTACTTTCAGAGCAGTGTAGGCTACCACGCTTTGCGCTGGGCGGGAGTATCGCATAAGAAGTCGCTGCTGTACGGAGGTACTTTAGGGATAGTATTGCAAACTCCTATCGAAATATTTGATGGATTGTACGAAGGCTACGGCTTCTCGTGGGGTGATATGATTGCCAACGCAGCCGGTTCAGTCCTATTCATAACCCAACAAGCCTGGCTCAACGACCAAGTGGTACGTATGAAATTTTCCTACTCCCCTTCCGACTACGCCCAATACCGACCCTGGGTGCTCGGCAGCACGCAGGGTGAGCGTTTCTTTCAGGATTATAACGGACATACCTACTGGCTCTCGACCAACCTAAAATCTATTTTTCGCTCATCTTCGTTGCCAACCTGGCTCAATCTGGCAATAGGCTACAGCGGCAACGGTATGCTGGCCGAATTTCGTAATCCTGAAGTGTCAAGAGGCATTCAAATGCCCGACCTGATTCGCTACCGGCAGTACTTTTTATCGGTAGATGTTGACATGACCAAACTAAAAATCAATAGCCCTTATATAGGAAGTTTGTTCTGGCTACTCAACTACGTTAAGATTCCGGCTCCTACATTAGAATATAATCGAGTAGACGGGCTACGCTTACGGGCTTTGTATTTTTAATACAACCTATCGGTTGGGTCAATCTCAACTTTATAGCAGTTTTTAGCTACCTTTGAATGGGTTAAATATCATCTCCGCTCAATATATTATGCTACGCAGCCTTGTTCAATACCTGGTTATTCTTTCCTTGTGTTTTTCCGGAATGCGATGTAATCCTTCCGAATCAGCGAGTGTTAACACCACCCAGGCGGCGGAAAGCTCCGGTCAGTCGTCTGATGTCTACAACGTGGCGTTTCTGATTATGGAGGGAGTATATAACACCGAACTCACTGCGCCCTACGATATCTTCCAGCATACGATTTTTCGTGAGGGTGTCAAGCCCATGCGGGTGTTTACGGTGGCTAATACTACAGAGCCCATAACCACCATTGAAGGGATGCGGATACAACCGGATTACGACTACCTAAAAGATGAATTTCCGACCATTGACATTCTGGTAGTCCCCAGCGCCGAACACCATCTCGATACCGATCTGGAAGACAAAGCTATGCTTGATTTTGTGCGCGAAACTGCTGAAGACGCTATGTTCGTAACTTCCCACTGCGATGGGGCCTTTGTGCTGGCTAAAACGGGGATTCTGAACGGCCACGTGTCCACTACCTTCCCGAGTGATATTGATACCTACCGAAAAATGTTTCCGCAACTGGATGTTCGCGAAGAGGTGCTCTTTGTGCATGATGGTAAGTTCATTACCTCGGCTGGTGGAGCTAAATCCTTTGAGGCGGCACTTTATCTCTGTGAGTACCTCTATGGAAAAACTATTGCCGAAGACCTGGCGAAGGGACTAGTCATCGACTGGAATTTGTCTACCGTTCCGCATGTGGTAGTTCCGTCGGGTTCGTAATCTTGATGAAACCTTTCTAAGAGTGCGGGAAGATTCACTGAAGCCGCATTCAACCTTTTGACTATCAATTATTTATCCATTATCCATTCTTCCCTATTCATTTTCAACTAGTATTATATTAGTTTTGCCGACCGAAAGCATACTATACTATCAAGATCTATAGATTATGGGTTACAATTTATTAGCCGGAAAACGAGGTATTATCTTTGGAGCATTAGACGAAAACTCTATCGCATGGAAAGTAGCACTAAAAGCTCGAGAAGAAGGCGCTTCCTTCACGCTGACCAATGCACCCGTTGCCTTACGAATGGGTAAGATTAATGAGTTGGCCGAACAGTGCGATGCTAAGGTGATTCCGGCCGATGCCACTTCTTTAGAAGATTTGGAGAACCTCTTTAAAGAATCTACCGAATTACTGGAAGGTAATCTCGACTTCGTATTGCACTCGATCGGTATGAGTCCGAACGTGCGTAAAGGGCGGGAATACGGCAACCTCAACTATGATTGGTTTCTGAAGACATTAGATATTTCCGGACTTTCATTTCATAAGGTGATGCAAGTAGCCGAAAAACTGGATGTGATGAACGAGTGGGGCTCTATCGTGGCCCTCACCTACATTGCCGCTCAACGCACCTTCCCCGATTACGGCGATATGGCCCAAGCCAAATCTGTATTGGAATCTATCGCCCGTAGCTACGGAGCCCGCTTCGCCCGCCTGAAAAAAGTGAGAGTAAATACTATCTCCCAATCACCAACTAAAACTACGGCTGGTACCGGTATCTCTGGCTTTGATGTGTTCTACGACTACGCCGATAAAATGTCACCCCTGGGCAATGCTTCAGCCGAAGATTGCGCTAACTACATTGTTTCACTCTTCTCGGATTTTACCCGCATGGTTACCATGCAGAACTTGATGCACGATGGCGGATTTTCCGCTTCCGGAATCAGTGAAGACATTATTGAGGCCCTGAGTAAATAAATATACAGAGGCTGAATGCTGTTTAAGGGTGGATGGTAAAAGGTATTAGCTTACCTCCTCCAACCTGGTTTCCGCTTTAGTTATCAGTTTCAAAAATAGTTATGGTTGTCTTCCCGAATGCTAAGATTAATCTGGGCTTGCACATTGTAAGCAAACGGGCAGACGGCTACCATAATCTCGAGACCTGCTTTGTACCGGTTCCGCTGAAGGATATTCTGGAAATTATTGAAACTGAGCGGAGTCCTGATGATCAGCACGTTGGTGGCTCTCCTCGATTTACAAGTTCAGGATTGGATATTCCGGGAGATCCAAAGGATAACCTCTGTGTAAAAGCCTACCAGCTACTGCAAGCTGATCTCGACCTGCCTCCTGTGCAAATGCACCTGCATAAAATTATTCCGATGGGGGGCGGACTGGGAGGCGGCTCATCCAATGCCTCCTTCGCACTTCAGTGCCTAAACGAAATATTTGATTTGGGGCTAAATGCTCAAACGCTAGAAAACTACGCTAGCCAACTGGGCAGCGATTGTCCGTTCTTTATCCGTAATCAGCCTGTGCTGGCTACCGGAACGGGTAACAAGTTTCAAGATATTACAATAGACCTTAGCGGTAATTATATTGCTCTGGTATTTCCGAAGATTGCAGTGGCTACGGCCGAAGCCTACGCCGGAGTAGTGCCCCGTCAAACGGCTGACTCACCAAGCACTTCTCTAGCCGAACTGTTGCAAAACTATAGTCCAACTGAGTGGAAGGATACCGTAATAAATGATTTTGAAAATTCGGTATTTAGGAAGTATCCGGAATTAGCCGAGATCAAAAATCAGCTTTACCAAGCGGGGGCTTATTACGCCAGCATGAGTGGCTCTGGCTCCACCCTATACGGCATGTTCGATCATAACCCGGATTTGGGAAGTTTGGAAACTTACTACCAAACCTGGAAGGAGACATTGTGAGATTATTCGTCGCCGAGTGATTCACTTAATAACTTATCGTTTCGCTCCTCCAGCACTAGCTGATTGTAAAGAATAACTACCCGCATCTGTTCGTGAATCTCTTGTAACTTTAGTTCGCAACGCCTCACGTAGTCATCTACTTTCTTACGATGAGACTGCATTAGCGGTAACACTTGGCTCTTGAAGTCCTCTATCTCAGCAAATTGCTCTCCCTGATAAATGTAATAAGTATGGCGACATACCGCATTTAAATAAATGTGCGGGGCACGAAAGTCTTCGGTAATACGAGGGCGGCGTAAATAGCGGCTCTTACGCAAAATCGTGATTTCTCCATCGGCCAATACTTCAAAGAAGGTCTTTCGTTTATATCCCTCGTCCATAATGTGGTCCACTGCTACGTACTTACGGTGCCGGTATTTGATAGGATCAAACATTTCAAAGACAGTGATATTTTCGGCAGTAAACGTCCGGGTGACGTTTCCAGTTTTTACCTGAAGAGCTTCAAACTTAAGATCGTAACTAATATCGCCTTCTAGCACTACGTCGTTTTCTAAAGTTACCCGGCCAGTGCACCAGAACCATGTCTGAGGGAAGGCAAAATACGTTGTGGCAACTTCCGTTGTGGCCTCAGCCATAGTAAACTGAGTAATAGAACAAAAGAATAGCAGACAGATGTACTTCATGTGGTTTGAGTATCAGACTTCGTTCGGTCTGAAATCATCAAACATGACTCCTATTCAGTAGTATTTGAGCGTAGTTCGTTCCCTAAACGTAGGCGAGTAATATTTTAGGTTAAGGCTGCAGTACCTAAATCAAGCTGAGTCGACTTGATATGATAAAATAGAATAAAAATTATACTATTCTAATATTTTACTATGTATTACAGATATTTGCCTCACTGAACAAATTATTGCACCCTTGTACCTTAGCATTCAGAATACACCTGGGGGAGACAGAATTCTAGCTAGGCTCGAAAAACTTGCGCTATACCGCTACTTGAGCTTTAATGTGGGGGTGAGGGTCGTAATCAACCAACTCAAAATCTTCGTATTTGAATGCAAATAGATCTTTCACCTCGGGATTGATCTTCATAGCAGGTAGGGGACGGGGATTACGGCTGAGTTGGATACCTGCTTGCTCCAGATGGTTGATGTACAAATGTGCATCGCCAAAAGTGTGGATAAACTCGCCTGGCTCCAGATCACACACCTGGGCAATCATCATTGTTAATAGCGCGTACGAAGCAATATTGAACGGAACCCCCAAAAATACGTCAGCACTACGCTGATATAACTGGCAGGAGAGTTTGCCTTCGGCTACGTAGAACTGGAACAGCGCATGACAGGGCGGCAGAGCCATCTTTTCTACATCGGCCACGTTCCAGGCTGATACCATGATGCGGCGTGAGTCAGGGTTATTTTTAATTTGGTGTAGTACCTGCTTGATCTGATCTACCGAGCCCCCGTCAGGGGTAGGCCAGCTCCGCCACTGGTGGCCGTATACCGGACCGAGATTACCGTTTTCATCAGCCCATTCATCCCAAATACGAACTTTGTTTTCTTTCAGGTAGTGAATGTTGGTATCGCCCTGCAAAAACCAAAGTAACTCGTGGATGATAGAACGCAAATGAAGCTTTTTGGTAGTAGTCACCGGAAAGCCTTCCTGTAAATCGAACCGCATCTGGTGGCCGAAAACGCTCAGGGTCCCCGTACCAGTACGGTCCTCTTTCTTCACTCCGTGATCCAGAATATGACGCATCAAATCAAGGTACTGCTGCATAACTATTAGTTGAAAATTGACAAGGGATAATGGATAGTGGAAAACTGACAAGGGATGATGGATAGTAGAAATTACTTTTGGATCTGCATCCACACGGGGTATGCTTCATTATCAATTCTCCATTATCAATTTTCCATTGTAAAGATGGGTAACCTGGTAGGAATACACAAGAGGAAAAATAAAATTTGATCTGATATTAGTTAATCGCTTTGAGGTGAATCTACCGGTTGATCTATCCGCAGGTAGGCCACCAAATCCAGTACTTCTTCGTCAGAAAGCGTACTAAATAACCCGGCGGGCATCATAGAATTAGGTGTCTCTTCTCGAGACTGCACTTCAGACTTATTAATCACTACCGCTTCCCGGCCTACAATTCGCAGCGTGAGCTGACGTTCGGTTTCGGTAGTAACGTTGCCGCTGTAGGTACGCCCATCGCGGGTGGTGACTACCGTCATTTTGTAATCGTCCTGAATCTCACTACTGGGTTCCAACACATTACTCAGGATATACTCCACATTTCGCCGATTGGAGCCGGTGATGTCTGGCCCTACGTTGCCTCCTTCACCGAACATCTGGTGGCAAGGCCCACAAGTACGGGTGAATAATGTTCGGCCGTGTACCGGATTAGCCGTTGCCAAAGCATTTTCGGTAAGCAGATTGCGGTACCTGGCATATTCGGCATTCAAATCGCTGCTAAGCTCGTCTATGGGCCCCCAAATCTCTACGAAGCCACTGCCCACCACTCTCCGCAACTGTCGGGCTACGTAAGCGGGAACTTCATGCTTGGGTATTTCTTCCTTTTTAATGGCCTGAGCCAGCATCCACCCGTAGTCTGGTCGGGAAGCCAGTGTCTGTACAGCTTCTAACTTATCGCCTGAATTGAACGAATCATACTGGTTCAGTAACTGCTCACCCAACGACTTTTTATCGTAGGCCGCTACGGCTCGGATAGCTTCGGTACGTAATGCTTCGTTTTTAAGCAAGCCAGGAAGTTGTTCTACCAATTCAGAACGCTGTTGAGCAGCCAGACTTTGTAGTGCCTGCCCGCGCTGCTCAATGGGTGCCCGAGAGTTTTTCAGTGTTGCCAGATACTGCACTGCCGCCTCTGTATCACCAAATTGCTGGGCGATTTCCAATGCAAGCTGAGTGACCTCTTTTTTCTCATTTTTCTTAAGCTCATCATAAACGGCAGACCAATTTCCGGGTGTTGTCAGATCCGTGCGTCCTTCCAGTCCCGCTCTGGCTCCTTTAAGCATACTTATTAGCTGGGCCGGATTTTCACCTAATTGCTCTACAATCATTTCGGGTACATCGGCATCAATAGCCCGACGAGCAGTGAACTCGGCTAATAGAGGAATACGACTTTCGGAAGCTATCGCCAAGGCTCGCTCCGGATCTTCTTCAACTAGTGGCTCAAAACCGTACCAGATCATCTTGGGCAGATTATGATCATCCGCATCTTCTTCGTGAGTCATCAACGCCTGAGCAATATCCCAACGGGCATGTTCACTAATGCGTTGTATGGCGGCGGCCAAGTACTACCGCACTACCGGCGATGAGTCGTTAGCTGCCATTTCATTAAACTGTCTTTGTATACTCGTTTCAGGTGATTGATCTTCGCACAATAGCTGAATAGCCCAGGCCCGCACGTACTGATTCTGATCGGATAATGCTTCCCGAAGCTGTTGGGTAGAAAAGCCCTGGGTTACGTGTAACCCCCACATAGCTCGCAACCGATAGTCAACACTGGAAGCCGACCGATAGATCTGGCGTAATTGCTGATGAGTGTCGCTTTTCAATGTACCCTCCGCAGCCCGATGCTGCAAAATAACCCTAGCCCGACGGGAGTGCCAGTCGCTAGAGCTGGTTTGTAAGTCAACCAGTTGTTGATCCGTCATCTCGCTCAGGTCGGAGTATCGTCCTTCCCAGTTCTTAGCCAGTGATTCCTGAGCCGTAATGCGGAAGATACGCCCGGTTTCTTTATTCAGCACTTCTTTACCGCAAATATCAGCATCGTGCCAGTCGAGTACGTACACTCCCCCATCAGGGCCAATCTCCATACTAAAGCCTACCCACTGGGCAATGTTGACCATCAGAAAGTCATCGCCGAGGCCAGCTACAAAACCAGAGCCCTTTGGCTCCAGCACATCGGTGAGCACCGCATGTTCGTGGATATTCGCCATAAAAATGCGTCCCTGCTGCTCCGCCGGAAACGCATCGGACTGGTAGACTCTTGCTCCGCCGTGAGCCGAACGGTGCCGATGAACGGCAATGGTTTTAATATCTTCGTAAACGTAGGGGTTAAAGTGCTGCCCACCCTGCCGATGGTAGATACCACCGGGAATCACGTGCCACATATGCGGAATCACACAGGCGGTAATAAATAGCTGCCCTTTAGCATCGTAGTCGATGCCCCAGGGATTACTGAACCCGTGAGCTACTACCTCAAATCGTTCTTTGGTGGGATGATAGCGCCAGACACCCCCGTTGAAATCTACCCCATTACCTTCCAGAATATCCACCGGAAATGGTTATTTTGCCCGATAGATACGAGCATCTTTACCTGGCTTGCCCACTTTGGAAGGAGTAGCAAAGCCCTGGCAACCGTAAAGCCAACCGTCCGGTCCCCAGTGTAAACTATTTAGTGTCTCATGCCGGTCGCGAATGCCCCAGCCTGTTAGCCGGATTTCAATATCCTCTTCATCAGCTTTATCGTCACCGTTACGATCGGGCACAAACAGCAGATTGGGTGGCGCTCCCAGAAACATTCCGCCCATACCTACCGCAATAGCGGCGGGAAAAGGGATACCCTCCAGAAAAACTTTCCGGCTATCTGCCTCTCCGTCCCGGTCAGTATCTTCCAAAATCAAAATGCGGCTGTTTCCATCATTAGAAAAACCGTGCCCCCTTGATTCGTAATCCAGATTTTCGGCTACCCAAAGTCGGCCGCGGTCATCCCAGCAAAAGGCCATTGGCTGGGTAAGCATAGGTTCGGCCGCCCAGGCATTTACTTGGTAGCCATCTACTAGGGTCATAGTTTCCACGGCGGCTTCCGGGGTTAAGAACTTGGCTTCACGCGCTTCCTGCTGAGCAATCTCCCAGAGGGCGGCGGTAGAGTACATAGCTCCTGCCCCGGTATATTCTTCCCAGGCAGTTCTCATTTCTACGCCATCTAACTCGCCAGTATACACGATTAGTCGGTGACGGATTACTTCGGTTTCTCCTTCGGCAATTGTCCAGTCTCCTAGTTGAGCTCGTACCGGACCAATGCCCAATTGGCCGTCTACCCGCCAGGGCTGGGGAAACCCGGCATTGTCCGGATGGTCAAAAATCGCGATATGACCAAGGTCGTCGCGGCCTTTTACCTGCATACCTACATCTACCCACATGGCTCGCTGGCCTTCGGCTCTCTCGTTACGCTGTCGAGCCGCATTCATAGCCTCACCCTTAATTCCTTCGTACCACGGCATACGTAGGAAAAGTCCGCCGTAATCAAATTCGTTAATGGTAATGTCTGTTTGGGCTTGCCCTCTCCATTCTAGGTCAAGAATGTATTTTCCAGAATCCAGCCGCATCGTCCAGTTCTGGGTTTCAATCAACACTGGAGTGCCAACTGAGTCTAGTAGGTTATAGGCCGTTTGCCACTCTACTACTTCTCCTTCAGACTGGGTAACCGAGGACGATACTTTTTGCCAGTAATCGTCTTCGGGATGATGAAAGTAGTCTCGCCCAATCTTTTTCTTAATATCTTCTGGCTTATCCGGGTGATAAAACCACTTTGCAAGTTCCTCCTTTTCGGCCCCACTTCCATTCACGCGGGTAAAGCCCCAGTACAGACCAGTCTGATGTTTATGATGACTAGGGCTGTATTCGGTTAATTCTCCCTTGCCATCGGGGGCGACGATGGGGTGTATGTAGGGGCGAAAATCAGGCCTAGCGTTCTGCACCAGAATAGGCTCGTCCCCTCCCTGACGATAAACCGAAATTGCTTCATCGGTCTGTTTTACCGAAAGCATTGGAGTTTCGGATTGGGAAGTTGATGGGCGGTCAGATGTTTGATTAGTACAACTACTAATACTAATTGCAGCCAGTAGAAACGTGAAGGAAGAATAGGATAGATAACGCATAACAGTACGGCTCAGTCGACTGCTTAAGTTATCTATTTATTTGATAACGAGAAAGTACTCCTAGTCAGTACGAGATGCATTCTTTCCGTCGAAAGAAAAAGGGACAAACATTGTCCCCAAAAACCAAACTGCTGTCAATGATTTTTTATGATTTTAACCAAGCTTTGGCTTCCTCTTCATCTTCAAAAATTCGCATCTCGAAACCACTCACTCGAGTAGCCATCTCTTCTACCGACAAAGCAGCAAAAATATCCGGCGATATCATATGTGCAAACTTTGTTACTCCGGCAGCTACCATACGTGGCATCCAACTCTCCTGAATCCAGTCGTTAGCTTCATCCCACGAACCAGTTAAGTCACGATTATCATTAAGAACCTTACTGCAAGACCTTAGCTGGACTTGCTCTAACATCTTCTCTCCTCCTTCTTTTACTTCTTCTACCGTTACCTCGCCTACCCAGCGAGTGTAAAGCCAGTGATTTGTTTCATTGTACTCACTTGAAAAAAAAGTGGTTCCTAATACATTTTTTACTGAAGTTGTTGTTGCTTCCATACGTAAAATTTATTTAGATTAAAGTAAAATACTTATGATTTCAGCCACGATTTTGCCTCCTCTACATCCTCAAAAATGCGCATCTCAAAACCACTCACCTGAGTTATCATTTCTTCCGCTGACATAGCACCGAAAATGTCGGGAGAGATGACGTGGGCAAACTTTTTCAGACCAGCCGCCAACGCCCGAGGCATCCAGTTCTGAGCGATCCACTCATTAGCCTCATCCCAAGGACCAGTAAGCTGTGAGTTATCGTTGAGGATTTTTTCAGGCTTTTTCGCCTCGATATAATCAATACCTACTTTACAAGCCTCAATGACTTCATCTGCGGTTACGTCACCTGTCCACTCACAATGCATCCAGTCATTTTCTTCATCGAAGGAAAAAGAATAATACACTTCTCCTAGCTCATTCTTCACTGAAAAATCAATCGTTTCCATTATAATCTACATCTGAATTAAACATAATTTTATGTGATTGGCCTTTGCAAGCTTCTACGCTTACTGACTTTCCGTTTCGGATCGTTGCTTTATCCACGCTCGGGCGTCCTGTTCGTTATCAAAGTACTGATTAACTATCCGTCCTTGGGTAGCTGCATTGGCCTGAGCCATGATCTCTTCTACTGCCATCTGGGCAAAAATGTCAGGCGATATAATGAGTACTAGGGTATCATACCCATAGGTAACAGCTTGTTCTAACCATTCGGTGTAAGACCACGTCTGATCTTCTTCGCTAAGCGCACCCAAGTGAGTAGTATCTGTAAGCAGCGTGCCCGTGGGATATGCTTGCAAAATGGTAATAAGATGGTTCATGCCCATTCTGAATTCCTGAGATGAAGGGGAGGTTAACCACTTTAATGAAATTATATTAAGGGACTGATCGTATTCTATTTCAACAAAACTTTCACTAACTTTTTCCATGACACATTTGATTTAATAAATAGATGAATGAATAAATAATTTATTTCTTGGCTGCTTCTAGCTGGGCCATCAGTTCTTGTTCTCTTGCCTTAAATTTTTGCATTGCCTTCTTCATCATCTCATTTCTAGACTGAATTTGTTCATCAGCCCGTTGCTTCTCAACCCGACGAACTTCTTCTGTCTCACGCTGAGCCGCTTCTAGTTCTTGCAACTTTTCTTTCAATAAGTTTTCATTTTCTTCTAGCTCGGCTCTTAAGCGTTCAGATTGTTCCTGCGTGGCTTGCAGTTCTTCCATGTTTTGCCGCATCTCTTCTTCTTGAGCCCGCATTTCTTCGGCTTGCTGCTGCGACTCTTCCAGCAGTATTTTGGTTTGGTCATTTATTCGCCCATTGCGTAAGGTAGCAGCAATGTTCTCGCCTAGCGTTTGAATGAACTCAATTTCGTGTGGTTTAAACTCTCGTAGAGAAGCTAGCTCCAGCACGCCTTCAACTTCTTCATTGATCATAAGAGGCATAATGAGTAAAGCCCGGGGAGTAGCCTCGCCTAAGCCCGAAGTGATGCTAACGTAGTCTTGGGGGAGATTAGTAAAGTAGCTAGACTCTTTTTCTGGATACGTCTGCGCTAGCGGTCCGTCACCAATAGCTATGGTCTTTTCCCTAAATTTTTTGCGGTCGTAAGCATAACAGGCTTGTAGGTAAAGGCACTTCTTACCATCCTGTTCATCGACGATAAATAACCCACCCTGATTGGCATTAACGTAGCGGATAATGTGGCTAATAATTCGGTCACTCATCGCTTGCAGATCATCATGTTCGCGAAGAATGTTTACGGTTTGGGCTAACCCTTCCGACATCCACTGCCGCTGCTTTTCTTCTTCTTGGGCAGCTTTTAACTGCTTCAGATTTTCTTTCACATCTCGCTCCGATTCTATCATCTTCTGATGATTTTCTTCGGCCTTCACTAAAAAAGAAGCACTTTCTTGTTCGGATAAATAGTTTTGGTACACTAACATAAACACACTCCCGAAAGCAAACAAAGCGCTAATCAAGATGGAAATGTTACCAATATATCCATCCCGGATAATTGTAGCATCTACCACTGGCTCCCACCAGTGGTGGGTATAGTTGAGAGAGGCTACGATGAGTAGTGAAGCTCCCGCTGAGAAAAGTAAGTAGCCTTTTTCCCTTAGGTCAAATACTAAAAATGGTATGATAGAAAAGCTTAGGGTAACCATATACATACTAGTCACCGGAGGATCCCCTTCTGGTACTAGACCTATGTTGTAGATAGTAGACAACGACATTGGCACTAGTGAGATAATAGCTCGCCCGAGCGCGGTTACGCCCACTGCATTTAAGACAATAGTACCTAATGCAACTAAGGTCCCTGAGGCGGGAAGAGCAATCAGCGGGGGAAAGTATATCGCCGAAATAATCGTGAAAGGAACTCCTACGATAATTCCAGCAACAAGTGCTACACTGTTAGCAATCCGTATTTTCTTTTGCAAATAAGCGGGGTAGGTTTCTCGCACCCCTGCGTTAAGTACTTGATTAAAAGTCATTCGTACTTTTGATCAGTTTAAGGTAGATGTAAAAAGTTTGACCAAAAGTAGTGCTTGTCTACAGGATAAAGTATTGAATACGCCAGGTTCTATTACATGAATAAGGTATTTACAAAAATGATGTAATAGTCTACAGATGAAAGTACTACTAGCGATCTACCTCACCCAACACGATATCAATTGAGCCTAAAATGGCTACCAGATCGGCGATCATGCCGCCTCGGCTTAGGTCGGCTAGCACTGAGAGGTTGACAAAGCAGGAGCTGCGGGCTTTACAACGAAACGGAATATCGCTTCGTCCATCAGCCCGGAAGTAGAAGCCCAATTCGCCTCGGGGGTTTTCGGCACGAACGTACAAGTCCTGTGCTTTGGGCCGGATTTTTTTAGGAACTACTGCCCGAGGATCAAATTCACGAGTACGCTGGTGGTCGCCCGTTAATTGGGTGACGCACTGTTCAATGATCCGTAGAGATTCGTAGCACTCGCGTACCCGCACGTAGGTACGATCCCAGCAGTCGCCCACAGCTCCCATTTTGCCTTCCCCGATAGGAATATCAAAGTCCAGCTTGGGATACACCGAGTAGCCGTCTACCCGCCGTAGATCGTGGCGTAGCCCCGATGCCCGAAGCATGGGGCCAGACACTCCGTAGTTAATAGCTAAATCCAGCGGTAATATCCCGACGTTGGCGGTACGCTCTACGAAGATTTTGTTATCCACGACTAACTGCTCTAGCTCCTTCAGTTTAGGTCGCAGGTAGATGACAAACTCCTGGCAGCGTTCTTCAAAGCCAACTGGTAGATCGTAAAATAACCCACCGACCCAGACGTAGTTGTAGAGCATCCGTGCCCCACAGACCCACTCCAGCATCCGCTGAATATGCTCGCGGTCGCGCATCATCCATAAAAAGGGAGTATACGCCCCAATATCCATCGCATAAGTACCAATAGCCACAAAGTGCGACGCCAGCCGGTTTAGCTCCGCTACCAACACCCGAATGTATTCTACCCGTAGCGGAATCTGCTCCTGAATACCCAGCATTCGCTCTACGCCCATCGCGTAAGCGTGTTCCGAATTCATCGCCGCCAAATAATCCATCCGGTCTACGTAGGGGATAATCTGATTGTACGGCATCGCTTCAGCGTGCTTCTCAAAGCAGCGGTGCAAATAGCCCAAATGCGGTACCACATCCACAATAACCTCCCCTTCGGTTACTACCTCGAGCCGGAGTACTCCGTGGGTAGACGGATGCTGCGGTCCGATGTTGATCACCATCTGCTCGGGAGTTAAATCCTCCGCCCGATACTTGGTAGGCTCGGAATTACTTAGATGGGCCGGATCGTACTGGTACTGAACAGTGTCTGTCATGCAAGGCGAAGATAATTCAGCTTATTATGGAATACAACCCAGGGCGGAGTAAGAACCTGAAGGTATTGCTTCCAGTATGATTGATAGTTATTATCTTAACTCGAACAATCAGATAAGTATCTCTATGCGTAACCGAAGGAGCTTTGTAAAAAAATCACTTATTGGAAGCATTTCATTCGTTAACCTACCGTGGGTTTCGAGGCAAATGATCCACCCTTACCATTTAGGCGATGGACAGGGAGTGGATTATCGTCTTACGCTAGACGTACCTACCAGGCTATTTGATGGGCGGCAGTGCTGGGTACACCCTCGCGCCGGCATTGTTCCGGCAGCGGGGCAGAACGGGCTTAGGGTAGTGATGACGATGAACACGCTTCAGCTATCGGGTAGCGATGTTTTCAAGGGCATGTATGATCTGCATACGAACGATCTGGGAAAATCGTGGACGGAACCCCGGGTTCTTACCGCGTTGGCTCCTCGCTACGAAACTCACGATGGGGTTGAACGTCCGGTAGCTGCCAGTGATTTCTGGCCGAAATATCATCGTACCACCCAAACCTTGTTAGGCATCGGACATACCATCGTGTACACTCCCGAGTGGGAAGTAAAGCATCCGCGACCCCGCCATACGGCATATTCGGTGTACAATGCTCAGAAGAATGAGTGGGCAAGCTGGAGAAAACTCCGGATGCCCGACCAAGCTAAATTTGCAAGTGCCGGAGCCGGTTGTGTGCAGCGTCTCGATCAGGACGACGGAACCATTCTGCTGCCTATCTCTTTTCATCCTCCGCAACAAAACTCCCAGGTGACGGTGCTTCGCTGTACTTTTGATGGTGACACGCTCCACTACCAGGATCAGGGTAACGAATTAGGTATTGACGACGATACCCGCGGCCTACACGAACCTTCCATTACCCACTTTCATGATAAGTATTTTCTAACGATCCGTAATGATAAAGTCGGATTTATAACGACTAGCCAGGATGGACTGCATTTTGATCCGATCCGCCCTTGGACCTTCGACGACGGAACCGAATTAGGCAACTACAACACCCAACAGCACTGGGTAGCCCACAGCGATGCTTTATTTCTGGTCTACACTCGCCGGGGAGCCAACAACGATCATATATTCCGTCATCGGGCTCCACTGTTTATGGCGGAGGTAGACCCGGAGAGATTATGCGTGATTCGGGAGACAGAGCTCGTACTGGTGCCGGAGCGAGGAGTCCGGTTAGTTAACTTCGGAGTGACCGAAGTGAGTGCTAACGAAACCTGGGTGACCGTCTCGGAGTGGATGCAGCCGTCAGGAGTTGAAAAGTACGGCAGTGACGGCAGCGTGTACGTAGCCCGAATTCATTGGGATAAACCTAATCGCAACTTTTCTTCCTGAAAGCGGCATTCATACCCTTACTTTTAAAGGAGATGTTTGTACTGAGAAAGTAAAATAGTAGAACAAACTAATACTAATATGGAATCAATCTTGCGCTCTCAAGTACAGTCATTATATTCATTCCCCCTTTTTCCAAATGGGGTTAGGGTGATTTTTCCTGCGGATCTTGCCGAGAAAGCACATTCCCCTGAACTTTAATCGCCCTTGATAAATTTTCTAAATATCCACTGATTCTGAAGATAAAGCCCTAGCAGGTAAGTGCCTTCAGAAAACTCGCGAACGTCCAGTTCATTACCGTCAACCACTCCACTTGCTACCTGCTGTCCGTGCTGGTTGAACAATTTATATTTTACTCGATAGGTAGATTGCGGTAACCGTAGTTGCAACCTGTGCCAGACGGGATTAGGATAGATCAATAAACCATTGAATTGTTCTCCACTTAGGGAGGTAATTAGATCTATTTTGAGTGTCTGAAAATACCCAGCAGTTGGCAGGTAAAAATCATTTCCTTCCTGATAAGCTTCTACCTTAACGTCGCCACTAACCTGCGCGATAAGCTGGTTACCGTCCAACCGAGCTTTTCCTTCCACAATACGGTACTGTACCGGAAGCTCGGAACTGGCGATGGCCCCTAGCGAATAAGTAGAATCGTTGAGCGATTCAATATGGTCGTTGGTAAACTCAATGGTCTGGGAGCCTTTACTTACTGTGAATGATACCGTTACCTCCACCGCTTTAAACTCATCGTTACCAGCCTGAGAAAGCGTCAGAGTGACTAATCCGGGCTGAGTAATTACCAGTCGACCATCGGCGTAGTCTGCTCCGCCAACCTCTACCGTTACGGGCAGACTACTACTACTACTTACAGGAAATTCTACCGGATCGTCGCCATAAGCTAACTGGTTATCGGCAATCTGTGGATAATCAATTGTCTGAGTTTTGCTCCCCAGCGGAGTCAAGTCTTCTTTTACGTAGAATTTTTGGGTGACCTGATTTGGCTCGTAAAGCTCATCTCCTAACAGGTAGGCCTCAATAGACACATCGCCAACGCCGAAGAAGCTGGCTACATTATCTTGAATATTTGCTGGTCCGGATAACACCCGGAATAGCACAGTATTGTTCCGGCTACTAACTGCTTTCAACTCAATAGCCTGATCCAAAGAAACAGTGTCGGGTATAGGTTCAAAAGCAATCTGCTGCGTACCCTTGAGCACGGTGATCCGCCGCTCCACAATATCAGCCGGATAGTACTCTTCGTTACCGTCTTGCGACACCCGGATAACAATGATTCCAGGCCCGGTTACCTGAACTACGCTATCCTGTATCAGTTGAGCCGGACCGTCTACACTAATTTCAACGGGTAAATCACTACTGACTTTCGCGCTGAGGGTTAACTCATCACCGACTTCTAGCATTTGGGGTACTTCGGCCAGAGTAATAAACTGGTACTGCTTTTCAACTTCTGCGTCGTAGATAAAGAAATCTTCTTGTACCGGCTCAGCTGCGTAGTGGTTTTCGTCACCGGGTTGAGTGACTTCTAGCACCACATTGCCTACGGCCAGCGGGGTTATTAAGAATTTTCCCGCTTGCTGTTCAATGCTAACCAGATCATTACCTCTGATAGCTGCCAGGCTTACTTCCAGGCCAGCATTGGAGTTAGCCGTTACTTCAAACGTACCCTTCTCCAGTGTTTTATCGCTGATGGAATCAAGATAGATCAGCTGGCTTCGCTTATCGATGAGGAAGGTACGTTGTACGCTTACTGCCGCCTGATAGTTATTGTTTCCGGACTGGCTGGCTTCTACTTCGGCAGTTCCAGCTGCTAGGATTTTCAGCTTACCCTCTACCAGCTCAATGTTATCAGTCAAAGGTGTAATCGTAACCGGTAGGTCACGGTTAGATGCTACATTGAGCACAATATCCGGATCACCAAAGGTACGGTCTTCTATTGGATCAAGTGTAATAAGTTGTTCTTGCTTGTTAATAGCAAACTTAGTAGTCACAGCGGAGGCTGGATAGTAGTTATCGTTGCCGCCCTGCCGAGCAATGATAGTCACCTCGCCGGCTCCGATGATGCTTACTGTTCTTCCTTCTATTTCTACCTTGGGCTGCTCTTCTTCTACTACTAAATCTACCGGAAGGCCACTGCTGGCTTCTACATCCAGATTGAAATCAGCGTCACCAAAAGTTTTATCGTCAACCGCTGTAAAGCTTATGGTTTGCTCAGCCCGCTCAACGGTGAAGGCAATCACCGTATCGGCGGGGTTATACAGATCGTCACCGGGGTGGAATACCCGGATTTTTACGTCACCCGCTCCCACAATGGTCACTTCATCCTCTTCCAAGATTACCTGATTCTGGCCCTCAACTACGCTGAACTCCAGTTCGCCTTCGGCCGGAGCACTAACCTGTAGCTGTAAAGGGTCATCACCATAGGTAACACCGACAGGTACTGTGTGGGTTATCTGCTGATCGAGCTTACCTACTGCTTGTAGTTCAATACCATCGTAGTGCAGCGTTAGGCTATCAAACAGGCTGCCACCCTCCAGTCGGTAGACCGCCTCCGCCCGGTATTGGCCAGTATCCTGGGGCATCAAGTTTTCAATTTCCAGAAAATTAGCAATGGTAGTATCAATAGGTTCTCCGTTTTTAAACCAGTGATAGACAACATCCTGCAAGCCCGAATCTCGCCGGAGCTCGATACGATAGGTGCTACCGAAGGCTACCAACGTACTTATGTTCAGATGAACGGTATCCTGCGGAAGAAAAGCCTCATAAGAACCCTCATTATTATCCAGAATTTCGGCATTAGGAACCAGATCGTCGAAGCTCAACTGATTACCAGCACACATTACCATAAATTCCGGAGGAATCGGCTCTTCCCCAAATTCGTAGGCTACCATGGCCATAAAGCGGTTGTGTTCTACGTTTACCAGCGACACGAGCGGGTCAGTAATCTGAGGTATAGTTCCTTCTAGTTGATTGTAACTAACATTAAACGAAGACCAGGACGTACTGGCTACCCAATCGGGTAACGTACCTGAGAATTTGTTATGGGAAAGATCTAGGTTTAGGTCCTCATCCGGGAAATTCACTTCTGCGGGAAGCGTTCCCCGAATATTATTATGATTCAGATAGTAAGCAGACACGGTAGGCGACTGTAGGAAATTCTCCGGAACACTCTCGAATTGATTGTAAGAAAGATCCAGATAACGCAACCGGGGTAGGTCAAAGACTCCGGCTACCAACGGCCCGGTTAAAGCAGAACGGCTGATAGTGAGCTCCTCTAACCGAGTGAGGTTAGCGATAGCTTCCGGCAGACTACCGCTCACTGGCCCATCTATCCGAAGCAGTACTAAAGACTCAAGGTTGGAAATATCCGGTAAAGCACCCGATAGCTGATTTGATACTACCGTCAGTTCCTGTAAATTTTTCATCTCCATCAGAGAAAAGGGTAGTTGAGTAGGCCAGTTGGGACATACAATTGATAACACCTTTAGTTCGGATAGTTTGTTAATATCTTCCGGAAGCGGATGGTTAATGGCCTGCGCGGTAATCTGTACCTCTTTTAGACTGCTGAGTAAGGTAATCTGATCCAGAAAATTCAGCTCCATCTGCTCATGGTTAATATCAATGATCTCAAGCTGCGGTAGCTTATCAATACCATCAGGAAACAGAGCGGTAGATTCATCTTCGCTGCCAGTTAACCGTAGCGATCTCAGCGCAGTTAAATCGAAGAAAGCCTTAGGTATAGTTCCACCGGGAGCAGGTAAGTCAACGCTGATGACTCGGTTATTCCGGACGGTAACACCCGACCAGGCATGTACTGGAGAAGTCAGCCAGTTTTCTTTCTGATCTTCGGACCAATCGGCTCCCTGCATGGCATTATAGTACGCGACCAGTGCTAAGGAGTCTTCCATCATCACCTCACCGGTTTCTACCTCGAGCTTCCAAGTAAGCGGGGCTTGTTCTTCCCCCTCTTTAGCATCTATCCACTTGATAACAAAACTATCGCCCGCCTCCATAGCCGGTAGTTGAACTTCCAGCGGATCGGTTGTATTGGTTTTTCCACTAGCGATAAGATCACCTTGACACTGCTGATATACCTCTACCTCAAACTTGGCATCGCTGGCCTCGGCCGTGATGTAGGTTAAACCATCAAACAGCATATCGAAGGTGTACCAGGTAGTATCAAACAAGGTTTTGTTCTGACCTTCTACCGCTAGCAGGGCACCCTTACAATTTTCCCCTTCGCCCGGAAGCCTTCTTTCATAATCTAAAACGACTGTATCCCCTTCTAACCGGACGTTCTCTATCCGCACTCCGGAAAATTCTCCCAATGGAGTATTGGTATCAGCATAGTTACTATTGGGTTGGGAATCCAGATCAAAATACTGGTTTAAGCGATACAGATGAAACGAGGATGTATAATAACTTTCGTCTACATCGGAGTTATCAGCTTCTTCCAAATCAACTCCCCGCTCACCAAAGGCATTCACGATGTTAGAAGGGTTTTCGATGAGCGTTTTGGCTTTCCGCTTATCAATATGCCAGATAGCTAAGCCGTTTCCAGGCATATAGCTTTCAAACCCGGCTGCTGTTTTCCGCTTATTTTCCAGTAAGAAATACTCCTCGCTATTAGACGTATTTACTCGATAAACCGTATTTTCATCAACCACCGGTAAGAGCCGTTGCGAACCACGGCTGTCCGAAATATCTACCACATCTACCCATCCCATCTGTTCCTTACTCCAGGCACACATATGGTTAGGAAAGTTTTCCCGACCTGCCCAGCCTCCGCTGCCCATCAACCCCCACTGACCTATGCCGTGGCCGCTGGTTCGGGTATCGTATAGATCCGGTAACCCTAACATATGCCCAATTTCGTGACAGGTTACCCCGATGCCCAACATACCGTCACCTCTCCCGTAACTTCCAGTTCTTATTTCTGGTACTGTGGCGTAGGAATCAATACGTATCCCCCCTCTTACTGTCATATTAATTCCTGACCAACGATGCGACCAAATGTACTGATTTCTGGTGCCCTCTTCGGCTCCCGGGCCGGAGTGCAGCATTAGTAACCCATCAATGACTCGATCATCGTTGGCATCAAACTGAGTGAAGTCGATGCCCTGGGTAAGCGCACCATTAATTCCCTCCCGAACAAGATCCCGGGCTCTACTGTAACCGTTTTGTCGACCGTAGTACTCGAAGCCGTTCTGAGCCATCACCCAGTTGCTTAGCACAAAATTGATCTCTAACTCACCGTTACTAACTTCCAGATAATACTCCTTTACTGAAGGAAATTCACCGCCTATACCATTAAAGTATTCGTCAAAATCTTCCGGGCTGAAACGGCTTCGTAGGTCGGGATACTCTACGAAACAGACTAAAAAATTGAGACTTGTAATTTTACCCCTGCTTCGTAAAGAATAGAGGGGCGATACGGCAGCAGCAGTCTCAGCCATAAAAGCCTGCAATTCTGCCTCATCAGCTTTTGGCTTCAGGTGCCGACTAATACCTCCGGGCATAAACGAACTCATACGAGCGTTGGATGGCCTGACCTGAAACCCACTGCGCAGCAGTTGACCGTTCATTTCCATAGCGTACTCGTAATAGCCTTGTTGATTTTTCACCACTGTATACCCGTCTGCTGTCTCCTGCCAATGGTTGAAGGGTGAGCCTTTAGTATACAGTGTAATTTTACTTCCATCAGGCTGAGTCTCTTCGTAAGGCCCAGGGGCTGGAGGAATAATACACTGTCCGTTAGCCAGATTACTAACCAGAATTAGGGCTAAAATCATGTAAATGCAGCGCGTAAACATAGGTTTAAGTCGTAGCTATCGTATATGAAAAGTAATAATACAAGGCAGATGAAATATAAACTTTCATTTGTTCTGTATTATTAATGTAAGCTTTTTAGCAAAAATGTAATAAATAATTTACAAATAAAATACCCAATAATAAGTAATTTCTGCAGCTTCTTGTGAGTACCAGATGTGCCAATTAGTTGTTCACTAGTTACTTTTGAGATACCAACCTTTCCTACCCGTATCCATTACAGTTACTAACCTTTCCAGACGAAGATTTTCTTCCTTCTTGACTTTTCGTATCATTTCTCCCTAAATCAGACTGACCTATGAACATTCGAATTGGCTACGGATACGATGTACATCAACTGGAAGCAGGACAGGAGTTCTGGCTAGGCGGCATCCGCCTGGAGCATAGTCACGGTGCTAAAGGACATTCCGATGCCGACGTACTGATCCACGCTATCTGCGATGCCCTGCTCGGAGCAGCTAACCTGCGCGATATTGGCTTTCATTTTCCGGATACCGATCCGCAGTACAAAGGAGTTGACAGTAAAAAATTGTTACGCGAGGTAATGCAACTACTGCGTAAGGAAGGTTACGAACTGGGTAACATTGATGCAACCGTATGCCTGGAAGCCCCCAAAGTAAATCCCCACATCCCGGCCATGAAGGCTACCCTAGCCGAAGTGATGCAAGTAGATGAAGCCGCTATCTCCATCAAGGCGACTACTTCCGAGAAAATGGGCTTCGTAGGGCGGAGAGAAGGAGTGGCTACCCACGCCGTGGCACTAATCGCGAGGAGCTGATGACGAATGATTGATGTTCAATCACCGATGTTTGGACATTGCTCATCAATCATTCGTTATTCTTCGCTACGGCTTCACCACCAGTTACGGCCTGGTAGGCGTTAATATTTCCCCAGCCGTACTTTCGGTTCCGACTAGGATACAAGTCGGACGCTTCTTTCAAGCGTTGGAGTACTTCGCTGCGGTTCATAGATAGATCCGTAGACCAGACCAGTGCCGCTACACCCGCCGCCAGGGCCGTGGCTGCCGAAGAACCACCCACGGTAGAAAGCCCAGTGCCCGCTTCAGGTAAAGTCAGCGCGGTACGATCTGGGTCACTGCGTTGCATAATCATGGTAAAATCTACACTACTGCCGGTATGACAGGTGTTGCAACGCTGGTACGACCCACCTTCCCGCACTCCAGTTACAGCTACGGTCTCGCTCATGCGGGCCGGGAATACTACTCCCGTCCAGGTGGTAAAGTTAGTAGAAGTACCTGCCGCGCAGAAGATCAGCTTACCTTTTCCGTAGGCGTATCGGACTGCATCTTTCACTACCCCACTACTAAATAAACTACCAATAGACATGCTGATGATTCTAACGTCGGAACGATCGGCTAATAGTTTGAGTGCATCGGCCACACCTCGTTTTTCGGAACGACTACTAATGATTACATCGGATGTACCGCGTACTGCCACCAGATTAGCGTTGTAAGCTACCCCAACGGCAGTACCATCATCGCCCCGAGGGGCGGCAATAATTCCCGCCATGCGGGTACCATGACCACAACCATCAGCGGAATTATTGTCCCGGTAAGTACCGTACTTGCGGATAAAACGATTCTGCGATAGGCCATCGTTAAACTCACTGCCTAATCTAGGTTGGTTAGGAGACGTTCCGGTATCGATTAACCCTACGGTGATGCTGGCCCCGGTACTGTGGTTCCAGGCCTGGGTAATCCCTGAGGAATACAAGTTCCAAGCGGCTTTTACATTAGGACTGATATTTTGATAATCGGCGGTGGGCACCGAGGCGTTATCAGTATACGAACAGCTTATCTTACTGGCCACCCGCTGGTTAGGTGTTGGTTCTTCAGACTGCAAATAGTAGCTAGCGGGCTCGACGTAGCGTACCAGCGGCGAGGAACGCAAGTAACTAACTGCCGCGAAAGAGGCGGTTTTAATCTCGAAGTAAGGCAGGGTTTCATCTTCTTCCAGTAGAACTGATGTACGCTCCGTTTGTCCAATCACCTCATTTATCAACTGTTCTTTGGCCGATTGCCAGGTTGGATCAGCGATGTTAATTGCCGACAATTCTAGAGTAGTTTCTTCAGTGGAAGAAGGCTGATAGCCAATCGTCAGTACAGAGTCACTGCGGACTAGAGCACTCCACAGTACCTCATCGGATACCTGACTCCAATCGAACTCTCCCTCCTCCTGAAATACATTTTGAATGATTCGGTCAATCTCAATGGTTGTAAATGGGTCAGATAATTCAGGGGATGGATTTACCAAGGGATCTTCGGAATGACAGGCGGTGAGGAAACCTACTAGCAGAGTGAGCAGATAAATTTTTTTCATAAGGTGGTTGTTTAGCATTAGTACTAAATAAAGATGATTTGTCACCCGTATATCGAGAGTTGGTATACAAACCCTTAGTACTCGAGAGATAGAATCGCTCTTCAGTACACTTCAGCTACTATTCTTCATCATTTTTATTTCTTAAGCAGTTTTCAATATTTTGTACTTTTTATTTTGGAGGGCGCAATAAGTTAATTATTTATCTTAATTTCCCACATCCACGAACATTACCCCCAAACAATATGTAATAGGGGGGCATCGTGTTAATGTAATACACAGATACTAAGGATCGTTAGCCGCACCGGATGGTGTACCATCTCTGGCCCACCTTTCTTGACTGAACTCGTAAATCTCTGCTCAGAAATCTTATATCTATGAACTACCAAACCCGGTTTGTTGACGCCGACCGTTCAGCATTCTTCCCCACATTACGCAAGCGCGTAAATCAACATTTCAAAGAACAAGGCATTTCTCACTACGGTAACCAAAAGATGATTGCCAAAACTTTCGTATTACTGGCTTTGTACTTTGGCTCTTACGCCGCTATACTCACACTATCCGTAAATCCCTGGCTACTATTGCCGTTTGCTATTCTAATGGGTGTGGGAAAGGCGGGTATTGGGATGTCAGTGATGCACGACGCACTGCATGGCTCGTATTCGCGCAATGCCACCGTTAATCGCTGGGTAGGGTACGCCACCTATTTTATTGGGGCCAACCCCACTGTTTGGAAAATACAGCATAATGTCCTTCATCATACCTACACTAATATCCACGGGCTGGATGATGATATCCGTACTAAGTTGATCATCCGATTATCAAAGCACGCTCCACTACAGTGGGTACATCGCTATCAGTACGTATACGTATTCTTCTTATACGGATTTAACACATTATTCTTTATCGTCGGGGATTTTATTAAATTACTCAAGTATAACCGGGGCGGAATGGTTAAACGCCAAAAAGTAAGATTCAATATTGAACTTAGTAAACTCATCTTTACCAAGGTACTGTACATATTCTTTACCATAGTCCTGCCCATGATTATTACTCCACTCACCTGGTGGCAGGTGCTGATTGGGGTGCTGGCGATGCACTTTACCGCTGGTTATATTCTTACGCTGGTGTTTCAGATGGCGCACATTGTGGAGGGAGTGGAACAGCCGCTGCCTAACGAAGAGGGGAATATTGAGAACGCCTGGGCTATTCATCAATTGGAAACCACCGCTAATTTTGCTCGCTACAATCGCCTGCTAAACTGGTACGTAGGCGGACTTAACTTTCAGGTAGAGCACCACTTATTCCCTAACATCTGTCACATCCACTACGAAGATATTTCGCCTATTGTAGAACAAACGGCTAAGGAGTTTCAGTTGCCCTACCACGAAATGCCCCGTTTTCGCGATGCACTATCTTCTCATGTGAAGATGATGAAGAGTTTGGGCGAAATTCCAGCTGGGGCATTCAGTATTTCTTAAGCAGCTAAGAAAACCCCACCGGAATACTGGAGTAAGAAATTTCCTTTCGTAATTTTAGTCGCTATTTAACCGACTAAACACTTATTGCTTTGGAAGATCTATCCCAACTCTGTATTCATACCATTACCACCAAGCCTTGGAGCATTGAAGAATCATCCGAACGCTTCGCCGAAGCCGGGGTTCAGGGTATCACCGTATGGCGTGATGCCCTGGAAGGCCGAGATATTGCTCAAACCGGCGACCGTCTGCGTAACCTGGGGTTAAGCGTTGTATCGCTGTGCCGGGGTGGATTCTTCCCTGCCAGCAGTGCCGAAAAACGACAAGCCGCTATTGACGACAATAAACGAGCGATTGACGAAGCCGCCGCATTAGGGGCTCCAATGGTTGTATTGGTTTGCGGGGCTGAGCCGAGCCAGTCGCTGGCCGCTTCCCGCCGACAGATTCGCGAAGGTATCGAAGCCGTTTTGCCCCACGCGGAAGCTAACCAAGTACAAGTGACGATTGAACCGCTACATCCCATGTACGCCGACACCCGCTCGGCGGTGAACACACTCGGACAGGCCAACGATATGGCCGAGATGATCAATTCACCCTGGGTAGGCATTGCCCGAGATGTGTATCATCTGTGGTGGGACGATCAGCGTCAGTCGGAAATTGCGCGCTGTGGACGTAACGGTAATCTTTCGGCCTTCCACGTGTGCGACTGGCGGGTGCCTACCGAGGATTTTCTGCTCGACCGAGGACTGATGGGCGAGGGCTGCATCAACGTACCTCAGATACGGGAATGGGTTGAGGAAGCTGACTTTGACGGCTTTATGGAGGTAGAGATTTTCTCTAACCGCTACTGGAGCATGGATCAGGGTGAGTTTTTAGACCAGATCGTAGAAGCCTACCGAAAGCACGTCTGATGCTATGCGTATCTCCACCATCGCGCATCCTTCTCCCTTGGGCGATTTGCTGATTAGCGGCAACGAGAAATTCATTACCGCCATCCTGTACGCCGATCTCAATACGTCGCTGGTGGATGAGGCGATAGAACCCTCCGATGCCCCGGCTTTGCTCCGGCGCTGCGCTACCCATCTGGATGAGTACTTTGCCGGCTGGCGTCGCACTTTCGGACTGGATTTTCAGCAGGAGGGCACCGCTTTTCAGCAAAGGGTTTGGCAGGGGCTGCTGAAGATTCCATTTGGGCAGACTGGCACTTACGCCGAACTGGCCCGGCAGATTGGCAGCGATAAAAGCAGCCGGGCGGTGGGTATGGCAAACGGAAAGAATAAAATTAATATCATCGTACCCTGCCACCGCATTATCGGGGCTAGCGGCAACCTCACCGGCTACGGCGGCGGCCTGTGGCGCAAAAAGTGGTTATTAGATCACGAAAAGCGTATCGCTCACGGAGTGTTGAGCTTGTTTTAGCAGTACTAAATTCTACGGCCTAATTCTTACCTCTATTGGTCCAGTAGGTAATTCTTGATTTAGAAGCTCTTTAATCTGTGGAATGAGCTTTTTCAAAGTGATATAAGCATTATCTTCTGCGTTAAGAATTACTATGCTTATCGGATACTTTTTGAAATTTTGCTGATACTGTAGGTTTTTATCAAAGGTGAATAAAACGTCAAAGCCTTCTGCTAACATCAACTGTAGCAATTCACCGTTCTTTTTGCTATTCCATTTTTTATCCGATACTATGTAGATTTCATGATCAGGAAAATCTGACTTTAACTTTTTTGGTAAATTTTCATCCAATAACAGCTTCATAGATTTGACCAATTTTACTCGAAGCGAATATCTTATGAGCAATTTCCAGCACCCCTACCGCCTGCTCCTTAGTAACACTAGGAAAATCCTCTAGAAACTCATTCATAGGAATACCTTTTTCCAAGTGCCAAAACAAAGACTCTACTGGCACTCGTGTTCCGGCAAAAACAGGTTGACCATTTTGAATTTCCGGATCAATAGTGATATAATTATCCAGACTCTTCATGCTTATCTATACGGAATCAATCATTTTTTTGATTTTCTTGCTATTGGTAGTGTCCCTGCGAAACACTGCCAATATTGATGAATTGGGGACTTAGTCTCAACGTGGTGGCGCCTGGACTATGTGCCCAGATTGTGCTTCCCAAGCTACTTGCCCGGAATTAAGTTCCTCTTTTTCATTTCTAAATGGTAGTGACTTTGCAGAAAACTACCATTAGCAGGGGTAACCTAGATTGTACTTCCTGAGCTAATTCTCCGGGACTAAGTCCAGTCATGGTCGGAAGAAATTCCGGCCATTTTTTATGTTTTGAACATGAGAT